>JAHDEP010000099.1 GCA_020628775.1 Rhizobiaceae bacterium | reverse complement strand
ATGAAGCGGACTTGGTGTAATAATGGATTAGCCATTGATTGGTTTGATGAAAACCAAGGTGCGAGTGAAGAGTTTTTACGCCAAGCAACGCAGATTAAAAACGTCTGGGTGCCATACGGCGAATAAGCTTATGATCTGGAGGTAATCATCTCCAGATTTTGCTCGTCTAGTACTTTCAGAAATGCGGATCGTGCCTGATGCATTAGGCCTTTGAGTTTACAACTTGGCAAGAATAAACATGTCTGATGATCAGGCAGCATGCATTCGACAATTGCAAAATCTGCTTCGACAATGCGCACGACATCCCCAATGATTATTTCATCGGCTTTCTTGCCAAGACGTACGCCACCTGTGCGTCCTCTTAGGGATAACAAGATCCCCGCCTTCACCAATTTTGCCACGATTTTCATCGTATGAGATTTTGCGATATCTAATCGCGTGGCAATCTCATCTACCGTAAGCGGATCTTTTTGATCGGCTAGAAGCATCAAAATTCGCAGGGCAAAATCGCTGGCTTGGTTGAGGCGCATATCAAGTCTCTAATACATTCATTTTATATGTTGCATTTATCATATTGATGTGAGATATAAAAGATGCAAATTAAATGAATGTATTATTGATCGCTTGAAATGTTAGATAAACCAACCCCCATTCACCCCAAAAGCAACTTGGAGATCACCCATGAACAAATCTCACAATTGGTGGATGAATTTTATCTAAGCATCCGAAATGATGCCCAATTGGCCCCTATTTTTGAGCGGATCATAGATGGCAATTGGGAGCCTCATCTTGAAAAGATGAAAGCATTTTGGCGCTCGGTATTGCTCAAAACCGGCGAATATAAAGGGCAGCCTGTTCCCAAACATAATCAGATCGATGGGTTGGAAACTGAAGATTTTCTTCAATGGCTCGAGCTCTTCAGCAAAACCACCAAGCAAATTTTTGATGAAGCAACGGCAATGCAAATCAATGAAACGGCAAAGCGGATTGCTTCAAGCTTATGGCTAGCAAGAAACAAGGATCCATTTCGCTCTCCCCCGAAATGGCCGATAAACTAAGGAACGAACAATGTTGATACTCAATCTATTGCTCAAATTATTTTTAATGCCAGGAACACTTGTGTTGAACCGCTTAGGCGTAAGCATCGAAGAAGATGGCGGCGTGATGCGCTCATTTGTTAATATGTGCTTTTGGGGCACAATTGGTCTCTGGATCGCGCTAAAATTTTTTACCTAAGCCTACTCTTCAAAAGCTTCAACCACTGATCTTTTGCCCAGCATAAATGCGTCAGCCACATGCTTTAACGGCATAAGATCAATGTCAGACTGACCTTGTTTTAATAAATCGGCAAATCGTGCGTAAATATTGTCATATTCAGCATTTTCAGCGCTAAAATAAGGCTTGTCATCAATCAACATATCATTGCCACCATTGGCGAGATGAACCTGACCTTCGGTCGTTTCAACATAAATATCCCAATGCTGAGGACCGGTCTGGCGCCAATCAAAATCTGCAGTGAGTGAAAGCTCATCATTGCCCATAAATTTTAGCTGCGCCGCAATTGGTGTTTCGCAATTGCTTGGGAAAGATAAATCCGCTTCTTGCAAATGAAACGGCACATTCATGATGTGGGTTAAAATAGACAATGCGTTGATACCTGGATCAAACACACCCATACCACCGGCTTGCCAGATCCACGTTTGGCCGGGATGCCAGTGTTTTACATCTTCTTTCCAAATGATTTTGACACTTTGGATCTTTTTATCGGCTAGCCAGCTTCTTGCAGTTTCAACAGCTGCTGCATAACGCGAATGCCAAGTTGCAAATAATGTTACGCCTTGTTTTTCCGCAAAACGGACAAGGCTTTCAACTTCGACAACAGAAATCCCCGGAGGTTTTTCAAGCATGACATGTTTGCCAGCTTCCAGCGCTGCCCAGGCAATCCCATAACGCACCTGAGGTGGCACACATAATGACACAACATCAATGTCTGGGCGCGCAGATATCATATCCTCGATAGAGGTGAAATTATCAACGCCTTCAGTTTTCTGATGACGGCTTACACCGGCGGCAAACTCGAAATCAGGATGTCGGTTAATTGATGGAATATGCTGGTTTTTGGCAATCTCGCCAACACCGACAACCCCAATTTTATAAGGCGCTTTGGTCATAAAAATGCTCAATCTGGAAGAAAAATAACTTACTATTTTCTCTAGCAGATTGAGCCTATTGCGACAATCAATAAGTAACCGTCGGCTGATAAAATTATCAGCCTTGTTGTTGGCTAATTTGATGCTCTAAATGCGCAACCAAATCCTGCGGTAAATTCATCATAACCGCCAGATCATACAGATAGGCTTTCTCGCTTGGACGATCTGGATCAATCGCCATTCGCGAAACCAAATAGATCTCGCTTGCTTGTTCCAAACCATTTGCCAGTGCAGCAATCTCACCAATTTCTGGCGGGTTTTGCAATGTATCAAAGATCACCGCTTTATCAGCAGCTTCAAGCTCAAGCTTATTAACAGTGTCAAAAATGGCGGCTTGTTCTTTTGCATCGATATGACCATCGGCATTCGCCGCTGAGATCATGGCTTTAACAAGTGCAAGTTGGAACGGGCTTCCGTCAGCAGCTACTGTTTTAATCGGGTCAAAATTCGCTTCATTTGCCGGCGCTTGCGGGACAGACGTTGCTGGTGTGTGCTGAATTTGCGCAGGGGCAGATGCAGCCATCCCAGACGGAGCTGCAGGAGCATTAGGAGCATTAGGAGCTGTTGTTGCCGTCGGCGCTGATTGTCCAGATTGCCAGTTCTTATACGCGTTAAATGCAACAGCACCTAGTATCGCTGCACCACCAAGGCCAACAGCGCCACCAGCAACCTTGCCAACAGTTTTACGAGCTTTTTTGTTTCCCATAAGAACGCCGAGCAAACCGCCCGCGGCTAGACCACCCATCAGTCCACCTGGAATATTGCTGGCCAAATCGGCAATACCACCACCGCCTTGCGCATTGTTATTTTGCGCCGCGTTTGCGTTATTCTGCTGGCTACCCAAAAACTGGTCAAACAACTGGTTTAAGCTCATTTTAATCTCCGTCTCCTGAATTGTTATTGCAGATGTGGGGAATGCATTGCCGAGTTTCAATCATTTCAACATTACGTTTTTTTAATTTTGGTGCAGGGTTGATGTAAGAAATCTAGAACCGGTCTGCACGAATAACTTCCACGGTGGAGATAGCAACCAAGAGACCATATTCATCAAGGAGTGGCTCAATCGCGGTTAAAAACTCGGTGGCTTTTTCATCATTTAAAATCGACATAAACAATACCTTGCTACCGGCGCCGCCAGTAACTTGATCATCGCGCCAGCGCCCCTGCCCGCCTTCACCGCCGATCGCGTTGAAAACCGTATAGCCGGAGATATCAACGTCCTTGGTGATTTGGCGCAAGCGCTTCATCAAAGGCCTATCGATTAAAATCTCAATCTTTTTTCTCGGAGTTGTTACGACCATAGCTGCACCATATAAATTGAAATTTGACTAAAGAGTGGAATTCCGATGATCACATTAAATGGGAATGTGATCGCCAATGACATTGCAAGATAAAGCCCTGCATCCGCTTTGGGAAGCGCTAACCTCATCGCTGCGGGAACCGCGATATAGGAAGCACTGGCAGCGAGGATTGCAAGCGCTGTTGTAGTACCCGCATCAAGTCCGACAGCTGCACCGATCATTGAGCCAATCAGACCATTGATGATCGGGAATGCAATACCCAATACAACAAGCCTAAACGTCAGACTTCTGGCGTTTCTTAAGCGGCGAACAGCCAGCAGACCCATATCGAGCAAGAACAGACATAACAGACCTGTAAAGCCTGTTTCAAATACCGGTGCGATTGGTGCAAACCCATCTTTGCCGATAATGATGCCAATGATGAAACTACCTGTGAGCAATACGATTGAACCGTTTAATAGGGTTTCCCGCATGAGATCGCTATTGGGCTGGAAGCTTAATGTTGAACCGCGTTTTGCAAGGAATAAGCCTGAGATAATCGCCGGGGTTTCCATCAATGCCAAAACCGCAATCATGTAACCCGCGGGCGCCATGCCTTTATCCGTTAAGACCTGGTTGGCTGTGATAAATGTGACAACACTCACCGAACCATAATGCGCGGACACCGCCGCTGCATTGGTGGTGTCGAGCTTTCCAAAACTTCGAAGTATCGCAAATGCCAATATCGGAAGGAGGAAACTTAACAATAGACCTGCCGTTCCGGCGAACAGCAAGTCTATGGTAAAGCCGTTGCTTGCGATAAGAACACCACCTTTTAGACCGATGGCGCACATTAAATATAGCGAGAGCGTTTTGGATAAAGTTTCAGGAATGGTGAGATCTGACCGAGCGAAAGCAGCCAGTCCTCCCAAAATGAAGAAGAGTATGACAGGTGACAGCAGGTTTTCCATGGGAGGCTTACTTTACTAAGAATGTGTAGAAGACGAGCACCAGCACATGGTTTTGGGAAGGGGAGTTTGTGCTGGTGCTCTTGGGGGTATTATTGCTGGTTGATCCATCGGGTCAAATTTTTTGTTGTTTTTCCCGTTGGATCAAAATGGAAGACATAAAATCCATAAAGCAATATCCCGATTAATGGACTGGCGAGAGCCATGAATATCAAATCGAAACTATTCATAATGTGCATCCGTTTTTGTGTTTCTACCTCCTTGATCTATTACCTGCGATATAGTTTTTCCAATTGATATTTGGGTAAAGTGTGATAGATTGAAACTATTAAAGTAGATATCTTCATTTATTTTTATCTATAAACAATTTCACTTAACCCATCGGCAAAACCCTCATGACGACCCTTAGACAACTCAGTTACCTCGTCGCACTTTCACAAGAACTCCACTTCCGCCGAGCTGCCGAACGTATGAATGTGACGCAGCCAACACTCAGCACACAAATTCAAGAATTGGAGAAACAGCTCAAAGCGCGTTTGGTTGAGCGCGATACAGGCAAAGTCATGCTTACCCCATTGGGTCGTGAAATTTCCGAGCGGGCGCGAAGCATCTTGTCTGAGGTTGAGGAGATTAAAAATCTCGCTGCGGCGTCTCAACATGGGTTTGAAGGAACTATCCGCATTGGCGTGCCGCCAACTTTGGGGGCCTATCTGCTTCCATATATTGTGCCGCAAATGCACAAAAAATACCCCAATTTGAAGCTCTATGTGAAAGAGGGAAAACCACAGGATCTACAATTGGAATTAAAAGAAGGCATCCATGATGTTGTCATTTCCCCTCTACCAATTAAGCATTCAGACCTTGTTGTAGAGCAGTTATTTCGCGAGCCGTTTTTAGTAGTGGCATCGCCCGATCATCCGCTTGCTGATCGACCACATATCGATAAAGCTGATTTGAAGAGCCAAAATGTTTT
The DNA here is from genome assembly GCA_020628775.1 of Rhizobiaceae bacterium. GTDB lineage: Bacteria > Pseudomonadota > Alphaproteobacteria > Rhizobiales > Rhizobiaceae > Lentilitoribacter. Next base: position 5,337 of record JAHDEP010000099.1, on the reverse strand, counting down.
GGTCATTGAGCGCGGCCATCACATGCATGATCAGATTAGCCAATTGTGTGAAGATCTTGGGGCAAATCCATTGCGCGACTATGAGGGCACAAGCCTTGATACGCTTCGCTTGATGGTTGGTATGAATGTTGGACTTGCGTTTTTACCAGCGCTTTATGTGCGCTCAGAAATTGGCAGTCGTAATGAGATTGCGGTATTGGACCTTAATGGGATCAACCTATATCGCCAACTTGGTCTTACATGGCGCAAGCGTTCAGTTCATGGCAAACTGTTTAATGAAATCGCGACGCTAATCCGGCAAACTGCGGAACGTGAATTGCCTGAAATATCAGTCATGCAATAGTTATGTGGGCGCAGTTTTCCACGCCCACAACCTTTGTTATTTATGCGCAATTAAAATTGGTAATTCGCGTTGCTCAAGCATGGTCTCAGTGGTGCCACCAAACAATTGCTGGCGGATTTTCATATGGCCGTATCCACCCATAATGATCAGCTCGGCACCTTTTTCCTTTGCGCGTTTTAAGATGCAATCACCGATCTCATCTCCACCTGATGGATATTGCTCAACAGTAACTTTAAGACCATGACGTGACAGCCAGCTAGCTAAATCAGCGCCGGGTTCTTCGCCATCTTCCCCTTCCCGCTTCACAGGATCGAAAACTCCGATGGTGACTTCAGTATCGCTGCCAAACAATGGCAATGCGCTTTTGATAGCCGCGGCACAATGCTTACTTGAATCCCAAGCAATAAAAGCGTTCTGACATGCGACCGCAGCCTTATCGCCATTTCTTCCGTGGATAAGCCCTGATGGTGCATCAAATATCACGCCAGATATTACGCCATCTACAATGTCTGCAGGCAAACCTGATCTTTCGAGAATGACGACGCGATCAGCCAAACAAGCATGGCTCATAACTGCACTTCTTAAAAGTGAGCTCTCGCAGAATTCCATGAGAACATCAGCGGAAATTCCTGCTTCTTGGACGAGTTTTTCAACCTGGTCGGATTTCTCATTGACTTCCTCAGTCATGTCTTTGATTTCTTGAGACCAGTTTTCAACACCGACAAATCTACCGTATGCGATGCCATAGCCATAGGCGTATAATTGGGGCGCTACAGCAACGATAACGACAGAAAGATGTGCATTTGCTTCATCGGCCATTACAATGGCTTTTTGAATGGTTTCAGATGAACACGAAGTTCCTATGAAGGTCAAAATTGTGTCTTTACTCATGTTAAGATCTCCTTTGTGTTGATCTCATATTAGCGCGTGCCAAACTTATTGCCTTGCGCCAGATCAAACCCTTCGATATTTTTTTGTGTTAGATTTAGACCACCAATTTCGCTTCTTTTTTAGTGCAGTTTATAAAAACCCCAGGACGAGAAATGCATGAACTTTTAACGCCAGATCAGATGTCAAAAGCTGATGCTCTTACAATCAAAAGCGGCATTTCAGGCATTAAACTCATGCACAATGCAGGCGAAGTTCTATTAGCTGCAGTGCAGAAGCATTTCCCAAAAGCAACGAAAATTTTGGTTGTGGCCGGCATTGGCAATAATGGTGGTGATGGTTTTGTTCTGGCCAATTTGTTATTGCGCGAGAAATGCAATGTCACCGTGACAATAATTGGCGACACGGAAAAGATCGCTGGAGACGCGCGTCTTGCATATGATGAGATGTCAAAAGGCATCCCCGTCGAGGCCAATCCAAATTTTGATAAATATGATTTAATCGTGGATGCAATTTTTGGTGCAGGATTAACCCGCAAGATTACAGGAACATATGCCGAAACAGTTTTATCAATAAATGCAGCCTCCGCTCAGGTGCTCGCCGTTGATCTACCAAGCGGTATTAACGGGCGAACCGGCCAAGTTTCAGGATGCGCGATCAAAGCTGATGTGACGGCAACATTCTTTAGATATAAACCCGGACATCTGCTTTATCCCGGGTGTGATCATTGTGGTGATATGTTCCTCGGTCAGATTGGAATTACCAATGAGGTGTTAGATCAACTCTCACCGCTTATTTATCAAAACGCGCCTCAACTTTGGCAAGATCAATATCCATTTATAAAAGCAAATGGGCATAAATATACCCGCGGGCATGCATTGGCGATTTCCGGCGGGTTGGATAAATCGGGTGCGGCTCGTTTGATGGCAAAATCAGCACTGCGTATGGGCGCAGGATTGGTCACGATTGCTTGTCCTTTACAAACCATGTCCGCGCACGCGGCGCGTACAGATGCGATAATGCTTACAAAGATGGATGGAACCAATGATCTTATAAAGATACTCGGCGATAAGCGTATCAATGCGATATGCGTTGGCCCCGGTCTTGATCCCAACGGCAACACGCGAGATCTCGTGAGAGCTATATTGAAAACGGATAGATCAGTGGTTTTGGATGCAGGCGCGTTAACAGCGTTTTCCAATGATCCCGATGAGTTGTTTGAATTGATAAACTCAAGATCATCAGCCACGATTATGACACCGCATGATGGTGAGTTTGCAAGATTGTTCGCTGATCTTTTGACATGCGAAGATAAGGTGCAACGAGCAAAGACCGCGTCACAAAGATCAGACGCTTCAATTGTTCTTAAAGGCCCAGACACGGTGATTACTGATAGCGCAGGTCACGCAGCGATTTCAAATAATGCACCACCTTGGCTTGCAACAGCTGGCAGCGGTGATGTGTTGTGCGGAATAATTGCCGCGCTATTGGCACAAGGCATGCCAGAGTTTAAGGCTGCGTGCGCAGGTGTTTGGTTCCATGGTGAAGCGGGCGCGAAAGCGGGGCCCGGATTGATATCATCAGATTTAGAGATCGCGCTCAAAGATGTAATTAAAAACATCTATCAAGATGGTTTTAACTAACCGGCAAAAAGCGTTCCCACGAAATAAGCCAAAGCTGCGGCAATACCGCCAATCCCCAGCGTTTCTAAACCTGACCAAACCCAATTTTGTAACGACCATCTGCTTTTAAGGGCGCCAATAAGGAAAAACGTAACACCCGTTGCAACGGTTGCAGCGATGAAGGCATTTCCTAGACCTAAGATATAAGAAACTAACGGGATCATGCCGCAGATGACAAATGCGAAAAAGGTGATGATTGCGGCTCTAAATGGCTGCGGGTTTTGTGGGAGAACACCATATTCTTCTACCATCATCATATCGATCCAGCGTTCTTTATGTGACGTGATAGCGCGAACAGCACCTTCTAAAACCTCACCCTCAAGTCCTTTCATGATGAGGATTTGACGGATCTCCTCCCGTTCACCTTCGGGGTTAGTTTTAAGATGCTGAACCTCGATTTGCCGCAAGCGTTTAATATCATCAAGCTCAGCCTTGGTGCCGCTATAGTTACTCGCTGCCATTGAAAATCCATCAGCCAAAACATTGGCAAACCCGAGAGCTATAATAATAGAAGGTGCTAAGTTTGCACCTTCAACACCTGCAACAATTGCAAATGTTGTGATTGTGCCATCAATACTTCCATAGACGAAATCTCGAAGATCGCTGGGGGTATTTTTTTCCACCAAACGTTCCCTGATTTCTTTCACTGAATGTCCGTGTTCCATTTTATCTCCTAACTTTATCAAGATTAGCAGAGTGGAATTTGGAAGACCTTGAGCCAGATCAAAGCTAATAAAATGACAGGCACAAAAAAACGAGGGCGGATAAACCGCCCTCGCCTATAAACTCTAAATTCCGCTATGAAATTACGAAATCTTTTGCAGCAATGCATCAACAGATTGTTTTGCATCACCGTAGAACATGCGTGTATTTTCTTTAAAGAACAGTGGGTTTTCGATGCCTGAATAACCAGTCCCCTGACCACGTTTTGAAACAAACACTTGTTTGGCTTTCCAAACTTCCAACACGGGCATGCCTGCAATTGGTGAGTTCGGATCTTCTTGTGCAGCTGGGTTCACGATATCGTTTGAACCGACAATGATACACACATCAGTGTCTGGGAAATCATCATTGATTTCATCCATTTCCATCACAATATCATATGGCACTTTAGCTTCCGCCAAGAGCACATTCATGTGACCTGGTAGACGACCCGCAACTGGGTGAATAGCAAAACGCACTTCTTTACCCTTTGCGCGAAGTCGACGAGTAAGTTCAGAAATCGAAGCCTGCGCTTGCGCCACAGCCATGCCATAACCTGGAACGATCACTATGCTATCAGCTTCATCAAGTGCAGTTGCAACACCATCTGCATCGATGGCAATTTGCTCACCTTCAATTTCCATTGCAGGACCAGATGTTCCACCAAAGCCACCAAGGATAACGCTAATGAACGAGCGGTTCATCGCTTTACACATGATGTATGACAAGATTGCACCTGAAGAACCCACAAGAGCGCCAACAACGATAAGAAGATCATTGCCAAGCGAGAAACCAATCGCAGCCGCTGCCCAACCTGAATATGAGTTCAGCATTGAAACAACAACAGGCATATCAGCGCCACCGATACCCATGATCAAGTGATAACCGATGAACAAAGCCATGATTGTCATGATAATGAGCGGCAAAAGACCACCAGTATTGAAATACCAGACTAGGCAGATCAATGAGATGATCGCTGCACTCGCATTTAACGCATGTCCACCAGGCAATTTTTCAGCAGCCGATGACACTTTGCCAGCAAGCTTACCAAACGCAATGACAGAACCTGTGAAGGTGATCGCACCGATGAATAGTCCTAGGAACAATTCAACGCGAAGGATGTTAATCTCAACGGCTGTTTTCTTGGCAATAAGCGCTGCAAATGCACCAAGTGATTTAACATCTTCACCCGATACTTCTTGCGCATAACGCACATTATCAATCTCAAAATGAGCGATAAATGCGACAAACACCGCAGCAAGACCCACAAGTGAGTGCATAGCTGCAACAAGCTGAGGCATCTCGGTCATTTGAACGCGTTGCGCAACCATATAACCGATAATTCCGCCACCAATGATGAGCGGGATTGAAAGATACCAAAGACCAGAACCTGGTCCGAACAATGTTGCCAAAACTGCCAAGCCCATGCCGACAATGCCATACCATACAGCGCGTTTAGCGCTTTCCTGGCCTGACAAACCACCGAGTGACAGAATAAAGAGGACTGCTGCAACAACATATGCAGCTGTAGTAAGACCTAAACTCATTTTACTTCTCCCCTTAAGACTTCTGGAACATGGCTAGCATGCGACGCGTGACCAAGAAGCCACCAAAGATATTCAAACTCGCCATAAAGACAGACAATGCAGCGAGGAGAATAACGAGGAAGGACCCTGATCCGATTTGCATCAATGCACCCAAAATGATGATCGATGAAATCGC
>JAHDEP010000098.1 GCA_020628775.1 Rhizobiaceae bacterium | reverse complement strand
GCCCCGCCATAATGGTGGCGATACCGACTTGCGCCAAAAGGCTGATTTCCTCATCGAGCAATACTATTCCCCCCATTAGCCCGGAAACTGGGATCAGCAATGCAAAGGGCGTTACATCTGCAGCTTTATATTTTGACAGCATTTTACCCCAGAATGAATAGCAAAACAGGGTTGATAACAGCGAAACATATAAAACAACTGTGACACCCAATAGCCCGATATTGGTGAAACCACTGAGAATGCGCGCAGGACCTTCGAAATAAAGTGATATCAACCAAATGGGCAGCGATGCATAAAGGCTTGCCCATACAATCACCGATACCGCTGGCACATTACCTGTTTGGCGAAACAACATATTTGCGCTTGCCCAACAAATCGCGCCCATCACGACAAAGAAAAATCCAAGTAGGTTGAAGCTTCCGCCTTCATCAAATCCCATGATCGCAAGGCCGGTGAAGCCCACCAGAAGCCCGATTGATTGGAACTTATCAATGCGTTCGCCGAAGAAAAAGAAGGCTAAGATGATTGTAAAGAAGACCTGACCTTGCACCACGACAGAGGAAAGTCCGGCACCAAAGCCGATATCAAGCGCGACAAACAACAATGAGAATTTGATAATGCCGATAAACAGCGCGATGCCGGCAATAATGCGCCAATCAATTTTGGGCCGAGGGATAAATAAAACAGCCAGCGCGACAACGGAAAAACGTAGGGCAGACAGCATTAAAGGAGGGAGTTGATCCATCCCAAGCTTTGAAATGGCAAAATTCAGGCCCCAAATCACGGTGACAACGATGAGTATGAGAATATCAAGAATAGCCATGAAACCGACTTAGCATTGATTAAACTGTGCGACGAGTGCAAAAAATTGATCAATACATTTGATTTTCTGATGAATACGCCGAAGGCGCACCATATGCCGAAAATGTGAATGGATATGACCCTTCGTGAGAAAATGATCTGATAAAAAGATCCCAGTTCTAATTATGGGGTATCCACTATGAAAAAGATCGCATCCATCACCAGTCTTCTCGCCGTTTTGGTTTTATCAACTTCACCTACAGCCTTTGCGACAGATGCTGATGGCAATGATACGCCCGGCGACTGGGTTGTCACGCATTATAAGCCGTTTGGTTTGTGGGATACGATCTGTGATGAAGCGATCCGCAAGGGCAAGAAAGTTGAGCGATGCTATATTCGCTATGTCGATGTGTTTAGCCCTGCACCAAAATTTGCAGCGCAGTTTGTCTTTATCGAGCCCGAAGGGCAGGGGTATAAAGTTGAATTTGGCATTGAACCGGGCACAACCTTTAACGGGGCCTCGCTTACTGTCAATGATGGTGAAAAGGTTGTTTGGGATTACAATCCGAACGAATGTTTAGAGCGTGGTGAATGCATCTTAACAGGGCAAGAAGCTGATATTTTCATACAAAGCATGGCTGGGACATCAGGCGATGATCCAATGCTCGTATCTGACTTTAATGACCGTCACGGAACCGACCAAGTGCTTGAATGGGGGATCTCTAAATTTGCTGCAGCTTTGACGGATTTTCAAACGGAAAGTGATAAGCGCGGATTAAGATAAACGCGCGCGCATCGTGTTGAAATAAGGTTTTTTCTGAGGTCGTAGAAAAATAGAGCAGGTTGTATCTTTTTAGGGGTATTTCCTAATAGGCGATATTTGCAGTTGCGTACGTCTTTAATTCTTAGCTAAGTATCTGAAGTATATGGATTATATCCATCCGGAGCCTTAGTGAAATATCTTGGAAATTATCTCGGCTTTTGAGTGCTTCCATTCATTGCAGCTGAAAAGCGAATAATATATAGATTAGATCGTTATTTATGAGATAGTCGGTCTCATTTTATGGATTTTACTGGTATTATTTAAAGGTTGGAATGCACGATGGATATTCAACGGATAGCAGCATTTTCTGATGGTAAATCCGGGGGCAATCCTGCGGGTGTCGTTCTTTTGGACGAGATGCCGAGTGATACAAAAATGCAAAATCTTGCGGCGGAAGTAGGTTATTCTGAAACTGTTTTCTCCGTAAAACAAGCCAATGGAAAATGGCGCACGCGTTATTTCTCACCAGAAACGGAAGTTCCTTTTTGTGGTCATGCGACCATTGCATTGGGCGCCTATCTTGCGCAAGAACATGGCGAGGCTCGCTATGAATTAGTGCTCAATGATGCTGAAATTGCTGTTGAAGGGGTCAGTGCCCGCGGACAATATAGTGCCTCGCTTTATTCGCCACCAACGCATTCCAAAGAGCTAACCAATGCGCAAACAAGCCCCGTGCTTGATCTGTTCGGCCTAAGCCGTGCGCAGCTAAATTCACGCATCCTGCCGGCAAGAATTCATGCTGGCGCTGACCATTTCGTAATTTGTTTGCGTGATCGCAAAGATCTTAAACGCATGTCCTACGATTTGGATGAGGGGCGCGAATTCATGCGTAAGCATGGCATTGTGACAATCATGCTGGTCTATATCAATGATGATCAGTTGTTTGATGTTCGCAATGCTTTTGCATCTGGCGGGGTATTAGAAGACCCTGCAACTGGGGCAGCAGCGGCAGCATTTTCTGGCTATCTGCGTGATATTAAATGGCCCCATGAGAATAAGATTAAGATTATTCAAGGCGAAGATATGGGGCAGCGCTCGGTATTAAAAGCTGAATTTTCCGATGAAGTTGGCAGCGCAATTAAAGTATCTGGAACAACCAGAAAGATTTAATTGAACCCTTAGTACCGATCATAAATTTCCTAGTGATATAAAAAAAGGCCTGTCGATATGACAGGCCTTTTATCGTTTATGTCAGAAGACTAGTTCACTGTTACCCAACGAAGGATAAAGAAGTTATCCGTTCTTTGAGTGAGTGAGATATTGTCCTTCGTTGCCCAGATTAGCGGCTGAACATACATAGGAACGTAAGCCACTTCATCCTGGATAAGCTTGTGAGCTTCATCCACCAAAGCCTGACGTTTTGTATCATCAACTTCTGTCTGGATCATCGGAAGCAGCTCATCAACACGTGCATTTGAATAGCCACCAAAGTTCCATGAACCTAGTTTCTTTTCCGAGTTTGGCGTTGAAGCTAGGAAGCGAATTGGGTGCTCTGCATCAAATGTGCCTGGAGACCAACCTAGAAGGTACATATCGAAATTGTCTGCACGAAGCTCAGGCCAATATGCACGAACCGGCATTGTTGACAATTTCGCATCCACACCAATTTTCGCAAGCATAGACGCCGCTGCACGACAAATGGCTTCGTCGTTGATATAGCGATCATTCGGGCACATTAGACCGAATGAAAATCCATCTGGATAACCAGCTTCAGCCAGAAGCGCTTTTGATGCTTCAGGATCAAACGGCAAGCGATCTGCAAGACCGGTTGAATATGCACGCATCTCTTTCGAAACCAATTGAGACACAGGCTCAGCTGTTCCGCGCATCACCTTGCTTGTCAGAGCACCAACATCGATAGCCTGATAGATAGCCTGACGAACACGAACATCCTGGAATGGGTTCTTATCCTTGGTTTCATCTGAATATTTCAATGCATCAGCTTCATGGCCGAAACCAAACATGATCACACGTGCTTCAACACCTTCATGAACCGTAAAGCCATCACGGCCTTTCATTTGTGGAACGTTTTGAAGCGGGATAGGCGCGATAAAATCAATCTCACCTGAAAGCAACGCGGCCATACCAGTGGATGATTCGCCGATTGGTGTGAAAACCGCTTCTGTGATGTTGCTTTCCAACTCATCCCACCAATTTGCAAATGGTTTTAGAGTGGTTTTAACCCCAGGATCGCGCGATGCCAGCATGAATGCGCCAGTACCGTTTACATTGCGGGTTGCAAAGTTTTCAGCTTCCTTTGAAGGGCGAGCTGCATCATTAGCTTCAGTCCAAGTTTTATCCATGATCATGAAGTTTGCAATGGAATCAGGGAAAAGCGGGTTAGGCGCTTTTGTCATGAAGTCGATTGTATAATCGTCCTGAACGATCACTTCAGATACCGGAGAGAACCATGAGCGCACATCAGCTTCTTCAGAACTTGCGCGCTGATATGAGAACAATACGTCTTCTGCAGTAAATGCAGAGCCATCATGATATGTTACGCCTTGGCGCAGTTTAAAACGCCAGCCGTTGCCGCCAAGTGCTTCCCAGCTTTCAGCAAGTGCAGGCTCGATGCGCATTGTTTTATTACGGCGAACAAGGCCTTCATACACATTGTTCAAGAAACCCAAGACCGGAGCAGAGTTAACCGCATGCGGATCCATTGTTTGCGGGTCAGTTGAACCAGCCCATTTGAATGTTTCTGCAGATGCAGATGTCAAGCTAACGCTTGCCGCGACACCCGCAATAATGCTTGACGCTATTAAAGAGCGTGCGGTTCTTTTTTTCATTGTCATTGTGTTCTCCCAATCTTGTTTTCGCACAATTGTTTACGCTTCAGCTTAGGAATAATAATTTGAGATGTCCAACGGTAAATCTGATAATAAACACGATGTGGTTCCACATAATGAGGTATCCAACCTTGATTTGTTGAAGGAGTAAAAATTAGTCTGGTAATCGCCTCAAACCAATGTAAGGGTAGTTAGCTCGAAAGGTGTAATTATGTTCGCTTACGTCTCGCGCAGATTAATTCAATCTATATTTGTGATGCTAACAGTTAGTCTATTAGCATTTGCAATGTTCCGCTTTGTTGGTGACCCCATCGCGGTTATGGTTGGTCAAGAAACTTCAATTGAAGATCAGGAGCGATTGCGCGAGCAATTGGGGCTTAACGACCCAGTTATTCAGCAATATGGCCGCTTTGTGAGCAACTTGCTCACAGGAGAATTTGGGTTTTCCTATCGCACACGCCAGCCCATTGGTGAAATGTTACTTGAGCGCGCGCCGGCAACAATTGAACTTGGCATTGTCTCGCTATTAATATCACTGATCGTAGGCATCCCCGCGGGGATTTACACAGCATTACGAAACGATGGGTTTTTATCGCAAACCATATTGATCACAACGTTGGTCGGCATATCGATACCAACATTTGTGATCGGTATATTCTTAATCTATCTCTTTGGTGTGCAATTGGGCTGGCTTCCCACATTTGGACGAGGGGAAGTCACCGAAATTGGTTGGTGGAAATCCAGCTTTTTCTCCATCAAAGGACTGGAAGCATTGATACTTCCGGCCATTACGCTGGGCATATATCAGCTGACTTTGACCATGCGTTTGGTACGATCGGAGATGCAGGATGTGCTCAACACGGACTTTATAAAATTCGCTGTTGCGCGCGGGATTAATTATCGCAGCATCCATTATCATCATGCATTGCGCAATTCGATGGTTCCAGTCATCACCATCATCGGACTGCAATTCGGCGGTGTGATTGCATTTTCCATTGTGACGGAAAGCGTATTCCAATGGCCGGGCATGGGATTGCTATTCTTAGAGAGTATTCGATATGTCGATATCCCGGTTATGGCGGTTTATTTGGTGATCATCGCGCTCGTGTTTGTGGTTATAAATCTGATTGTGGATATGCTTTATTTCGCTATTGATCCACGCGTTCGACTTCAACCGGAGGCAGGATGATGTTGGAAGCCTGGCGCCGTATCAAAATCGAAAATGAGTTCGTCTATCTGTTCTTAGCCAATCGTGTGGCGCAGCTTGCTGCACTGGTTGCGCTAATTTGTATTCTAGGTGCTGTGCTCGCACCACTTATTGCGCCATCAGATCCATATGATTTGGCGACGTTTGATATCTTAGATAGCTTCACGCCACCTGCTTGGTCCGAAGGTGGCAATCCGCAATTTATCATTGGTACCGATGATCAGGGCAGGGATCTGCTTTCCTCCATCATGTATGGCATGCGGTTATCACTCATCATCGGTGTTTTATCGGTGACATTTGCAGCAATTTTTGGCACAGCAATTGGTGTCGCAGCAGGATATCTGGGCGGTCGTTTTGATACGATTGTCATGCGCATTGCCGATGTTCAATTGAGCTTGCCTGCGATTTTAACCGCGCTTTTGGTGGATGGCATAGCGCGCGGTCTATTGCCACGTGAGCAGCACGAAGATTTGCTGCTGGTTGTGCTTTCACTCGCAATTGGTCTGTCATTATGGGTGAATTTTGCCAGAACAGCGCGCGCCTCAACATTTGTTGAGCGCAATAAGGAATATGTTCAAGCGGCTGAGATCATTGGCTTACATCCTATTCGCATCATGCTGGTGGTTATTCTGCCTAATATTTTAAGCCCGCTTTTGGTCATTGGCACCGTCGATCTAGCTGTCGCGATTTTGTTGGAAGCAACGCTTAGTTTCTTGGGTGTTGGTGTTCCGCCAAACCAACCTTCCTTGGGGACTTTGATCCGAATAGGGACTGAATACATCTTCTCGGGCGAATGGTGGATTGTGATCTTCCCATCCTTTGCACTGATCTTTTTGATCATCTCCATTAATGTGTTAGGCGATTTCTTCCGCGCATACTTAAATCCGAGGTTGCGCTGATGTCACTTCTTTTGAATGTAACGGACTTAACCGTTGAATATCCAACCAGATTTGGCACGTTTCAAGCGGTCAAGAACCTTGATATCCGTCTAGAACAGGGTGAGATCCATGGCCTTGTGGGCGAAAGTGGCGCCGGTAAATCAACGATTGGCCAAGCGATTATGGGTCTTATCCCGAATCCAGGTTATATCGCTACAGGTGATATAGAGTTGAATGGCGAAAGCATTCGTGACTTAAGCCAAACACAGTACCACAAGCTACGCGGCGCGAAAATTTCGATGATTTTCCAAGATCCGCAAACATCGCTCAATCCGCTTCTGACCGTTGAAGAACAATTGGTCGAAACCATCCGCCAGCACTCAAATGTGTCTTATGATGATGCTTTTTCAAAAGCCGTGGGATTGCTGGAAGAAACCGGTATTAGTGACGCTAAAACACGAATTTTGGAATATCCGCATCAGTTCTCGGGCGGCATGCGCCAGCGGGTGGTGATCGCGCTTGCACTTTGCACAGAGCCCGATTTGATCATCGCTGATGAACCAACCACCGCACTTGATGTTGCTATCCAGAAGCAGATTTTAGATTTGATCAAACATCTGGCCAAAAAACGCAGCGTCGGGTTTATTTTGATCACCCATGATATCGGCGTGATCTCTGAAATTACCGACCGTGTTTCGGTGTTGCGAAATGGCGAGCTGCAAGAAGTTGGACCAACGCGTATTGTCCTGCAGCGTCCAACCAATGAATACACAAAGGCTTTGATGGCAGCAGTGCCGCGGCTTGATAAAAAGCTCGATCGCTTTGCCAATATTTTGGATGATGAAGTTCAATTATCCACACCTGAACTATTGTGGAAGGTTGATGGGGCTTCACCTGAATTTGCTTCGAACTGGCTACTCACCGGCGAACGACATGAATCAGATGATAAACCGGTTTTGGATATCCAAAATCTCGATGTCACATATTTCAAAAAGGGCATGTTCTCATTTGGTAATGATGAAGGGTTTAAAGCACTTGATGATGTTTCGCTTTCTATCCCTGCAGGCAAAGTTCTGGGGCTAATTGGTGAAAGTGGCTCGGGTAAATCTACGCTTGCAAAGTCAATCGTAGGACTTGTGCGACCAAGCGCCGGACAGATCGAGTTTTTAGGCGAAGCGTTGAAATTCGGCAAAGCTAGGTCGCGCCAAGATGCAACCCGTCGCAAAATCCAAATGGTGTTTCAGGATCCATATTCTTCACTCAACAATCGACGCAAAGTTGAGGATATTATTGGTGAACCCATTCGCTTTTTCGGTCTTGCAAAAGATGCAGCAGAACAGCGCAAGATAATCGCGTCAATCTTGGAACTTGTTGAGATGCCGCAACGCGCGATGTTGAAATACCCGCATCAGTTCTCAGGTGGTCAGCGCCAGCGTATTGCGGTCGCGCGAGCACTTGTCGCAAGGCCAGAATTCTTGATCTGCGATGAGCCAACATCTGCGTTAGATGTATCCATTCAGGCGCAAATTTTGAACCTACTTAAAGATCTCCAAGCGCAGTTTGGCCTGTCCATTTTGTTTATCAGTCATAACTTGGCGGTTGTAAGACAAATGGCGGACGAAGTTGCTGTGCTTAAAAATGGTATCCTGGTTGAAAAAGGTGAAGTTGAGAGCTTCTTTAGCGGGCCGAAAGATCCATATAGCCAATTATTACTAAGCGAAACGCCCAGCGCTGATTTTTAAAAGGTCACCTCGCCAATGTCGTCGCGCTTAACTCAAATTGTGCCAATACTCTTTGTGTGGATCTGGAGTACTGGGTTCATCAACGCTAAATACGCGCTGCCATATATCGAACCATTCTATTTTCTTCTTATCCGCATGGTGCTGGCAGCTCTCGCATTTCTCATTTTGATCATTGTGCTGAAAAAACGTTGGCCGAACCGCAATCAAGCTTTCATGCAAATGGTCATTGGCGTGCTGCTTCATTCAGTTTATCTAGGTGGCGTGTTTTATGCAGTTCATTTGGGAATGCCCGCGGGTATATCATCCATTTTTGTCGGTCTACATCCAGCCTTAACGGCTTTATTGGGTTTTATGTTCTTGAGCCAAAAGCTGCGCTTGTTGCAGTCATTTGGTTTAGCATTTGGTTTTATCGGCATTTCACTTGTGGTGTTAGGTTCAAACAATATTGATGGGTCTGCACTTTCAACGCTTGGGCTCATGGCGTGTATTTTATCGCTCATAGGGATTTCGATGAGTGGTATCTTGCAAAAGTTCTATGCGCAAAATGTACCGCTTGTTTCTGGAACTTTTTATCAATATTTGGGTGGGTCTTTAGCGCTTGTTCCAATGACGCTCCTCTTGGAAGATCATCAAGTGATCATGACATTTGAACTGGTTGCGGCAATGGTTTGGTCGGTCCTAGCGCTCTCAGTTGGCGCTATATTGCTCTTAATGTTCATGATCCGCGAAGGGGAGGTGGCAAAGGTTGCCAGCTACTTCTACTTAGTGCCTCCGGTTACGGTCATCCAAACCTATTTCTTATTTGGTGAAACCTTAGGGCTTGTCGCAATAACCGGGTGTATTTTAGCTGTCTTAGGCGTTTATCTGGTCGCAAAACAATCCGCTAAAGCCAGTTAGTAATTATCTAAATTGTCGAAATGCGATTTGACTAAACAAAGAAAAACCCCGCCGAAACATCAAGTTCAGGCGGGGTTATATTTTAAAACTGGATCAAACTTGTTTTAGTTAGATCGCGCGTTCCGCTGGATCAACAACTGTTTCAACACCAGCTGCTTCGCGTCTACCATCGTTGTAGATCGCCTTGACCAACGCTATGCACATGAGCGCCATCACAACGGAGAATGGTAGTGCTCCAATCACCATCGCAGTTTGAATGGCTCCGGTGCCGCCAGATATCAGCAATCCGCCAACAACTAGCGCCAACGCTGCACCCCAAAACAGGATGTGTGGACGCGCTTTTGGACCTTCATCACCCGCTGCACTGATTGTATTCACAATCAAAACAGCCGAGTCAGCTGAAGTCACTAGGAATGTCATCAACAGAACCACGATGACAAGTGCCATGCCCCAAGCCAGGAATTGCGCAATTGGCGCCAACATAAACTCGGTCATGGCAAAGATTTTATCACCATTTGCAGCGTCTAGAATAACACCACCGGCACTGCCGTTGAGCTCTAGATCAATCGCTGTACCACCAGCCCATGCGAACCAAACAAAGCACATAAGTGATGGAACGATCATCGCGCCGAGAACAAATTCACGAATTGAACGACCACGTGAAATACGCGCTAGGAACAAGCCCACAAATGGCGCAAATGCGATCCACCAGGCCCAATAGAATACAGGCCACCAACCTTGCCACTGTGTGAGTAGGAAGGATTCAGATCCCTCAACACCATCAGAGCTATAAACGTTAAAGCTTAGCCATGGTAGCGCAACAAGATAGTCCCAAATACCCACGAAAAATGCTGTTGCACCGAACCAGGTCGCACCGAAAATGATGAAGAACCCAAGTAGGAAGATCGATAGAACCATGTTGATATTTGAAAGCCATTTAATGCCTTTACCAACACCTGACATCGCAGATAGCGTTGATGCACCCATGATAACAAGTAGTGCAACTATAATACCCAATGTTGTCGCTGAACCATCTTCGAGCGCAAGACCGCCAATACCAATCCGTGTTAGACCAGCCACAAATTGCTCAACACCGAAGCCGAGTGTTTGTGCCACACCCAAAATGGTTGCAACAACGGCAACGATATCGATGAGGTGTCCAAGATTACCTGAAAGAGATTTACCAAATAGCGGTGTCAAAGATGATCTGATAGTCAGTGGCAGACCACGGCGATAGCTAAAGAATGCTAATGCAAGACCTGCAATCGCATAACATGCCCATGCGCCAAGACCCCAGTGAAGATATGACCACACATAAGCCTCGCGGACGTTGTTTGCATCAAGCGCTGTTGTGATGCCTTGAATAACCGCGGGGTTATTTTTGAAGTGAGCCACCGGCTCAGCAACTGCCCATGTCAACATGCCAACACCGATACCGGCGCCAAACATCATTGAGAACCATGAGAAGTTTGAAAATTCTGGTTTTTCGCCATGAGCACCCAGATTAAGGCGTCCTGCAGTTGGCCAAATAGCTAAGCCTATACATACAATTACAAAAGCTGTTACGACCCAAATGTACCAAGCAGCAAATTGCGCCAAAATGGCCGTATTCCACTCGCCTAAAATTGTGCCTGCTTCCGTCGGCCAAACAATACACCATACAACCAATACGCTGA
>JAHDEP010000097.1 GCA_020628775.1 Rhizobiaceae bacterium | reverse complement strand
CGGTTTTTACCAGCTTTATCTTTGAACTGGGTCATCCGGTTCATCCAGCCAATGCGGGCCACACAATTAAAGACCCATGCAAGTTCAGCATGCTGAGGCACAGCTGATTGGTTGAACACGATGTGTTTTTTAGGATCGATACCAGAGGCAATAAACGCAGCTGCAATCGAACGTGTTTGATTGCGCAGATCGTCATGCACCAGATTTGCAGTAATCGCATGCAGATCCACAATGCAATAAATGCAGTTATGGCTGTCTTGCAACGCTACAAATTTTTGGATCGCACCAAGATAATTTCCTAAGGTGAGGGCGCCTGTTGGCTGAACACCTGAAAATACCAGTTCTTCGAATTTTGACATGTCGTCTCCTGTCAGACTTGTGGAGGGCCTGAATAAATATTGTTTCGGATCGGGGTTATGCTGAGCTTAGCCGCATGCGTCAAGTAAATTCGGCGAGCTAAGCGTGCTTAAAGAGGCTTATCGCTTAAATGCGCCTTTGATATCCTGCAAACTATATCCTGAGAATATGAGGATGAAACCAAAATAGGCAACGGCGGCGATCGCTATGACAGCTAAAAGGCTGATGAGCTGAACAAGAAATGCAGCATCGATTAGCTGATTGGAAAACTGCAGATTTGCAAAATATAAAATCCCCGCCATTACACATGACGCTGCAATGATTGCGATAATGCGTTTTAGTGTGACAGGTGCGATCATAAAGTGTTTTTGGTAAATTAGCGGCACCATTAACATGATCGCATTGACCCAGCCCGAAATCGCTGTTGCAACGGCAATGCCCAACACGCCATATGTCGGGAACAATGCAAGACTTCCGATGATATTGGCTGCAACACTTGCTGCGGAACACCACATTGGCCAACGCATATTCTCTCGCACATAATATGAAGGGGTAAACACTTTGCTGATCACAAATGCGGGTAGCCCGATCACAAAAATTGTAAGCACTGCGGATGTGACATCTGTCGCAATGCGGTCAAATGCACCGCGTTCAAATAATAAGACAACAATCGGCTTGGCTAACAGTCCAAGCCCCACCGCGGATGGAAGCGTAAGGAGTAAGGCAAACTCTAAACTTTTGTTTTGCAGCGCCATAACTTCAGATTTTTGATCCGCTTTCAACGCGCGTGATAATTCTGGCAGTAACACTACGCCGATGGCAATTCCTATAACACCAAGCGGCAATTGCATAAGGCGATCTGCGTAATTGATGATGGCGATGGCACCATCTTGAGCGGACGCAATGATTTGCCCGACAATCAGATTAATCTGTGTGATACCGCCGGTTATTGCTGCAGGAAGCGCTAACCACAACAAACGCCTAACCGATGGGGTAAGGCGCGGTGTCTGCCATTTTGGTACGAAGCCTTCCTTCTTGGTTGCCCAAAGCAAAAGGCCAAATTGCAACACGCCTGATATCGTCACCGAAACAGCAAGAAGAATACCAATCTGGTTCGCATCGAAGTTCAAAATCGCAGAAGCTGAAAGTGCGATAATAAGCACAACATTTAAAAGAACTGGTGCGAGCGCCGCTAAAAAATACTTGCGCAGGGAATTGAGTATCCCCGCCAACATCGCAACAAGGCTCATAGCTGCAAGATAGGGGAACATTATTCGTGTAAGCAAAATCGTCAGCTCAAACTTATCCGGATTGGTGACGAATTTTGGCGCCACTATTGTTCCCACCAGCCAAGGCATAAAAGCGATAGCTAGAGCAGATACTGCTAATAATATAACTAGTAAAACGGAAAAAACTTCAGCGGCGAATTGCTTTGCGGATGTTTCGCTCTCTTCCAACCGTTTGGCAAATAGCGGAATAAACGCAGCATTAAATGCGCCTTCGGCAAACAGCCTGCGAAACAGGTTTGGGAACCGCAATGCTGCATAAAACGCATCAGCAACAGGCCCTGTTCCTAAGAATGCAGCGATCAGCATTTCCCGGACAAAGCCGAGCACGCGGCTTGCCATTGTGGCACCGCCTACGCTTGCAAACTTTTTAAACAGCGCCATTTGTTTAAACCGTTTCTTCAGTTGGGTTGGTTTTATAACGCGGTATGCCCGATGAGTTGGTTTTCACCTGACCACTTTTGAGCACTTCTTTTAAATATTCAACGATGCGGGCCTGTCGTGTAGCGCTGGTGATCTTATGGCCAACCAAATCGCAAACATAAAATGTATCAACGACTTTCTCACCAAACGTAGTAATATGCGCGGACGCGATATTAAGGGATAGTTCCGCCAACGCTTGGGTGATTTCAGACAATACACCCGGCCGATCCAGACATTCGATTTCAATCAAAGAGAACTGTTCTGAAAGATTGTTGCTAATCGTCACCTCAGGTGCAATTGCAAATGCTTTGCGGTTTTGGCGAACGCGTTTGCGCGCGATCACGTCAGGTAATCTTGCTTGGCCGGCAAGAACGTCTTCAATCAACTTACCAATTGTCGCGCCGCGTCTTAACTCATCCTCATCATTATCAAACTCGCGGTTGATCATGATCGTATCAAGTGCGCGCCCGTCGCTGGTTGTAAACACCTGCGCATCGGCAATATTTGCACCAGCTGCAGAACAAGCACCGGCAACCACACTTAATAGACGCGGGTGATCAGGTGCTAAGATGGTGATCTCGGTGATTTCATGGAACGCATGGGTGCGCACCATATGGGTTAACTGCAAGCCGCCTTTATCAGCCTTACGGATCATGTTGGCATGACGTATCTGATCTTCAAGCGGCACAGTTAGGAAATAAGGCTCATATTGAAGTGTTAGATATTGATCACGATCAGCCTTTTTCCAATCACTCAAAGCTGCTTCCAACTCATTGCGAGCAACTTCAACACGCGAGGTGCGTGATGCTTCGGAGAACCCGCTAGAAAGTAAGATTTCTGTCTCGTAATAAAGCGTTCGTAGCAATTGACCTTTCCAGCCATTCCACACGCCTGGACCTACGGCTGAAATATCACAAACAGTGAGCACCAATAGCATTTGTAACCGGGTGAGAGATTGGGCGCATTTGGCAAAATCCTGGATGGTTTTCTTGTCATTTAAGTCACGCGACTGCGCAACCGTAGACATCGTCAAATGCTCTTCAATTAGCCACATCACAAGACGGGTCTGCGTTGTGGAAAGACCAAGACGTGGGCATAGCTTTTCAGCTACTTTTGCACCCGCAATAGAATGATCTTCAGGTCTACCTTTGGCAATATCATGAATAAATATTGCAACATAAAGTGCTTCCCGATCGGTAATTTTTGGCAATAATTTATTGGCAAGCGGATGCTCGTCTTCCAAAATACCTTTTTCGATATTGCTTAAGATGCCAACCGAGCGGATGAGATGCTCATCAACGGTAAAATGGTGATACATATTAAACTGCATCATCGAGACGATCTTACCAAATTCAGGGATAAATTTCCCAAGCACACCCGCTTCATTCATCCGATGAAGGTTTGAGCGCGGGTTTCGTCTTGATGTCAAAACAGAGATAAACAATCTGTTGGCTTCAGGATCATTGCGCAATTTTGAATTAATCAACCGCAGCGAACGTTTAATTTCCTTAAGCGTATTTGGGTGGAAATCGATCTCGTGTTTATCGGCAAAATAAAACACGCGGATCAGATTAACCGGATCATTTTTAAACACATCTGGATTGGACATAACAATCCGGCCACTTTCATCATGAAAATCAAGTGTGCCAGGAATTTTCCGAACGGTTTGGCTAAACCTGCGCAACACGTCGGTAAATCGTGGTGTCCTTTTTGCGTTTTCAGCTTCTAGCGCCGCACAGAAAATGCGGGTGAGGTCGCTGACTTCTTTGGCGATCAAAAAGTAGTGCTTCATGAAGCGTTCAACAGCGGAAAGACCCGGATGCGCATGATAATCAAGCGCTGTAGCGATTTCGCGTTGAATATCAAATGACAAGCGCTCTTCGGCTTTACGGGTGACATAATGCATGTGGCAACGCACCGCCCACAAAAAGTCTTCAGCCTTCTTCAAGCCGTTATATTCTTTGCGAGAAAATACGCCCAGCTTGATCAAGTCTTTATCGCGATCAACCCGATAGTAATATTTCGAAATCCAAAACAATGTGTGCAAATCGCGAAGGCCGCCTTTGCCCTCTTTCACGTTTGGTTCAACCAGATAGGCGGTATCACCTGATTTTATGTGGCGTTGATCACGTTCTTCAAGCTTAGCCGCAATAAATTCGGTGCCGGTGTTTTTCACAACTTCATTGTTGAAACGCTCGATCAACTCATCACCAAGGCTTGTGGAGCCGCAGATGTGGCGCGCTTCTAAGATCGATGTTCGAATGGTCATATCATTTTTTGAAAGGCGAACACATTCGTCGATATTTCGTGTTGCATGACCAACTTTTTGGCGCAGGTCCCATAGGATATATAAAATCCATTCAACGACTTGTTCAGTCCAAGGGTTTGCCTTGTAAGGAAGGATGAATAACAGATCGATATCAGATCCGGGCGCAAGCGTTGCGCGACCATAACCACCAACTGCCATCACGGCCAATTCTTCACCCTTGGAAGGGTTCTCAACGCGATATACATATTGCGTCACAAACCTAAACAGCTGCGAAATAATTTGATCTTCAAGGTATGAAATCCGGTTGGCGCAGGCAACGCCGCCGCCGTCTTCCAACAGCATTTCGTGTGCTTTTTGACGACCAGCTTCATCAACCGATTTACAAAGTGCTAAAACTTCCATTCTAGCTTTGTCGCTCTCACCGCCATGCTCTTTTGCAATTTTATCCAGCGCTTGCTGAAAAGCATTTACATCAATGATTTCATCAAACCGTTTTGATGACATATTTGTCTTTGACATCGTTATTCCTGTAAACTAGGCCGTTAAAACCGCTTATGCCCTTTTTAGTTACTTGGTACAAGTTTCTAAAGCTTGAAGATCACTTGTGAATACCCCACATAGCAGTCTAACTTGGAATGAGGGGTTATTTATGATCATTCAAGCGGCCAAAGCGGCCTTTGAAAATATGTTTGCGCCAAGATCGCGAACACTTTTGTTTAAAATTTTGGGTTCAACCATCCTATTTCTCATTGGGATATGGTTTGGGTTTCAAAATGTCATTGCAGAGTATTTATTCCCCGCTTTAGGTGGTTATATTCCTGAATTACCGAGCTGGCTCGCATGGCTATCAACCGTGTTTATCGTCTTTGCAGCTATTGGTTCCGCATTAGCGCTCGCACTATTGATATCGCCGATCTCGGCGTTGATTGCTGGTTTCTTCATTGATGCGATTGCCGAAGATATCGAGCAAAAACATTATCCAAATGACCCTCCCGGCAGAAGCATGGCAATTGGTGAAACAATTTCCTATTCGCTTAAATTTCTAGCCATTGTTTTGGTTGGCAACTTGTTTGCGCTTTTGCTGCTGCTAGTGCCGGGCGTCAATCTCATCGCGTTTTTTGTCGTAAATGGCTATTTGCTTGGCCGCGAATATTTTGAGTTCGCCGCATTGCGCCACCACAGTCCGCAGGACGCGAAAAAATTACGTTCACGTCACAGCACGACGGTGTTCTTTGCTGGTTTGGTCATTGCAGGCTTCTTGTCAGTACCGCTGTTGAACTTTTTAACACCATTTTTTGCCGCTGGCATGATGGTGCATTTGTATAAGATGATCATGGCAAGATCGGAACGCTCAATGCGTTAGGATTGAGATTGTTGCTAAAAAGGTTGTGCCGGCAGTTCAACCAATGCGGCTGGCACATCACACGTCTTTTCCTTTGATTTGCAAATATCTGCAATGACACATTTATCGCATTCTGGCTTTCGTGCTTTGCAGCAATAACGCCCGTGCAAAATCAGCCAATGATGGGCGTGATAAAGATATTCCTCAGGGATACGCTTCATGAGAATATCTTCAACATCATCCGGCGTTTTCCCCGGAGCTAATTTTAAGCGATTTCCGATACGAAACACATGCGTATCAACTGCCATCGTTGGTATGCCAAACGCCATCGATTGCACAACATTTGCAGTTTTTCTGCCCACACCAGGTAGCGTGATAAGCTCTTCGCGCGATTGAGGAACTTCCCCACCAAAATCATCAATCAGTTTCTGACTAAGTGCGATCACATTCTTTGCTTTGTTGCGATATAGCCCGATGGTTTTGATATATTCGCGGACTTTTTCTTCACCCAAATCCAGCATTTTCTGCGGCGTGTCAGCAATGGCAAACAGTGCTCGAGTTGCTTTATTCACGCCCGCATCCGTTGCTTGAGCGGACAATGCAACAGCAACAACAAGCGTAAACGGGTTCACATGTTCAAGCTCACCTTTGGGTTCGGGGCGCTGAATAGAAAACCTTCGAAACATCTCTTTGATCTCATCTTTCGTATAAGGAGATCGAGGCATAGGTTTACGCTTGGTAGATGGCTTGTTGCTGGCACTCTTTGCCGCAGGCTTATTTTTGGTCTTTGGTTTGGTCATGAATTATCTATACTTGCGATTACGTAAAAAAGGCAATGCAGCATGAATGATAAACCAATTTTTGAAGCATTTTTGACGCCACACCGTTCTTTAGGGCGGAAAGGTTTTACAGTTTTTGCAATCATAGTTGGCTCTTTAATCATGGCACATATTGTGATTTTCCTAATCGCAAAAGCCTGGCCTGTCGCAATGTTTTTGGGTTTAGACCTATTGCTCATATTCGGAGCGTTCTGGCTTAATTATCGGGCAGGGCGTGCTCGTGAGGAAATCGTTGTATCTCGCCTTGAGTTAAAGGTGAGCAAAGTGTCGCCCTCCGGCAGGCGCAAAGATAATTTGTTTAATCCTTTATGGACCAAATTTATGGTCGATCGAAAAGAAGACATTGGCATTACGGACATGAAACTTCGTTCTGAAGGCAATGAGTTGCCAATAGGAACATTTTTAAATCCTGACGATCGGGAAAGTTTTGCCCGCGCATTTGGTGGCGCGCTGGCAACTGCAAAACGACGTTAACAGGCTTTTCTTCTGTAAAAAGATACTTGGGGCAAGAAACGGGTGGTGAGTTTATAAAAATTCATGTTTGATGGCCTCTGTTGAAGATATAACAATAGGGTCGCCTGTCATGAATATGTCTGTAAAACCGCAAGTGAACATCACGCCAAACGGCATGGACTATGAGGTTATTCGCAAGGTTATTGAGCTGATATCGAAAGAATATCAGTCGCAACCGAGCTTAGAAGCAATATCGCATGAAGTTGGTTTAGAACAAACTAAACTTCAAAAGCTCTTCACCCGTTGGGCAGGCCTGTCTCCAAAAGCATTTTTGCAAGCCGTGACGATTGATCATGCCAAGAGATTATTGGCTGAGGAAAATCTGCCATTGTTAGAGGCAAGTTATGAGGTGGGTTTATCCGGCCCGAGCCGTTTGCATGATTTATTTGTAACCCATGAAGCGATGTCACCAGGTGATTTTAAATCGGGTGGCGAGGCTTTGGAAATCAAATATGGATTTCACCAATGCCCGTTTGGTATTGCATTGATAATGGCAACTGATCGCGGCATGGCGGGCTTAGCATTTTGTGATCCTGGTGAAGAGGTATCAGCGTTTGAGGACATGTCCAATCGTTGGAAACGCGCAAGATACGTTCAAGACCCAAATGCAACACAAAGCTATGCGGATCAAATTTTTAATCCAGAAAAATGGCAATCGGACAAACCAATTCAGCTCGTTTTAATCGGGACAGATTTTCAGGTAGAAGTGTGGCAAGCGCTGTTGGATATCCCCATCGGAACGGCGACAACCTATTCAACAATTGCAGATAAGATTGGCCGCCCAAAGGCTTCGCGCGCTGTGGGAGCAGCAGTGGGTGCTAATCCAATTTCTTTTGTGGTTCCCTGCCATCGCGCACTTGGAAAATCAGGCGCATTGACAGGGTATCATTGGGGCATTACCCGCAAACGCGCCATGTTGGGCTGGGAATGCGGGATGCTGGAAAATGGTGCTTAGAATAAAACCCTAATGGGCTTTAGACATATCACCCAAAACTTCTTTGGATTTAACGCTTGAATCAGCATTTAGCTTGTAAACCATCGGAACACCTGTTGCGAGGTTCACGGATAGGATCTCATCTTTTGTCAGGCGATCCAAAATCATCACAAGCGCGCGAAGTGAATTTCCATGGGCTGCGACCAAAACATTTTCACCTTTCAGAACACGTGGCAGAATATCTGTCATGAAATAAGGCCAAACGCGTGCACCGGTATCTTTCAGGCTTTCACCACCTGGAGGCGGTACGTCATATGAACGGCGCCAGATGTGAACTTGCTCTTCACCCCATTTCTTGCGGGCATCATCTTTGTTAAGGCCAGCAAGGTCGCCATAGTCACGCTCATTAAGTGCTTGGTCACGGATGATATTGATATCTGTTTGCTCAATTTCATCTAGGATGAAACCAAGTGTTTTTTGCGCACGAGACAATTCAGATGTAAATGCGACATCATATTTCAAGCCATAATCTTTGAGAGCTTTGCCACCCTCTTTGGCTTCCTGAACGCCTTTTTCAGTAAGGTCTGGATCCTTCCAGCCAGTGAAAAGATTTTTAAGGTTCCATTCGCTTTGTCCGTGACGAACGAGTACGAGAGTTCCTGACATATTGCTTCCTTTTATATTTTTGCGTGCGCTTAAGTTTTAGATAAACCAAGCACATCAAGCATTGAATAATAACCTGGATTTTGTGATTTAGCCCATAATGCAGCTTTAACGGCACCACGAGCAAAAATGGATCGATCAAGTGCGGAATGGCTTAGCGTAATTTGCTCACCTTCGCCCGCAATGATCACAGAATGCTCTCCAACAACTGAGCCGCCACGTAATGTCGCAAACCCAATTGTGCCATCGCCGCGCGCGCCGGTCACACCATCGCGTGAGCGCACTGAGTTGCTGTGAAGATCAATCTCGCGTCCCTTCGCGGCAGCTTCCCCTAAAAGGTATGCAGTGCCCGATGGCGCATCAACTTTGTGTTTGTGGTGCATTTCCAAGATCTCAAGATCCCAATCATCGCCACCCAACGCCTTTGCAGCTTGTTCGACAAGAACCGCGAGCAGATTAACCCCAAGGCTCATATTGCCCGATTTCACAATCCGACCGCCGGAACCCGCTTGTGCAATTTCTGCATCCTGTTCTTGGCTACAGCCTGTCGTGCCGATGATGTGAATAAGCCCATGTTCGGCTGCAACCTTTGAAAAAGCCACACTTGTTTCAGGTGTTGTGAAATCGATGATCGCGTCAGCACCTTTTAAAACATCTTCTTGATTGTCGGTGATGATCACACCGCTGGTGCCAATTCCGGCGATCTCGCCAGCATCTTTGCCAATCGTGTCAGCGCCTTTGCGCTCTAACGCACCCACAAGTTTTGCGCCTGGCATATCATTGATGACGCGAATAATCGCTTGTCCCATTCTGCCGGATGCCCCAGCGACAACAATCATGCAAAGGTTTTGCGAGGTATTATTGCTCATCCTCAATTTCCTTTTTGGTCTCAACTCGATTTGTTTGTGAATGGATGTTTTGCAATCGTGAATAAACACCACCTGATTGTCCTGAAAGCTCTGAATGAGACCCTTCTTCAACAACCTTACCGGTTTCCATTACAACGATCTTATCAGCTTTGGCGATGGTTGATAATCTATGCGCAATGACCAAAACAGTTCGGCCGTTCATCGCCTTATCCAGCGCTTTTTGAACCGCAGCTTCAGACTCGTTATCGAGCGATGATGTCGCTTCATCCAAAATCAAAATTGGTGCGTTGCGTACCAAAGCGCGCGCGATAGATAGTCTCTGCCGTTGGCCACCGGATAGGGTAATACCGTTTTCGCCAACCGGGGTGTCATAGCCTTGCGGCTGCTCTAAAATAAATTCATGCGCATAGGCAAGCTTAGCAGCTTCTTCGATATCTTCATCGCTCGCTTCTGGAAGACCATATCGAATGTTATCGCGAATTGTGCCTTCAAATAGCCACGGCTGTTGTGAAACATAAGCCAGATTTTTCCGAAGCGATGATTTAGTGACATCCTCAATATCAACTCCATCGATTAAAACGCTTCCGGACTCAGGATCATAAAACCGCGGAACGAGCGAAATAATGGTGGATTTACCCGCACCTGATGGACCCACGATTGCGGTGGTCTTACCCGCTTGGGCGGTAAAGCTCACACCGTTGAGTACCAATTCGCTATCTGGGTATCTGAAGCTGACATCTTTAAATTCAATCTCACCGCCACTTACTTGCAGCTCGATTGCGTTTTCTTTGTCACCTTGAAGCGGTTCAGTGTCCAAAATTTCATAGATCATCCGCGCATTCACCACAGCTTTTTCCAGATTGATCTGCAATTTGGTTAAGCGACGCGCTGGATCATATGCCAATAAAAGCGCAGTGATGAATGAGAAAAATGCGCCCGGTGGCACAGCGTTATAGATCGAACGGTAGGCGGCATAAACAATCACCGATGAGATCGCCACACCTGATAGTGTTTCAGTAATCGGAGATGTGCGCTCGCCCAAACGTGCGATGCGATTTGCACGTTGCTCTGCGCTGCCAATGATATGGCTGACGCGCTCGCTTAAACGCTCTTCCATTGTGAATGATTTAACAATGGTAATGCCTTGCACCGTTTCCTGCATCGCGCCGAGCACTTGGCTGTTTAAATCAATTGCCTGACGGGTCGCAGTACGCAGACGTCTTGCGATATAGCGCAGTGATAAAATAATAGGAGGCGCTACGAAAAATACCACCATTGATAAGACCGCATCTTTAGAAAACATCACAACGATAAGCGCTAATAGCGTGACAACATCGCGAGCCAACAAGGTGATGGTCAAATTCAAAGTATCGCGAATACCTGTCACATTCTGCGAGATTTG
>JAHDEP010000373.1 GCA_020628775.1 Rhizobiaceae bacterium | reverse complement strand
ATTCCGGCGAACCACTTTTGTCCGTGAGACGGTTCTGTAACTGAAAAACTCATCGCTGTTTTACCCTATTTAGTGCTTTTACGTAGATTGATGCGAGGCCAAATACTGTGACAAACAAGATAACCGCATAGGCTGAGGCAAAACCGGTTCGCCACTTTTCAAAGGCTTCTCGTTTGAGATCAATTGACGTGAGTGTTGTTAAATTACCCGGACCACCTCCTGTGAGCTGGACCACCAGGTCGAACATTTTGAAGTTCTCAATTCCGCGGAACAAAACAGCCAGCATGAGAAAAGGAAGAACCATCGGGATTGTGATTGTCCAAAACTGTCGCCACTTAGAGGCTCGATCACATTCCGCAGCTTCGTAGATACTGTCTGGGATCGAACGCAGGCCCGCCAAACATATGAGCATGACAAACGGCGTCCACATCCAGGTATCCACAATAACAATGGACCAAGGGGCAAGTGAAATATCACCAATCATCGAGAAGCTAGAAGGGTCAGCACCCGTTACAAAGCTTATGACATAGTTGAATAAACCGATCTGCGGCTGGTAAAGAAACGTCCAGAAGTTGCCGACCACAGCCGGCGATAACATCATTGGAAACACGATGATTGTGGTCCAAAGGTCATTGCCTTTGAATTTTTTGTTAATCAGATAGGCAAGCGTAAATCCGATTAAGACCTGAAGGACAATTGTCCATATGAGGAAATGCGCAGTGGCCTGCATGGTTGCCCATGTGTCGGCATCACCCAAAATTCGCTCATAATTGCGCAATCCAATAAACTTCACCTCACGATTTGGTCGATTAACGGCGTAGTTTGTGAAGCTTAAATATATGGTCCAGATCAACGGGAAAATATTGATGGCCAGCAAAATGAAAATTGTCGGCGCAACAAAGATCCATGCGATTGCACGATCTGAAAGCCCTTTTACTCTATGCGCAATAGAAGGCGGTGTGGCGGAAGCCACTCGGTCTGCAACATTGTCCATTGTTTTCTCTTAAAATACTATCATTAAATTGGAGCCGGAAAAACCCCGGCTCCATGGGCCCATATGCCTTTTGTAACTATGTGCCCGCTTGGGAGAATGTGATAGGGCTTATTTGATGCCTTCGTCTTCGAAGACTTCGTCCCAATCTTTTACAAGGCCATCAAGGGCTTCTTTTGCTGTTCCCTGCCCGGCAACCACATAGTTGTGAATGCGCTCTTGCATAGGAAGCAACAAGGATGCGTAGGCAGGTTCTGCCCAGAAGTCCTTCACGATTGCCATTGAATCCAAGAATGTTTTGGCAAATGGCTGGCTGTCATTAAAGCCAGGTGCTTCAAGCACAGATTTCATCGCTGGCGCACCGCCAACATCCCACCATTTTTGCTGAACATCTTGTTGCGCAAACCACTTGATGTATTCAAGTGCTGCATCTTTGTTTTCAGAATTGGCGACAACAGAAATACCCTGACCACCGAGCTGTGCGAATTGACCAGCTGGACCTGCAGGATTTGCAAAATAGCCAGACTTACCGCCACCCGTGTTTGGATCAGCTTCAACGCCAGGCCAAATAAACGCAAAGTTCATCTGCATGGCAACTTGTCCTGATTTATAGGCATCGATATTGGCGCCCATATAAGCATCTGACGCACCTGGAGGTGCTGATGTCTCATAAAGCTTTTTATAAAACTCAAGACCTGCAACCGCAGCATCAGAATTTACAAAACCTTCAAGCTCGTATGGATTT
>JAHDEP010000096.1 GCA_020628775.1 Rhizobiaceae bacterium | reverse complement strand
CTGACTTCATCATTGTTTTCGATCGCAACTTTCTTGCCATCGATGAAGTTAGCACGCCCTTTGACAAATCGAACCTTTGCCTTCTTCATCAACCCTTCAACACCTGTTGTAAGGCGTTTTACAATGCCATCTTTCCAGTCGATTGTCTGACTAAGATCGATGCTAGGTTGGTTGGTTTTAATCCCCAAAGGACCGCTCGATGCCTTGGCGATTTTATCAAACTCATTTGCTGCATGAATAAGCGCCTTTGAAGGGATGCACCCAATATTAAGGCATGTGCCGCCAGCGGCATTTTCATCAACAATGACCGTATCGATGCCAAGCTGTCCCGCACGAATAGCACACACATAACCACCTGGTCCTGCACCAATGATAAGAAGTTTACAACTTAGATCCATTAGGAGCGCTCCACAAATAGCATTGCAGGGCTTTCCAACAATGTCTTTAACTTACGAACAAATACTGCCGCATCCCAGCCATCGATTACCCGATGATCGAAAGAACAAGAGATGTTCATCATTTTTCTAGGTTGGAAATTTTGGCCATCCCAAACCGGGCGAACCTGCATTTTATTCACCCCAATAATCGCAACTTCAGGATGGTTGATAATCGGGGTTGTTGCAATCGCGCCTAATTCTCCCAGCGAGGAAATTGTAATCGTGCCTTCGGAGAGTTCATTGGCTTTGATGGTTCGCTCACGTGCCGCTGTTGCAAGACGTGCTAACTCTTCCGCGTTATCCCAAAGGTTCCCAGTTTGCGCATGTCGGACGACCGGGACGGTTAAGCCGGTTGGCGTTTGGGTTGCAATGCCGATGTGAACACCTTCATATTGCCCAATAATATCGTTTTGATCATCGTAACGGGCATTAAACTGAGGTTGCTCACGCACAGCTTCAATGATCGCCTGCATGATAAATGGAATTATCGTAAGCTTTGAGCGCTCGCCTTGATATTTCTCATTAAGACTTACGCGCAACTCGGTGAGCGCTGTCATTTCAATTTCTTCGACAATTGTGATGTGCGGAATTTGTCGCTTGGAGAGCGACATTTTTTCCGCAATCTTTCGGCGCATCCCAACTAGCGGTATTTCTTTTATATGATCGCTGGCCCGAGGTTTGTTATTTGCAACAGGTCTATCCCCTGAGGCGATCCATGCGTCTATATCGTCGTGGATAATGCGGCCAGAAGGTCCGCTGCCCTCTACGAGTTTTAGATCTATATTTTCCCGACGGGCTTTTGCGCGAACCGAAGGGGCGGCAAGTGGTTTATGCTCTTGATTGCGGTTAAGTGCTGGTGCTTTTATTTCAGTTGTCTTCGGCTCTTCTTTAATTGGTTCTTCGATCGTTGGAACATCGGGTTCATCGGAACGAGATGCAGTGGTTTCCGCAACCGAATTATCATCACCATCTACTTCAATGCGGATGAGGACGGCGCCAACTGGCATCATCTGACCAATCTCACACCCAAGTTCCAACACCTTACCATCAACAACAGATGGAACTTCAACAGCAGCTTTATCCGTCATCACGGCTGCAAGAATATCATCCTCTCGAACAAGATCGCCAGGTTTTACATTCCATTCAACCACTTCGGCTTCTGCGATACCTTCACCCACATCGGGCAACAACATTTCATAAACGCCCATGATCAGTCCTCCATTATCTTTAACAAGGCTTCACCGACACGTTTTGGAACGGGGAAATAATTCCATTCCTGCGCATGCGGATAGGGGGTGTCCCAGCCAGTTACCCGAACCATGGGAGCTTCTAAGTGGTAAAAACATGTTTCCTGAACGAGTGAGATCAGCTCGGCACCAAAACCGGCTGTTCGTGTCGCTTCGTGAAGTACTAAGCAGCGTCCGGTTTTTTGAACGGATGCAACAATCGTTTCTAGATCAATGGGTGATAGGGTGCGAAGATCAACAATTTCAGCATCAATTCCGGTTTCTTTAACTGCAGCTTCTGCGACATAAACCATTGTGCCGTAGGTAAGGATTGTCACGTCATTGCCTTCGCGATAGATCGATGCTTTACCAATCTCCACGATCTCATTGCCTTCCGATACAGAGCCGAGCGGGTGCTTTTTCCAGCTTTCAACAGGCCTGTCGTGGTGGCCATTAAAAGGACCATTATAAAGTCGCTTAGGCTCAAAAAAGATAACCGGATCAGGATCAGCGATTGATGCAAGTAACAGCCCCTTTGCATCCTGAGGATTTGACGGCATGACAACTTTTAAGCCTGAAACATGTGCGAAAAGTGCTTCGGGTGATTGGCTGTGCGTTTGTCCGCCAAATATGCCGCCGCCGGTTGGGACGCGAATGACAATCGGACAAGTGAAGTCTGCATTAGATCGATGTCTTAACCGTGCAGCTTCTGATACAATCTGATCAAATGCTGGGTAGATATAATCAGCAAATTGGATCTCGATCACAGGCTTTAAACCGTAAGCTGCCATGCCAATTGCTGCGCCGACAATTCCGCTCTCATTAATCGGGCTGTCAAAGCATCTGTTCTTGCCGTATTTTTCCTGCAAACCTGCGGTACAGCGAAATACACCGCCGAAAAAACCAACATCTTCGCCGAAAACAACGACTTTATCGTCTGCAGCCATCGCTTGATCATGCGCATCGCGGATGGCTTCAATCATTGTCATTTCAGCCATATCAGTAACCTGCTTCTTGTCGTTGACGAACCAGATGTGGCGGCATTTTTTCATACACACCTTCAAACATGTCGCGTGGACTTGGTCCTTGGCCAGACCCTAATGTTCCGTGGCTTTCAGCTTCTTTTTGAGCTTTTAAGACATCATCCATGATCTCAGCTTCAAACTGTTTGTGGCGGTCTTCGCTCCAAGCACCGATTTTTATGAGATGTTGTTTTAACCGCTCGATTGGATCGCCTAACGGCCAAGCTTGGCTTTCTTCTTTGGCTCGATAAGCAGATGGATCATCGCTGGTTGAATGTCCGCCGGCGCGGTAAGTTACATGTTCGATTAATGTTGGACCGTGGCCATTGCGCGCGCGTTCTGCTGCCCATTTTGCCACGGCGAAAACAGCGAGATAATCGTTGCCATCAACGCGCAATGCAGGAATGCCAAACCCGTGACCGCGGGCAGCAAATGTCCCAACTCCGCCTCGTGCAATGCCTTGAAAGGTTGAGATTGCCCATTGATTATTCACAATGTTTAAAACGACAGGTGGGCGATAGGTTGAAGCAAAAACCATGGCAGCATGGAAGTCACTTTCCGCTGTGGAACCATCACCAATCCAACCAACGGAAATCTTATCATCACCAGAAAGTGCTGACGCCATGGCCCAGCCTACGGCTTGAATATATTGAGTGCCTAAATTTCCGGAAATTGAGAAGAAACCATAATCATTTGCAGAATACATGATGGGCATCTGACGCCCAACCAGAGGATCTTTTGCATTTGAGTAAATCTGGTTCATCATCGTCGTCAAAGGGTATTCACCTGCAATTAAGAGCCCAGCTTGTCGATATGTTGGAAAATTCATATCGCCTTCACGCAGCGCCTTACGAAATGCACAGCTAACGGCTTCCTCGCCGAGATGCTGCATGTAAAAACTGGTTTTTCCCTGACGTTGCGCCATCATCATTCGCGTATCGAAAGCACGCAATGTCAGCATGTGGCGCATTCCTTCGCGCAGGTCTTCCTCAGTTAGATCCTCAGCCCATTCGCCAACAGCTTCACCGTCTTTGTTTAATACCCGCACAATTGAAAAAGCCATGTCGCGAATTTCATCGGGATCAACATCAATAGGAGGTCGTTTAACCGAACCCGCGCGCGGGATATCAAAGTCAGAAAAGTCTGGATTATCTCCGGGGCGACAACCCGGTTCTGGGATGTTGAGCGACAAGCCTTTTTTCTCAGTCATGGTTAGGCGGCACCTTCTTTTTGTGTGGCTTGGAGAAGAATGTCATCCACCATTTCGTCAGCGATTTGGATGGTCGTCTTACCGGTTTGATCGCTTAATACCATGATGTCGCGGATGCGGCTGGTGATCTGTTTTAATCGCTCGTCGCGATATTGATTGCCCTGTTTTAGAATTTCACCAGCCGCGTTGATGATACCGCCAGCATTGACCACATAATCAGGTAGATAGGTAATGCCACGTTTTTGAATTTCATCTGCAATTAACGGATTCGCTAATTGATTGTTTGCCGCGCCACAGATGAGTTTTGCTGTTAATTTTTCAACCGTTTCATGGGTTAAAATGCCGCCCAATGCGCAAGGGGCAAAGATATCCATATCTGTATCAAAGACGTTTTCACTCGCGCAGCTTTTTGCGCCAAATTCGGCTACGGCGTGATCAACCAAAGAAGCGTTTATATCTGAGACGATCAAGTCTGCGCCGTTTGCATGAAGCTTTTCGACCAGCGACATGCCCACATGACCAAGTCCTTGAACCAGAACACGCTTGCCCTTTAAATTCTCGGTTCCGAAAACGTTTCCCGCACCTGCTTTGAGGCATTGGAATACGCCTTCCGCAGTAAATGGTGATGGGTCGCCGCTAGCGAAGTTTCCACCATTTAATCCAACAGCATAAGGCGTCTCTTGTGCAACAATGGCCATATCTTCGGGCGATGTGCCAACGTCTTCTGCGGTAAAATAGCTTCCGTTTAGATATTGAATTACCTTGCCAAATGCTCGTAGCAGATCTTCTGATTTATCTGTTTTGGGATCACCCACGATAACGGATTTACCCCCTCCGAGACCAAGCCCGGCAATGGCGTTTTTGCTGGTCATACCCTTTGCCAAAAGCAATACATCTTCTTTGGCCGCTTCGTCACTATCGTAATTCCACATCCGACATCCCCCAGCTGCAGGGCCGCAAGCGGTCGAGTGAATTGCGATATAGGTTTTTAATCCACAATCCTTTTCCTCCGCAAAAATCAGACGTTCAAATCCGGGTGGCGTGGGTAGTTCATGGATAACAGGAAGCATGGGTTCTCCTTTAGTTTGCGACCAGAATTAGTCTGCCATGACTTCCGTAGTTGAAAAATTTGAAACTTAGGGTTATTTTCAATTTAATTAGTGATAAAAACCATATGTTAGAGAAAAAAGAGTGAATAAAGCTATTGATGAACTAGATCGTAAAATTTTACGAATCCTTTGTAACAACGGGCGTGCTTCGATCGTTCAGCTCTCTGAAGAGACAGGACTATCGCAAACGCCATGTAAAAAGCGCCTGCACAGACTTGAAGAAATGGGTTTGATATCCGGTTATGGTGCGATGATCGATAGAGCTGCATGCGGATTTGGGATTACAGCATTTGTCAATGTAGAACTTGAATCCCACAAAGCTGAGGACATTTTAGGGTTTCAAAAAGATATTGCGCATTTTGAGGAGATCGTCACCGCGGCGCTGATGACCGGCGGGCAAGATTTTTTACTCGAAGTCGTGGTGGCAAGCCTTGAAGAATATGAGCATTTTCTGCAGACAAGATTGGCCCAGGTTCGCAATATACGAAACATGCGCTCACGGTTTGCATTGAAAAAGTTCATTGAACGCAGTCGAATTCCTTAGGCACATGCATTCATACTCTCGCCGATAGTGATGCGATTTAGGGTGACGTTCTTCGGCGCAAATCGCCAATTGGTAAAAACTCAGACAGTCGCGATTTTGGGTAAAAGGCTTTTGCAAATGACGGGCGTGATCTTAGACGCTCAAACCAATCGGTTACCCGAGGCGAAGATTTTTGCCAAAGTTCTTCAAGGTTCAAGTCATCCAAGCGATCCATTAAAGGCGCTGCGATAAAGTCCGCCAAACCAAGCTCAGCTCCCGATAGCCAAGGATTGTCTTGAAGACGTGCTTCCATGCGTGAAATCGTGGCACTTAATTGTTCTAAAGCATTATCAACTTCATTGTCATCAAAGCCTTTACGTCCCATTTTCTCGTAAAAGTGTTTTCGCAAAGGACGGATATCCGCTTGTTCCTTTTGAAAGGCGTCATCATCTAATCCATCATAACGCGGTAAAAACGCCATGTTAAAAGATGGAACGCGAACTGCGGCTGTCGGAACTTCATCGAGATATCTAATCCAGGCTCTTACGATTGCCCGTTCTTTAGGTTCAGAGGGTAGGAGTGGTACGTCTGAAAATACTTCCTCGAGATATTCGCAAATAACGCCTGAATCTGTAATGATCGCACCGTCGTGGATGAGCGTTGGCACAACTCCGTTGGGATTTAGCGCTAAATATTCGGGCGTTAGGTGCTCATTTGTTGCAAGGTTAACCAACTCGCTTTCCCAATCCAAACCCTTTTCTGCAAGGCAAAGTCTGACCTTCTGGCTGCATGTGGAATGATTGGCATGGTAGAGTTTTAGCATCAGAGCCTCCCGCGATTGATGAACTTGATCGTGACGATAAACGATCTTTATTTAAAAATAAATCGATAAAAATTTGAATTTTGTAAAAATATCGATATATTTAAATTCTGACCGAAAGCGAGCAGGGTGTTTACGCAGTGCTTTTGGCAAGTCATTAGATCGGGAGGATGATATGAAATACATTAAAAATTTAGTTGCAGTTGCAGCTATGTCACTTACGACAATGTTTGGAATGAGTGCCGCGCAAGCAGATCAAGAATTGCGCATTGGTACCGCAAGTTTGGGTGGTGCATATTACCCAATGGGTCAAGCACTTGGTGTCAACGTTAATAATTTCGCTGATGGTTACACAATGGTTCCGATTGTAACAGGTGGTGGTCTTGAAAACCCGCGTCTTGTTGCATCGGGCGAAGTTGATGTTGCTTTAGCACCTGCAAGCTTGTCGTTTTTAGCTGCAGGGGGCAAAGGCCCTTATAAAGAAGCGCTTGATATCCGCGGTATTGGTGCTTTGCATTCAAGTGTATTGCACATGGTAACGCTGCCTGGTTCAGGAATTACCAGCATTGAAGATTTAAAAGGTCGCACAGTTGCTGTTGGACCTGCAGGTGGCGGCACGCTCAGTATGATGCGCAACTTGTTCAAGCTTTATGACATGACACTTGATGACATTACACCAAGCTTCCTGTCTTATGCTGATGGTATGAGCCAGCTTGCTGATGGTAATGTTGATGCATCTT
Source organism: Rhizobiaceae bacterium (assembly GCA_020628775.1). Lineage (GTDB taxonomy): Bacteria > Pseudomonadota > Alphaproteobacteria > Rhizobiales > Rhizobiaceae > Lentilitoribacter. The sequence continues at coordinate 3,885 of JAHDEP010000096.1, read as the reverse complement.
TTGCTTTGGCAGGGTTCCCAACAGGTGCTGTTTCACAAATTGCTGCGACGAATGAGTTGAGCTTCATTGAGCTTGGCGATGAGAAAATGGCAGAGCTTGTTGATACTTTCTCATATTACACAAGCATTGAAGTACCAGCAGATGTTTACGGTAATGGCGAAGCGATCTCAGTTATTGGTTCTCCGAACTTGCTGATTACAAAAGCTGATATGGATGATGACTTGGCTTATGCGATTGCAAAAGCAATCTACGGCAATATGGATGCATTGATCAAAGAAAATGCTTTGGCAGCAAAGATTGTGCCTGCGCAATCTCTTGAATTGCCAATCGCACTGCATCCTGGTGCTGAAAAATTCCATAAGGAATAATTGCATAAAAGTTCTTGCAATAATTCGGGGCGAATGATTTTCGCCCCGTTTTCATCCTATGTTTTTTCTAAGAAATGATCATGATGATTGATAAGATATTTGAACGCAGCATTGCTTTAGTCGCATTTTCAATTGGCCTGTTTCACCTTTTAAATGTGTCAGGCGTATTTGTTTTATCAACACGTGATATTCGAATTTTTCATTTGATGATGATGTTGGTGTTGCTGTTTTTAACGCGGGCGACATTTAAATCACTTGAACAATCTTTTGGTGATAAAGTCTTACGTATTGCATTAATCGTGATTAGCGTTGCCTCTTGCGGTTATCTCATGACCCGGTGGAAAGACATTGCACTAAGTGGCGGAGAAACCGTTGCGATGGATATCTGGGTTGGCGTGGTTGTGCTGTTGCTGGTTTTAGAGTCAGCACGTCGTGGCGTTGGATTGGTTCTAGCAATCATTTGCCTGATATTTTTCACCTATCCATTTTACTCATCGTATCTGCCGGGCGTTCTAAATGGTAGAGGCTATTCACTTGAACGTATGTCAGAATTTTTAACGACGACCGGGCAAGGTATATTCGGTATTCCGCTCGGGGTTTCAGCGACTTACATTATTCTATTTTCAATTTATGGCGCGTTTCTAAGCGTTTTTGGTGCCGGAGATTTCTTTTTTAAATTGGCGGCACGTATCACCTATGGCATGCGCGCCGCTGGCGCGAAGACCGCGGTTATTTTTTCAACGCTTTTGGGCATGATTTCAGGCTCGGCAGCAGGCAATGTGGCCGTAACCGGTTCGTTGACAATTCCGATGATGAAAAAAGAAGGTTATAAGCCGCATCAGGCTGGTGCGATTGAAGCTGTTGTATCAACCGGTGGTCAGATCATGCCGCCTGTAATGGGTGCGGCGGCGTTTATCATGGCTGAAATCGTCGGTACGCCCTATTCAAATATTATGAAAGCAGCGTTGGTGCCGGCATTATTGTTCTTTGCATCCTTGTTTTTTGTCGTGCACCTTCAGGCAGCCAAAAGTGGCATTGAGCCAAAATCTGTTGAAATCGATGATGATGAAACGACCCTTGAGATTTTGATCAAAGGGGGTCAGTTTATCATTCCATTTGGAACGTTGATCGCGATGATGATCAATGGCTACTCGCCGTTTAAAGCCTCATTTTATTCAATAATTGTTTTGCTTGTTTGCCACGTCATCTGGACGAGGCGGATTGGTTTGGACATTGTCACCAAGTCTGCAAAAGCAATTACCGATGGATCAAAAGCTGTCATCCCAATTGCGGCTGCATGTGCTGCAGCTGGCATTATTGCTGGCACATTGGGTATCACCGGATTAGGTTCGAAAATATCAGGGCTTATTATTTATGCCTCAGGTGGATATTTGTTAGCTGCGCTAGTTTTAACAATGCTCACAGCTATTGTGTTAGGTATGGGATTGCCCACAACAGCTGCATATTTGGTGTTGGCAACTGTAGTTGCACCAGCATTGGCGAATATGGGTCTACCGCTTTTAACAGCGCATTTATTTGTTTTTTTCTATGGCTGTGTGTCCACAATTACACCGCCTGTGGCATTGGCATCCTATGTGGCGGCAGGGATAGCCAATGCCGATATTAATCGCGTTGGTTGGACGGCGTTTTTCTACGGCATCACCTGTTTCATTCTGCCCTATATGTTTGTGTTTGGCCCGGGCTTAATGCTTGATGGCAATATCGGCTCGATTGTCTTAGCAATAGGATCAGGAGCCTTCGGGGTCTTTGCTATTGCTGCAGCTGTGGTGGGCTATGCCAAGGCTAAGCTTTCAATTTCAATGCGAGTTTTAACAGCAATTGCCGGGATCGCATTGCTTTATCAAGATTGGCTCAGCGATATCTGCGGGTTGATCATTTTGGGTCTGATAATTTGGGGCGCAAAGCTGCCCATGATCACAAAACAAAAAACGGAAAGTTAGGAATATTCAATGGCGCGAGAATTCAGAAGGGTCGTAACTGGTCACGATGAAAATGGTAAATCTATTGTGGTGAGCGATGAAATCGCCAGCCAATATCTTGAGCGGCCAAATCGACCTGGTGTGCGTCTAACCAACTTTTGGTTAGAACGCGGTAGTCCGGCAGAGTTTGACGGTCCGACAGAAACTTGCACGGGTGATTTTGTTCTGCACCCACCTCACATGGGTAGCACATTTCGGTGTGTGGAATTTAAACCCGAAGATCCAGAGGTTATGAAAACACTGGATGGGAAATCCGCATTTAGTGAAATGGGTGCTGGTGCAAACATTGTCGAAAATGCCCGTCATCCATTTACCCATCGCACAGATTCGCTTGATTATGCCATCGTGCTCACAGGCGAAATTTGGATGATGATGGATGAAGAAGAGGATGATTTGCTACTTAAAGCGGGAGATGTTCTAATCCAACGCGGTAACAATCATGCTTGGTCAAACCGTGGGACAGAGACCTGCATTATTGCGTTTGTTCTCATCGATGGAGTTAGCCAACGCGATGCACCTGAGGATAAGCGCAAGGGCATCCATAGATAAGTGAAATCAGCGAATTAATGTCAATCGAACATCTTGTATTTGTATGTATTACCTTCGTCCTTGGCGGGATCTTAAAAGGTGCTACCGGAGTGGGGGCACCTTTAATTGCAATCCCAGTTATGGCGCTTCTCGTTGATCTGCCGTTCGCTGTTTCAGTATTTCTCGTTCCAAATATTGTTTCCAACATTTGGCAGACCTGGCGATTTAGAAACGATCGACCAGAGGGTAAATTTCCAATATTGTTTGCGGTCACGGGCATCCTTGGCGCCGGGATCGGCACAATGGTTTTAGCCGGGTTTAATAGTGACATATTGATCGGTTCTGTGGCGATGATCGTTCTGTTATATGTCGCCTTTAAACTTGCAAATCCCAATTGGGCGATGAGCTGGAATTTGGCCAACAAGCTGGTGGTTCCGGTTGGTTTGGTTGGTGGGTTCTTACAAGGTTCGACGGGGTTGTCTGCACCCATTTCTGTAACATTTATGAATGCTGTGAATTTGCAGCGGGCGCAGTTCATTTTCACAATGTCGCTGTTCTTTTTATCGATGACCCTGATCCAGTTTCCGGCGCAATATGCTTTGGGAATATTGACCTTAGAACGCTTTATTTACGGTGTTGTAGCTGTCATTCCTTTATTCATTGGAATGTCGATTGGTGGTTATCTTGGGAAGAGAATTTCCAAACCCGCTTTTGATAAGATCATCATCATTGTGCTGAGTTTGTTGGCGCTTCGTCTGCTTGTTTCCGTTTTTTATGGGTGAACTAAAATGCCCAATTTACTTACTATTTCATCTTCTCATTGATAGGGTTTTCAGCCATGACAGATCTTAAAATGTCGTTGTTTAAACATACAGATAAAGAGCTCACATTGGGCCCGGGTCATCACGGCGTTTTTGTCATCAAAGGTGAGATTAAATTAACTGATCAAACAGTTGGCCAAGGAGAGGGGCACTATCTTGATGGAGCTC
>JAHDEP010000095.1 GCA_020628775.1 Rhizobiaceae bacterium | reverse complement strand
CCACCAAACGGCGCGAGTTAACAACCCACCGCTTGTGCTGATCAATGAGGTTGCAGATGCGCCCGGATGGCACACATAAACCTTGACGTTTTTATTGGCGGATTTGATCTTATCCTGCAGCTCATAAGCAAACATCATTTGCGCCAATTTGCTTTGGCTGTAAACAGGGTTGGCGCTGTAGTTTTTATCCCAATTCATATCATCAAACTGAATGGTTCTAATCCCCAATTTGTAGCCAAGGCTGGCAACCACAACGATGCGGCCATGAGATTTATCCAGTAGATCAAACAGCATTCCACAAAGAACAAAATGACCATAATGGTTGGTACCAAGCTGGCTTTCAAAACCGTCCTTGGTGAACTTTTGTGTTGGCACTTGTGCAATTGCGGCATTGCAAATTAATGCGTCGATTTGCAAGGTTTGTTCTAGCAATTCAGATGCAGCCTGACGCACACTTGAAAGGTCAGAGAGGTCCATGCGAATGTAGCTGACCTGGGCATCGTCGCCGAATTCAGCTTTAAGATCATCTACCGCTGCAATTGAGCGTTCTGCGCTGCGGTTTAACATAATCACTTTTGCGCCTTTGGTTAGAAGAATACGCGTAGCTTGATATCCAGCACCGGCATTTCCGCCGGTGATTACATATGTTTTGCCAGTTTGTGGACCGAGATTATCGGGTGTCCAACCTTTTGGCCCGAACTGTTTATGTTTCATTTAATTTGCTCCTTTTCTGCGATCGCAGAATGTCTTTTCAAAAATCAGTTTGTTGTCTTGGTCGTGTAGATAACTCCCGATTTTGATCGAAAACAGGTGCGATACTCGCGAATACTTGCCTAATTGTGCCAAGGCTGTTGATGTGCGTGATATCGCGCAATAAGTTACGTCCATGAATAAGCAATTGATTAGAGAATTCATCGAACAAAGGGTCCAAGAAGATGGGCTTGAGGACACGGGTATAAATGGCGTGAAACTATTTCGCGCAACAGACCCAGTTCCATGTTCCCCTGTTGTTTATGAACCTTGTGTGATTGCCATTGTCAGCGGATCTAAAGAAGCGGTGCTTGAGGGCGCGCAATTTGTCTATGACAATAGCCAATATATGTGTTGCCCGATGTCGATGCCCGTTATGGCAGGGACCCCAAAAGCATCAGATATCGATCCGCTTTATGGCGTTTACATCTCGCTCGATCAGCGTGTGATGACCGAATTGGTCATTGAGATGGATAATGCTGAAGGTAGGTATAGCTCTTCAATTGCAGGCGAATTATCGCAAGGGATAAAATTGTCGAGATGGGACGATGAATTTGCCAATGCACTTTCAAGGCTCTTAGAGTTAAGTGGCAACGCAACCGACATTTCCATCTTGGGCGAAGCGCGCTTGCGAGAGTTTTATTATGCGCTGTTAAAAGGCGAGGCGGGCTATTTTGCCAGACAGGCCTTTGGCGTGGGCAATGCGATTGCGCGGTCTATCAGTCATGTGTCCAATAATCTTAAAGAACCAATCTCCATCGATGATATGGCTGCACGCGCGGGGATGAGCCGTACGGTTTTTCATCGCAAGTTCAAGCAAGCAACGATGATGTCGCCGATCCAATTTGTTAAAACAATGCGCCTGAATAATGCGGCGATGAATATTGCGGGTGGCATGACAGTCAATGAAGCTGCATTGGATGTCGGTTATGTCAGCGCGTCTCAGTTTAGCCGAGAGTTCAAACGCATGTATGGGCAATCACCACGCCAATGGAGCGATGCTTTGCATGTGACGACAGAAGATGCTTGATAAATATTATTGAGTTTTAATTTCGATTATTATTCAGCGCATCGAACACAACGTTCCGCCATAGGGTCGATCTCAAGCCGTTTGTCAGGAATTTCATCACCACAATTGGCGCAATAACCATATTCGTCTTCCAAAATGCGACGGTGCGCCATTTCAATGCGAACCAGATCGCGTTGACGGTTTCGCTCTTGCGCTTGTGCCATGGCTTGTTGCTGCATTGCATCCATTCGCGATAATCGGCCGACAGATTGCTGATCTAGCTTAACAGGTGCGCGCGAACCCGATGATAATTCAGATATCGCTTCGAGATCATTCTGAACCGATTGCAGTCTCAGTTTCGCTTTTTTGATGTCGACCAATGCAACCTCGCAAAGATTTGCAGTAAAACCCCTCGAAAACTTAGATTATGATGCTTATAACATAATTTAGCCCCCTAAGAAGCTGACTTGCGCAAAAACTTCTTTTAACTTTGGCAAAATGGTTTAGAAGGCGGTCTTGAACATTTTAAAAAATATGAATACGGCCCAAAGAATAATAGGCCCAGTTATTTATTGGATAGTTAGATGAGCACTGAAGACGACAATTTTATCCGCGAAGTCAATGAAGAGCTGCGTTCGGACGCGGCCAATGCTTTTTGGAAAAAATACGGAAAATTCATCATTGGTGGTGCTGTGGCCATTGTTTTGGGTGTTGCAGGTAATGTGGGCTATAAAAACTGGATTGATGGCCAAGCCGCTGAATCCGGCGATATCTTCCTAGAAGCTTTGACCCATGCTCGCGAAGGACGCAACGATGAAGCGCTGGCAGCTTTTGATCAGCTCAAATCTGAAGGCTATGGCTCATACCCTGTATTAGCTAAAATGCGCGCAGCAACTGTTATGGCTGAAGAAGGCAATGCGGAAAACGCAATTTCAGAATTCTTGTCTGTTGCAAATGACAGCTCAGTTGCAGATGCATTAAAAGATGTGGCTCGCATTCGCGCTGGATACTTGATGGTAGATGTTAGCACCTATGATGAAGTTGCTGCGCAAGTAGAAATTTTGACAAACACAACAAACACAATGCGCCATTCAGCGCGTGAGATTTTGGGTCTGTCAGCATTTAAAGCCAATGATCTTTCTCGTGCGAAGGATTGGTTCACTTTGGTGATTGAAGACACATCCACACCGCAGCAGCTTTCTGCACGTGCACAGGTTATTCTTGATCTAATCGCTGGACGTTCTTCAACGTCATAAACAATTTAGCACAACGGGCATCTGCAAAAATTGCCCGTTCGCTTAGAACTGGACATTTATGAGTTTTTCAATCGCCATTGTTGGACGGCCAAATGTTGGCAAATCAACCTTGTTTAACCGCTTGGCTGGTCGAAAACTTGCGCTTGTTGATGACACACCTGGTGTGACACGTGATCGTAGACCCGGTGAAGCAAAACTGATCGATCTTTCATTTCGCATGATCGATACCGCGGGTCTTGAAGAAAAAGCGCCTGATACGCTTGAAGGGCGCATGCGTGAGCAAACAGAATTAGCAATTGATGAAGCTGATGTTGCGCTGTTTGTGGTTGATGCCAAGGAAGGCATAACACCTGCCGATGAAACACTGGCGCGATTGTTGCGCAAACGCGGTAAGCCCGTTGTGCTCGTTGCCAACAAAGCTGAAGCGCGCGGCGCTGATTTAATGGACGCCTACCGATTGGGCTTTGGCGAGCCTTGCCCGATTTCAGCTGAACATGGCGAAGGCATGCTCGATCTCAGAGATGCAATCGTCGAAACTGTTGGTGAGTTTGTAGCTTTCCCTGAAGAAGATGATGCGTTTGACGAAGCGATCACTGATGTCGATGTTTATGATGATGATTTTGACGAAGATTATGAGGGTGAAATCGAACCCGATATTGATACATCAAAACCATTGCGCATCGCAGTTGTTGGTCGCCCTAATGCTGGCAAATCAACCTTGATCAATGAGTATCTGGGTGAAGATCGTCTGCTAACTGGTCCGGAAGCTGGGATTACGCGAGATTCCATTTCCGTCGAATGGGAATGGAACGACCGCAAGATCAAAATGTTTGATACTGCCGGGATGCGCAAACGCGCCAAAGTGCAGGAGAAACTTGAAAAGCTCTCAGTCGCTGATGCTTTGCGTGCTATCCGTTTTGCTGAAGTTGTCGTCATCGTTTTGGACGCGACAATCCCATTTGAAAAACAAGATCTACATATCGCCGATATGGTGGTCCGCGAAGGTCGCGCGCTGGTGATTGCATTTAACAAATGGGATTTGGTGGAAGACCGCCAAGCGACACTTAAGTATCTTCATGAAGAAACAACACGACTTTTGCCACAAGTTCGTGGGCTCTTGGCTATTCCAATTTCTGGTCGCTTGGGCAATGGGCTTGATAAGCTTATGCAGGCTGTTGTTGAAACGCACATTACTTGGAACAAACGTATTCCAACTGCGCGATTAAACCGTTGGCTAAATATGACAACTGCGCAGCATCCGCCACCTGCGGTATCGGGTCGTCGTTTGAAATTGAAATATATGACGCAGATTAAATCGCGTCCACCTGGATTTATGGTGTCGTGTACGCGCCCTGATGCGCTGCCAACATCTTATACGCGGTATCTAACCAATAAGATGCGCGAAGATTTTGATATGCCTGCGGTGCCAATTCGCTTCACATATCGTTCTGGTGATAATCCGTTTGAAAATCGCAAACGCCGCAAAAACTAAAGCGACGTTCTAGTCTTCATTTTTCAAAAGCATGATGAGCGATATCGTTGTGATGGCGATACCGATTAAGATTTTTATATCTGGTAAACCGTTGCCTGAGACATATTCCCAAAAGATAACCCAGCTTGGAATAAGGTATGTGTAGGCCATAACTTTTGCAGAAGGCAGTCGCAGCGCTGCAAACTGCAGCAGAAAAAATGTGAGTGATCCGGCTGCGACCACCAGATAGGTAAAGACCAGCCAAAAGGTCGACGGCAGGCTTATCCAATCTGTTACAATGATATTGTTGAATGAAACTGCCCATAAGACAATTGCACCACCCAGCATGACCCCGAATGTTGTCACGATAACGGGTTCACCTTTGGAGAGTTTCCGAAACAGAGGGGTATATAATGCATGTGCTGCAACGCCGATGAAGAAGATCGCTTCGCCTTTGCCGATATTAAAGCTTAAAAATGCCGTAAGATCTGCGCGAAAAATCACCCATAAAGCACCGACAGCACCAATGGCGAGGGCGATCGAGATGCGTCTTGTGGAAATCTGTTTTAAGATAAAGTAGCTGAAGATCGCCGTGAGCGGAGGCGCCAGTGTGAACACAGCGCTGGTTGAAACGGGAAGGGTAATTTTCAACGCTTCAAACATGGTCACAAAAAACACCGTGAACAGACCACCGAGCAAGATGAAACGCCAACCTCCTTTAAAGTGCTCTATCTGAAGTTTGCCGGTAACAATTGCGATAGTGCCGACAAGCATAGCGCCCGCTGTAAATCTTAATGCTGTTAAAGCATCCGGTGGCGCAAGGTGAGCGATCGTTGAACCTAAGCTAAATGAGCCTGCAACAAAAAACGACAAGGTGAGCATCGCTATGTGACCGAATATTTGTGTGCGGGGCATGAAAGTCCAATTCAGATGATTTGCAGCACAAGAGCTGCGACCACAAGATAACGCGTGAGTTTTGCAATTGTCACTAATATGAGAAAACTAATCAATGGTTCACGTAATACGCCGGAAATTAATGTAAGCGGATCACCGATGATCGGAACCCAGCTTGCAAGCAGGCTCCAGCGACCATATTTGCGATACCATTTTTCAGCGCGGTGCATTTGTTCTGGTTTGATGGGATACCAAGATCTATTTTGCAGATGATTGAAGTATCGTCCTAAAATCCAGTTCACCACCGACCCCAATACATTTCCCACAGTTGCAAATGCAATAAGCAAGATGATGGAATGTTCACCCGACGTAAGAAGCGCAGCTAGGCCAATTTCTGATCCGCCGGGCAATAGTGTTGCCGCTAAGAACGCAAAAGCAAATAGCCCAAGATAAACTGCCATTACGCGTTTATTCCAAGCAGTTCTGGCACATTACGCATGTCTTGAAATGTCTTGGCACCAAAAGCGGTCAGTTCAGCTGGATTTGTATCCGCCGCATATCCAAGGCAACCGATCCCAGCGCGTTGAGCTGCATCGGCACCTGTTGGGCTGTCTTCAATAACAAAGCACTCGCTTGGATCAACTTTCATGATTTTCATCGCATGGAAAAATAAACCCGGCTCGGGTTTCCATGATTTGACATCATGTGCGGAAAAAACCGCTTCGCCGAACTGATCGAGAATGCCGCTTGAACCAAGCATGATTTTCATTTTTTCAACGCTGCCATTTGATGCGACACAAATTTTGATATTCGCGGCCGCAACTTTTAAAACAACATCTTTAATATGCGGAATAAGCTCGACACCTTGGCGTAAGCGGTCAAATATCTCTTGATAGATTTCATCAAGCCAATGTTCGGGTAGCTGGGCGCCCAGTTTTTTCGCAGCTTCTCCAATCTCGGACATTTTGCCCGCACCCAAAACATCACGCACTTCAATTGGTGTCATATGTAATCCATATCGTGCGAAGTTTTCAGACATCACTTCGCTATGGGCCATAACACTATCAACAAGAACGCCATCACAATCAAAGATCACGAGCTTTGGTCTATTTATCATGTTTGAAAACTCTCTGAGAAATTAAGCTTTTTGTTTGGACAATAAATGTTCGCGATAAACGGTGTATATGCCTGATAGTGCGATAATGAATGCACCGACCCATGTCCAGATGTCTGGAAAATCTCCAAAAATATAGAACCCATAAAGCGTGCTCCAAATAATGAGTGTGTAGTGCACAGGAGCCAAGACAACTGCTTGCGTCATCGAGAGCGCTTTAATGACACAGATTTCGGCGATTGCGGCTAAAGTGGCTAACGCGCCAAGAAGAACGAGTTCCATACCCCATTGCGGGGTTTGCCAAACAAATGGCAGTGGGATTGTTAAAAATGCCCCGCTGACCAAAGCTGTATAGGCAACTGTTGTGGTCACACTGTCAGCAATAAGCGCGCGAGAGAGAATCTGCCGAATTGCAAATAGTGAGGCTGCAAGCACCACTAGAAAAACCGCTGGATGGACAACACCTAGTCCTGGTCTAATCACAATCAGCGTTGCCAAAAAACCAATGGAGATGGCAGTCCACCGACGGATGCCCACCTTTTCCCCTAAAAATATAGCACCCATCACCGTGACTAAAAAAGGCGCGATAAAGCTAACGGCAACGGCATCGGCCAACGGAACGTAAACCACTGCGAATATAAATAATGTCCCAGAACCTGCCGCAGCTATCCCTCTTGTGATCTGCAATCCAGGGCGCGAAGTTTTAAATATTGTCAGGCCTTTGATCGCAATGAGTATCAATACACCGGCAACTAATCCTGTTTGGCGTGACCACATAACCTGGATGGGGTGGAAATCATCAGTTAGGAATTTGGCGATAGCATCGACCATCGAGAACAAGAACATACCGCATGCCATAATCAATAAACCATGGAGTGGGTTTGCAGTCTTTCCGCCAACTTGCGTTTGCGTTTTTAATTGCGCTTTACTTGTTTTTATCTCGGTCTCAGAAATTGTCGCATCCTTAAAGAGAAGTAGTCTCTTTAATTATCCATGCGCCTTTCGCCGTCGTTTCGCAATAAAATTTGAACAATTGGTCTAATATTTATCCCAATCTGGGCAAAATCTCAGGTTTATCCGCATCTGATTGTAACATTTATCAACAAAGACGATGTTTGAGGGGATTTTTAATTCTCACCTCTTTTTAGCCACAAATATTGGTTTGAAAGACAAGCAAGGGAGGCGCACCAACAATATTAACTCTTCATCAAGGTTAACGACTTATGATCATCGCTAGTTTTGTACCGAGTAATAGTTTTTGTTGGAGTAGTGTTGTGCGTAATAAGAGTTCTAAGGCTCGCCCTGTTTTGGCGCGCCTAAGCGGAATAGCCGCACCTTTTATATTCGGCGTTGCCGGTTTCATGTTTACCCCCACCATTGTTGCCCATTCAGACACGGCCGCTCTTTTGAGTAGTCTTGGCAATCAGGATGACCGCTGGCGAATGCATATTACCACTGCACCTGCTGGTTCAATTGAAAAAGCTCAAATGGCATTTTCAGATCCGATCTTAACAGGATCAGTTGCAGCAAGCGCCGGTCTTGATTTAGGCAATGGTGAAACAATTGCATTTGATGCCAAAATTGGCGGCAAAGAGCTGACGCCTGACGAAGATCGCATTACGCGCCATCTTAAAAAAGGTCGCGTGATTGCTGTTGCACCTTCTCAACCACCAAAAAATTTCTCTGCTGGGTCAATCACTGGCAAACAGAGCTCTTTAGAAATTCCAAAGTCATCTGACGAAGTGGCGATGGTTTTTAAGAAGCAGGAAATTGAAGGCAAAGAGCTGCAGGTTGCGTCTGTCTTTTACAAAAAACAAGATAAGCCTCAGATCTCAAGCCGCGTGCCTACAATGCTGGCAAGCTTGATCACCAATGATAACCCAGATATTTTGGCAACTGCGTATGCGCCTCCACAAAAAGACTATGCCAAGCAATCACCTTTTGCATCTGTACTAAACGATGGACCTAAGCGCGGGCGGTTTATTCCACCTATTGAAAAAGGTGACCATTCATGGGCTGATGACCCGCTGCCGCCAGCTGCATTTTCGGCAGCAGAACAGCGTTGCTTAGCTGCTGGGATTTACTTCGAAGCTCGTGGCGAGAAACTATCAGGTCAGGCAGCTGTTGCTCAGGTTATCTTAAATCGTGTTCGCAACCCAACCTACCCAAACACTATTTGCGGTGTTGTCTATCAAAACAAAACTTGGCGTAACCGCTGCCAGTTCTCATTTGCATGTGATGGCATCCGTGATCGCGTCAGATCGCCAAAAGCATGGAACATTGCCGAAGAGATTGCCCTTGCAACAACTGCAGGGAAAATTTGGTTTAAGCAGGTTGGTTCATCAACTCACTATCATGCAACTTATGTGCGTCCGCGCTGGGCAAAGAAAATGCGCCGTGTCGGTCGAATCGGTTTGCACATCTTTTATGTCACTCATAATGGTGGCTGGAGCTAATATTTCGCCTTAAAATCGCTGTAAATGCTGTGTAACACTGTCGCAATTGGCAAAAGTTTACGCAGCATTTTTTTGTGAATCGTTGCGAGATGCTGTAAGTTATTGAATTTAAATAAGAATTAAGTTCAATTGTTGCCCTAATCTACTGCTTGACTATCCAACAATGTAAAACTATGTTGCGCGCAAATTACAAACAGCCTTGCGGGCTGCTTTTGGTATGTTAAAAGGGCGCCAAGTTAATACAAATTCGGCGCTATTTTAGTGAGAGACATCTGCTCTCAACTAAAAGCAAATGTGAGGATGTATGGTAGATAGTCTTGAGACCCGTCGCCAAGAGCTGGAAGCAAAGTTAGCTTCTAAGCGAAAGGATGATGAAGACAAGGCAGGCGATGATGGTGGAGATCGTAAGGGATATGCCCTTGCAGTTAAGCTCTCCAGCGAATTTATCGCAGCTGTGTTTGTCGGTGCTATCCTTGGCTATGTGCTGGATACATATGCGGGAACCGCGCCTTGGGGGATGATCATCTTCCTGCTGTTGGGGTTTGTTGCAGGTGTATTAAATGTTTTGCGCTCAGTGGGCGCGGTGGAGAAGCCAAAAGTTGGTTATTCATCGAAAGAAGATTAGAACCCATTAGGGTATGTGTTTACTCCGGTTTTGGCCGGAAATTTAGGAGAGATACAACGTGGCTAACGATCCTATCAGCCAGTTCCAGCTTTCAAAACTCGTTCCAATTGAGATTGGTGGCATGGACTTTTCCTTCACCAATTCTTCATTGTTTATGGTCGCGACAACAGTTGTTGCAGCTGGTTTCTTGATGTCGACAACTGCAAATCGTGGGTTGATCCCAACGCGCCTTCAGTCGATGTCTGAAATGGCTTATGAATTTGTTGCTTCAATGCTTCGAGATGGCGCCGGATCGCAGGGTATGCGCTTCTTCCCACTTGTGTTCTCGCTCTTCATGTTCATTCTTATTGCCAACCTTCTTGGCATGTTCCCATATTTCTTCACAGTCACCAGCCACATCATCGTAACATTTGCCCTTGCAATGCTCGTGATCGGCACAGTTGTTGTCTACGGTGTGATGAAACATGGTCTAGGTTTCTTAAAATTATTTGTGCCTTCGGGCATTCCCGGCGTTTTGATGCCATTGGTTGTTATGATTGAGGTTATTTCATTCCTCTCACGTCCAATCAGCCTTTCAGTTCGTTTGTTTGCGAACATGTTGGCGGGTCACATCACACTTAAAGTGTTTGCCGGATTTATCGTTGCCATGGGTGCACAAGGTGCGCTCGGGTTTATGGGTGCTGCATTGCCATTGTTAATGACAGTTGCACTCACAGGTTTGGAATTCCTTGTAGCTTTCTTGCAGGCTTACGTCTTTGCGGTACTAACATGTATGTACCTCAACGATGCCTTGCACCCAAGCCACTAGGTTAAAAGTTGCAGGCGGGCATGTCGTCCGTTTGAAAAAGTTAGATATGAAATCATAATTCTAAGGAGTTTAATTATGGAAGCAGAAGCAGCAAAATACATCGGTGCAGGTATCGCATGTCTAGGCATGGGTGGTGCAGGTATTGGTCTTGGTACAATTTTCGGTAACTACCTTGCTGGTGCACTTCGCAACCCTTCAGCAGCTGACGGTCAATTCGGTCGTTTGATCTTCGGTTTTGCTGTGACAGAAGCTTTGGGTATTTTCTCATTGCTAGTTGCACTTCTCCTTCTTTTCGCTGTTTAATCATTCGCGAATTGAAAATGTTTGGTCACGTGGGGATTTTTGCCCCCGTGATCGCATTATTTGGAGGTGAGATATGTTTGTGACCACCGCACACGCGGAGTCCCATACGACTCAAAACGCAAATACTGAAGTTGCTGGACACAGCGAAGGACAAGCTGGCGGATCGTTTCCTCCGTTTGATCCTGGTCTATATCCATCACAACTTTTGTGGCTTGCGATTACATTCGGCATTTTTTACTTGCTCGTTTCAAAAGTCATTGCACCTCGCATTGGCGGTATTTTGGAAGATCGTCA
>JAHDEP010000372.1 GCA_020628775.1 Rhizobiaceae bacterium | reverse complement strand
AAGCACTACCGCAACGAACGCTAATCTATTTTATTACGTTTTGCGCCTTGCCGTTTATCAATCCGGTAAGGCGTTTTTTGTTTGCAAGCGCCCTGCCCTAGGAAAATCAAAATGTTTGAATCAATCGTTTCTGAAGTGAAGGAGCAGGCAGCGGGAAAAGCTGCAAAAACAGCCGTCAATCTAATCATTGCCGCTATGTGGCTATTTGGAGCAATCAATACGTTTTTATTGTCCACTGCTATTTTTCGCGGCGTCTCAATGGTCATTTATTCGTTGTTGTTGGTGGCATCTGTAGACATTGCATTGCTGGGTTTCAAATGGGCAAAAGATCACGTTAGTATCTCGCACAATGAGATCAAATGGAGCCGTGCAGGGTTCTGGTACACGTTCGCAATCAATTCGTTAATGGTGGTTTTGTATCAGACGTACTTTGCACGCGGTGTTGCTGTCGATCCGGTTATTGCAACGCGTGTCAGCGCAATGATTGGCGTTCACATTGCGGCGGTTTCTGGGCTTTACTATCTGTGGTCAGATGCTAACCCAACGGCAGCAGCACGCGCTTTACGCCACTCATTCGCGGCCAAAACAAACGAACTCGAATTAGAGCGATTAGGTGCTGGTTTGCAATTGGATACGCGGAAAATTCAGCGTGAAATTGAACTAGTACATTCAATCAACGCAGCGCAATTTGACGGTGAGCTGGGACACGTCACGCAATATCTACCAGACCACCCAACTACCGCAACATCCGCAGCGACCGCAGCGACCGACACAACAAAATTAGATCAATTGTTGCAGCTCGTAACCGCACAACAAAAACGAATTGACGAACTGACAGCCGCAAAAACAACCCAACTGACACCAGCGCAACGTGACACACTCCGCTGGTCTACCGAAGACGAAATAAACACGCACGCAAACCGCCCTGCTAAATCTGACACCTATCGCGCCGGTGACCCAGTGCCGGAGTGGTACACGCGCACAGGAGCAACCGCACCATACAAAAACGGCAGCGACAACACGCACACCAACTATGTAATGAAATCAGCAAAAAACGACTAAAGCCAGTTGACATAAAGAAAAATAGCCGCGTTTGTACAGTTTGCAGGCGCGGTTTCAGCAGTCGTTATAAACGCCTCACATGCAGCGAAACATGTAAAAAACGGCGTCAACGATTGCGCAAAAAATTCGGTGACAACTGGCAACGTCAAATCAATAAGGATTGGATTGTTGAAAAGGTATTAGACGGGACAACGGGACATTATGAAAACACTAGAAAATGAAGTAGAAACGACACGGTGCGAGTCGTGTGAATGTGAGATTGAAGACACCACGTTTAGCAATAATCGTAAATACTGTAGCGATGCATGCAGACAACGCGCATACAGACAGCGACAGCAATTAGAGCGCAAACAATTGCATGATCAGATTATGAATTTGATGCGAATTCAAGAGCGGTTTGAGGACTAACGATGAACACACTAACACACGCAACACCATCGATGATTGACGCTCTACAGTCATCTATTTCAATCTGGATTAGTGAGCGAATCGGCATCGGTTTTGGAAAAGATTTGTTTATCGATTTGCAAGAACACTATTTGTTTTCTGAATACGCAGACGAACAACTAGACGCTGTGGACGTTGAAATCAAAATAGCAGAATTGCGCAGCGCGTTCACTGATGAAAATATCGCGGTGCTTGACGCGTGGCTAAAGCTTGTGCAATCAGCGCCCAACGCGATTCC
>JAHDEP010000371.1 GCA_020628775.1 Rhizobiaceae bacterium | reverse complement strand
GTGATCCCGCAAACCATGCCCAAACTTATCAGCGCAATACGCTTAGCACTTGTTCCTGGATGGATCTTTCTCATTTCCGCTGAAGCGATCGCCTCAACCTCAGGGCTTGGTTATCGGATCTTTCTGGTTAGGCGTTATTTAGCCATGGATGTGATCTTACCATATGTTATTTGGATCACGCTTTTAGCCTTTTTAATTGACCGTTTATTGCTGGCGCTTTCGATCAAGATTTTCCCTTGGCATCATCTAGATGGAGAAAGCCTATGAGCGCGCAAGATACCATTATTTCAGCTCAAAACATTGAGAAATACTACGACCAAGTTCCGGTGTTGGAACGCGTTAATATCGATGTCAAAAAAGGCGCTTTCTGCACCATTGTTGGCGCGTCTGGTTGCGGTAAATCAACCTTCTTGCGCATGCTGCTATCACAGGAACTTCCAACTCGCGGGCAGATTTTGCTCGATGGTGAAAAGCTACCTGATGAGCCCACAGCTGACAGAGGAATTGTGTTTCAGAAATACTCGGTCTTTCCGCATCTTACTGTTGAGGGCAATTTGCTGCTGAGCCAAGAATTTGACACAGCGCCATTGACCGGCAAGCTGTTTGGAAGAGATAAAAAAGCTGCGCTTGATAAAGTCAATGAAACGCTTGATAAAATTGGTCTTTCCGCTGCCCGTGATAAATTTCCATCGCAATTATCAGGCGGCATGCAACAGCGTTTAGCCATTGCGCAGGCGCTCTTAAAAGAGCCTAAAATTCTGTTGTTAGACGAGCCGTTTGGCGCGCTTGATCCCGGCATCCGGCTCGATATGCATGAGTTATTGCTCCAGCTTTGGGAAGACCTCAACATGACAATTTTCATGGTCACGCATGATTTGAATGAAGCTTTCAAACTTGGGACCCGCATGCTGGTTTTTGACAAAATCCGCCATGACCCACATGCGCCAAATGCCTATGGCGCAACCATTACCTACGACTTGAATATAGCAAGTTGTACCCAATCAAACTCGCAAGACGCAGAGATGTACTTTGCTAAAGCACCTAATTCTACTGAGGAGACATAAATGATTGATCTGTTTGCCGATAAAAGAGCGCGGCACGTACACAAGGTGGGCGTTGAAAATCGGAAACCGACTTCACGCGCGCACCACCCTGATTTTGACAAGCTGCAGATGAAAGGTTGGAAGTCTGTCCAGCGCGAAGCTGAGCTGCCAAGCGATGCGTGGAAGCGTGAGCAAAAATGGGCGCTTCGGATGGGACTAACCGGTGCTGATAGCATCGAGGATAAAACGATCCCAACATTTGCGCGTGGTGAGTTACCACATTACGCAGGTATCAACACGTTTTTAAAAGCACCTTATATTGAAGATGCAACGCGTGTGGGCGATTATGATGCTGCGATTATTGGTGTGCCATTTGATGGTGGTACGACGTATCGCCCGGGCACACGTTTTGGCCCGCAAGGGGTGCGCAAAATCTCTGCGCTTTACACACCTTACAATTACGAGATGGGCATTGATCTTCGTGAACAAATGACCCTGTGTGACGTGGGCGATGTATTTACGATCCCAGCCAATATTGAAAAAACCTTTGATCAGGTCACACGTGCTGTGAGCCATGTGGCGTCATCCGGCGCGCTGCCAATTATCATCGGTGGTGATCACTCAATTGGTTTCCCTTGTGTGCGCGGTATCGCAAATTGTACTTCCAAACGTATCGGTATCGTTCACTTCGATCGTCACATTGATATCCA
>JAHDEP010000370.1 GCA_020628775.1 Rhizobiaceae bacterium | reverse complement strand
ACTATCTGAAAAAAATATCTACGCAAACCCATACGATTGGAAGATTTGTTTTTGGACTGCGTTTGGTAGTTGGTGTTCCTTGCAAAGCGGCAAATTCAACAAGAAGAATGAAAAGATCTTCCTTAAAACAGGCTCAAGTGAAGGAACAGCAGCCACAAAATATTGCAAGCAGGTGGCAGCAATTGTGAAACCACATACATCCGTGGTTGTACAACATATGAGCATTGATCGCTTCAATGCATATGGGCTACGAAAGGGTGCTGCAACTCATGCTGTTGCCGGAACAACTGCACCGCCATCTATTCCATCAGTTGCTTGTCGTGGAGAATGGTCAATTGGATCAGTCCTTGATGTCTATTGGCATTTTGGGAGTGTGGGCGATCATTATCTTGGACAAATCCTTGCTGGTTTGGACCCAATGGAAGCAGGATTTGATGTTCTTCCGCCACATTGGACAACCATCAATCCAATGGCAAATGCAACAATCAAAAGGGCGGTTGAGATGTGTTTTGGCAATATGCTCAAACACCACCCAACTTCTCTTCCACTGCTGTTGCGTTCTCTGGCTTGTATGGTATATCATTTGGATTCTATGATCAAGCAGATGGTTTCAGTGGCAGGCCATGATTTTAACAAGATATCATTGTTCCATGAGCGGGAAACGCTTCAAGACTTGAAGAAACTTGTCACAATTGCGCCAACATGCGGAGTATTGGAGCAACCTACTGGGATTCCACCACACATTGGAATGGCAAAGCAGTTGAAGCATATTTCAGATCAAGTTGGTATTGTCATTGAGAGGTTCAGTACGCAGTCAGAAAAGATCGTCAAGACAATTGACTCAGCAATCAAGAACAAAGCAATGGAAAGTGGTCAAGTGACAGGTGCAAAATTGCAAGAGATATTGGCCGTATTCAAAAACAACAGCATTAGCGCAGTCCAGCAACAAATTGAGGGGTTGAGAAATGAGTTGAAGGGGAGCGGGTACATGCAAAGCAAAGGCAACAGGAATTCAGCAAACTCAAGAACAGTTGACAACAATTGCACATTGTTGCAAACAGTGTACAGCTATGACAAACGATTCTACTTTGTTCCAAAGGGCTTTCAATTTCCACCAAAAGCAACAATACGCCAGGGACTGGATTTTTGGTTGCGTGGAATGACAGTGTTGGCAGACGGAAAATCTATGGTACGGCCGTTTTGCAAATTGACAACGGCTGGCCTTCCCAAGAACTTGAAAAATAAATTGAAACTGCAGTGGTGCCCAATTTTTTGGTTCTTGGAGGAGAACATGGAGGGTGCGGATCTCCCTGCTGATACTGTGAATATGACAACTGATGAGATTGATGACTACTACTATAAATGCGTGGAGGTTCTGAAGAAGAGGGTGTCTTTCTGCTTTACTGAGCAAATTCGAAAAAAGGGAGATCCATTATTGTGGTTGTTAGGAACCTGGTCAAAGAACACATCTTGTTTGCATATTGAGAAATTTGGAACCAACACGGACAAAGTCCAACTGAAGGATGCTACAATCCGTAACAGATCAAAGGGCAGTTGTTCACGAAAACAAAAATCAGCAGAGAAACCGCTGTATCCAGTAAGACAGAAGCGTCGGCAACAGAAAAAGCAGCTGACCCCATACCAACAAATGTACCACCCTCAATACAATGCAGCAGGAGCAGCAACCAACCCCGCAGCATTCCATGCAACATTTCCAAATGTCGAGGCGACTACTGAAGTTGAACAACAGTCACAAA
>JAHDEP010000094.1 GCA_020628775.1 Rhizobiaceae bacterium | reverse complement strand
TGATGGTTTTAACGATGGGGCCAATGCTAGGGCTTCCTATTCGTCAATTTTTTGGTGAACAAAATTCGCTTTATTTGGAGTTTTTGCTCGCAACACCTGTCGTGTTATGGGCAGCGTTTCCGTTCTTTGCACGCGGTTTGACCTCAATTAAAACATGGAACCTAAATATGTGGACCTTGATTATGATCGGGGTGGGTGCTGCTTATTTATATTCCACAATTGCCACCTTTTTCCCAAATCTGTTTCCAGATGGATTGCAGATGCAGGGTGGACATTTGCCGGTCTATTTTGAAGCCTCGGTGGTCATTATCGCACTGGTGTTTGTAGGACAGGTTTTAGAATTACGTGCGCGTGAACGAACTGGAGATGCGATTAAAGCCTTGCTTGATTTGTCGCCGAAGACAGCGCGCCGCGTGCTTGAAAACGGTGAGGAATATGATGCGCCCCTAGAGAATATCATACAAGGTGATGTCCTTCGCGTTCGCCCAGGTGAAGCTATACCGGTCGATGGTGTTATCACTGATGGGCAATCAAGTATTGATGAAAGCATGATGACGGGTGAAGCTATACCAGTTGAGAAATCTATCGGTGATCATGTCACCGGCGGTACGATTAATAAAAATGGTACGATGATCATAAAGGCCATGAAAGTGGGTGATGAAACCGTACTTGCAAAGATCGTATCCATGGTCGCATCTGCGCAACGCTCTCGCGCACCTATTCAAGCATTAGCAGATAAAGTGGCGTCCTACTTTGTACCGACTGTTGTCTTGGTCGCGATCATTGCGTTCTTAATATGGTTGTTCGTTGGCCCCGAACCATCCTTTGTGTTTGCTATCGTTTCCGCTGTTTCGGTTCTTATTATTGCTTGCCCGTGTGCATTGGGTTTGGCAACGCCGATGTCGATTATGACAGCAACAGGGCGTGGGGCGCAGGCCGGGATCTTGATCAAGGACGCCCAAGCTTTGGAACGATTATCCAAGGTTGATGTTTTGGTTGTTGATAAAACGGGAACGCTCACATTGGGTAAACCTGAATTAAATCAAGTGGCCGTTCTCAACGATAAATTCACCGAAGAAGAGATTTTGCAAGTTGCTGCCGGGTTAGAATATGCGTCTGAACATCCGCTTGCTGAAGCGATCGTTCATGCAGCGCAGGCACGCGGGATAAAGCCAGCTTCAATTGATGGTTTTTCTGCTGTTACTGGCAAAGGTGTGAAGGCGGAAATTGATGGCAAAGATATCGCCATTGGTAATGCGAGCATGATGGACGATCACAATATTGAAATATCTGATGCGCTCGATGCTGCAAATAAGCTAAGAGCAGGCGGAAACACTGTGATGTTTGTCGCTATTGCTGGCGAATTAGCTGGTCTTTTATCTGTCGCAGATCCGATTAAATCAAATGCGAAAGATGCAGTTCAGCGGATTTCTGATTTGGGTATAAAAGTGATTATGGCGACAGGGGACAATCGTATCACAGCAGATGCCGTTGCATCCAAGCTGGGGATCCCAGATGTCCGCGCTGAGATACTTCCAGAAGATAAAAAAGCGCTCGTTGATGAACTTCATGCCAAAGGCTTTAAAGTTGCGATGGCGGGGGATGGCATTAATGATGCACCAGCGTTGGCGGCTTCAGAAGTTGGTATTGCCATGGGAACGGGCGCGGATGTTGCGGTCGAAAGCGCATCGATCACATTGCTTTATGGCGATCTCATGGGTGTTGCACAAGCACGTGTTTTATCCAACTCAACAATTAACAATATTAAACAAAATCTATTTTTCGCGTTTGCATACAACAGTTTAGGTGTGCCGATTGCCGCCGGTATTTTATATCCAATAACCGGATTATTGTTATCGCCAATGATTGCCGCCGCCGCGATGAGCCTGTCATCCGTTTCAGTGATCTCAAATGCGTTGCGCTTAAGATCACTTAATCTTGATAAAGCGTTGATTGAAAAATAGCCGATAATACTTGATCTTAAAGCGATTGATCACTTTATGTAATGATGAAATGACAAAGAAAATGACTGACGATATGAAACTAGGCAAAGAAGCTACACGAGATGAAAAACTCTCGTGCCGCGAAGCTATGTTTTCAAAAGCCAAGTCTATTGGATTTTCGCAAAAAGAGATCGCGCTTCTGGAATTGATGTACAAAATCGATGAGGAGCAAAAGGAAAAATGAATATTGGGCAAGCCGCTAAACTTTCGGATCTATCGGTCAAAACCATCCGATATTATGAAGATATAGAGCTTGTGAAACCTGAACGTCTTGATAATGGCTATCGGGATTATTCAGATGCTGACATTCATTGTTTGATCTTTTTGCAGCGCGCCCGCGGACTGGGATTTACCATTGATGAATGCCGATTGTTGTTATCTTTGTATGAGGATGATCATCGATCAAGCCGGGATGTGAAGGCGATAGCTAAAGATAAGTTGGTTGAAATTGACCGCAAGATTGAAGAGCTGCAATCCCTTAAAAATACGCTGAAGACTTTGGTGAAGAATTGCCACGGCGATGATAAACCAGAATGCCCAATCATAGATAATCTTTCTGGTTTACGTGCACAGTAGACATTTACTTTTTTGCTATTGTATTTGATAGTTTTTTTAAAAGAGTGCGCTTAGATGAAACCCAATAAAATAACGATATGCTCTACCTGCGATTACGGTGTAAATCACAGTGTTGATGGCTTTTTAAAGCAACTTAGAAATTCTATTAATGCTAGTAAATTATCAGATCATTTCGATATCGAAACTGTTGAATGCTTAGGTGCGTGCGAAACGCCTGTGACGATTGCGTTTCAGGGTAAAGATAAGGCGTGTTTTGTGTTTTCAGGAATAGATCCAGACAAGGATATGAAAGATATCATCGCAACAAGCGAAACTTATCTAAAAGCACCAAAAGGCTGGATTGAAGATGCTCGCTCTTGCGGACGCTTGCGCGAATTGTTGCGATCGCGTGTTCCAGCCTTCGGCTCCGATTAATCAACCTTGATGATAAGGCTTTGTTCTATAGGTTTATCACCAATGGCGAATTGTCGATGATCATTGGAGTTGAGTGAAACTTTGATCGTGTTATCACCTGAAGGCAGCTGAGCAATATGATACCAATTGCTATAGTGCCGAGCGACCTTTTCCCCATTGATATAAATATGCGCATGCCCTTCACCATCGATGTGAGGCTTGCTGGCATTTTGTGGGGCAAAGAAAAACTTCGTGGTTTCAATCTGCAAGTTCCATCCTGACATGGGATCAGCGATGAGTGATAATGCTAATTCTGGAGCTTGCTCTTGGGAAACAGCTAACAACTCATCATGCTTCATATCGTGATGAGTATCGCTATGGGTTGATGCTAAATGTTCACCATGGTCGTGACCATCAAGTGTGACACCGTAAGAAGCTGCGGTAAGAAAACCTGCTGTTGCGCCAAACAAAGTACCAATAGCAAAAAGCGCGAGTGAACGGCTCATAGGATTTGTCTTTCATTTTGATGTGTATGTTAATGTTGGCGCGACGGTAAAAATTTCGCGCCAAACTATAATCAGGCCGATTAACTTGCGGCAACTTCGCCTTCGCGCAGGCCTTCTTTATGCCAAAAATACCCAGCGAAAAATCCTGTGAGTACCCAAGCTGCAAGTCCAACACCAAATGCGCGCGCGGCAAATAGAGCACCAATTTCAGTTGGAACTGGCCCTTCAAAGACGCTAGGTTCTGGTGCACCAATAAGATGCGGTGCAATTAACAATATGCATGCTAACCCCCACATCATCCAGTTTTTACCAAATGCGATAAGCCACATAGCAACGGCAGCTGCAATGACTGTTGGGAACCACCAAATTTGACGCGCATAAACATCAGCCGCTGCGACCCCAGGAACTTCCGGCGCAAGGGAAAATCCCGGCGCGAGATGAACAGCAATAAAGCCTGCAACGCCCCAGATGATACCTTGTCTGGCATCAACCTTGTTTCCAGTCTCTTCTGAATAGGCAATGGCGGCGATTAAGATGAAGGCATAGGCTGTGTAGATCATAATGGTGAAGGCGATACTTAGCGCATCACGCATAACTTCTATCCCACCAAGATCCTGAACAGCGCTAATGGCTTCGCCGCCAAAGTGAACAAGTTCACCAGATTCATAAAGTTCAGCATGCAACAAAACTGGTTGCACGAATATGAGCTGCAGCAGGCTCGCAATTAAGCCCGCAGCAGAGCCAGCGAACAAAGCGCTGACAGCAATACGTGTGAACATATTGAATTAGTGGCAAGGAAAGCCAGTTGCATGACGCACATCATGTGCAGCGTCGTGCAAAGCGCCAGCTTGTACGTGGCCCACAACAAAAATAGCGGCCATGCCGATGAAGGCACTTACAATGATTGGCAAGAGTTTTGATTTTGAGCCAGAAACGGCAACAGTCGATTGAGTATTCATTTTTAGGTCCTTTTTATTGTCACACCCGACAATATTCAGATTAAACAAACGTCTGGCAGGTCTCCTGGCTCACGGCGTAACATACATCACCTGCCTTCCCATCGCGTTACCGCAAAAGTGGCGTCATATAGGTGTGCACTTACCGCATACAGTCGCGGGGGCGGCTTTGGCTAAAAGTTCCCATTTGGGTCAACTCTTTCCAAATTCCCTGTTCGTTTCCAAGCACTTTGTGCATCGCGGAAAACCAAACATGATTTTAGTAGCTGATAAATTCACAACAATCAAGCAACACTATTGCCATTTGGTGCAATAATTTTTGGTCAATCAGTACGTAAAAATACAAGAAATTTTGGAATCGTTTCTCCTTTTTTCAGGGCATGAAATCGTTCTAAGTTTTCACAGTTTTTCGCATTGACAAAAAATTTAAGTGATGAAAAATTACACCATGTAACATTTTTCCAAATAAAATTTATCATATTAAACAAAGATTTACGTGTTCCAAAAATCGATTTACTTATTATCTACTAAAAAATTAGTTGACATAAATGAGACATTCGGTGTTTCAATATAGAGGTCAGTTTGGGCTGACTCATATTGATTGGAGGAAAGAATGCAAAAATTATTGCTATGCACGGTAGCATCAATCGGATTGCTGAGTGGAATGAACTCAGCGTTCGCTGATTCTGCTGCTGCAAAAAAATGGATAGACCAGGAGTTTCAACCGTCTTCGCTGTCAAAAGATCAGCAGATGTCAGAAATGGAATGGTTTATTTCCGCAGCTGAGCCTTTCAAGGGCATGGAAATTAACGTGCTGTCGGAAGGTATTCCAACACACTCATACGAATCAGAAGTTCTAACAAAAGCATTTGAAGAAATCACAGGCATCAAAGTTAATCACCAAATTCTGGGTGAAGGTGAAGTGGTGCAGGCTGTGCAAACACAAATGCAGACGAAACGTAACCTATACGATGGTTATGTGAACGATTCTGATTTGATTGGTACGCACTCGCGTCTGCAATTGGCTTACAATTTGACAGATCAAATGGCTGGTGAATGGTCTGGGACGACATCGCCGACTTTAGATCTAGAAGATTTCATGGGCACACAGTTTACAACTGGTCCAGATGGCAAACTTTATCAATTGCCTGATCAGCAGTTCGCAAACCTTTATTGGTTCCGTAAAGACTGGTTCGATCGTCCGGATCTGCAAGAAGCATTTAAAGCAAAATACGGTTATGACCTGGGTGTTCCAGTGAACTGGTCTGCTTATGAAGATATTGCCGATTTCTTCTCTAAAGATGTGAAAAACATCGATGGCGTCGATATCTATGGCCACATGGATTACGGCAAGCGTGCACCTGATTTGGGCTGGCGCATGACCGATGCATGGCTATCAATGGCCGGTGCTGGTTCAAAAGGTGAGCCAAATGGTGTGCCGATTGATGAATGGGGCATTCGCATGGAGCAAGGTTCTTGTAACCCTGCAGGTGCATCCGTATCACGCGGTGGTGCTGCCAATGGTCCAGCTGCGGTTTATGCGATCCGTAAATGGGATGAATGGCTACGTAACTATGCGCCTCCTGGTGCAGCGAGCTTTGACTTTTATCAGTCACTACCGGCTCTAAGCCAAGGTAATGTTGCGCAGCAGATCTTCTGGTACACAGCCTTTACAGCTGACATGGTGAAGCCAAAATCTGAAGGCAATAACACTGTCGATGATGAAGGTAATCCACTATGGCGTATGGCTCCATCTCCGCATGGTCCTTATTGGGAAAAAGGCCAAAAAGTTGGTTATCAGGATGTGGGTTCTTGGACATTCTTAAAATCAACACCAACAGATCGTGCGCAAGCTGCATGGCTTTATGCTCAGTTCGTGACATCTAAAACTGTTGATGTGAAGAAATCACATGTTGGTTTGACGTTTATCCGTGATTCATCTGTAAACCACGAAAGCTTCACCGAACGCGCATCAAAACTTGGTGGTTTGGTAGAGTTCTATCGTTCGCCTGATCGT
Organism: Rhizobiaceae bacterium; assembly: GCA_020628775.1. Lineage (GTDB taxonomy): Bacteria > Pseudomonadota > Alphaproteobacteria > Rhizobiales > Rhizobiaceae > Lentilitoribacter. The sequence continues at coordinate 4,611 of JAHDEP010000094.1, read as the reverse complement.
GTGGCTTGGTCTCCAACAGGTGTTAACGTTCCTGATTATCCAAAGCTTGCTCAAATTTGGTGGCAGCAAATTGGTGACGTGAACTCAGGTGCCTTTACACCACAAGAAGCTATGGATCGTCTTGCTGAAGAAATGGACATCACTATGGCTCGTATGCAGCGCGCTGATGAAGGTGCAAATGTATACGGTGGTTGTGGTCCTCGCTTGAACGAAGAAAAAGATCCTTCTGAATGGCTGGGTAAAGGCGGCGCGAAAGCTAAGCTTGATAACGAGAAACCACAGGGTGAGACCGTTAATTATGATGAGCTAGTCGCACGTTGGAGTGCAAACTAAGTTCCTCCCGAAGTTGGAAAATTAAAGTTCCGACAAAAGCTAGGGCCCAAACAGGCCCTAGCAATTTCGTAAAAATTCCTGATTACAAATTACAGAAAATGGTGCTCCATGGCGCTCGAGCTAAATAACATCACAAAAGTCGTTCAGGGTAAGACGCATATCAAGCCGATTAATCTAAAGCTGGAATCCGGCCATTTTAATGTTTTGCTTGGTGAAACAGGAGCCGGTAAAACCTCGCTTATCAAGCTGATGGCAGGATTGGATTCGGTTGCTTCTGGCAGCATAGTTATGGACGGTGTTGATATCACCGAACAATCCACACAGATGCGCCGTATCAGTCTTGTTCACCAGTTTTTCGTCAATTATCCGCATATGACGGTGTTTGATAATATAGCCTCACCTTTACGGGTGGCAAAAATGACGCCATCTGAAATTGAAGGCCGTGTTGAAGAAGCTGCAGATATTTTAAAACTCCGCCCAATGCTTCATCGCAGACCACATGAGTTATCTGGCGGTCAGCAACAAAGAACAGCATTGGCGCGTGCAATTGCAAAAGACAGCCAAGCCGTGTTCCTAGATGAACCCTTGGCAAACCTTGATTATAAATTGCGCGAAGAATTGCGCGAGTTACTACCCGAACTTTTTGCTGGACGTGGCGCAGTTGTTGTTTATGCGACATCAGAACCAGAGGAAGCTTTGTTGCTTGGTGGACAAACCGCGTTGATGCAGGATGGTTATGTGCGCCAATTTGGAAACACCGCTGATCTTTATAGAGATCCTGAAAGTTTGATCGCCGCGAGGGTCTTTTCTGATCCGCCAATAAACCACGCCAGTGTCATCAAAAAGGGCAATAAAATTGCCATGGGTGATGTGTCATGGGACGCAAGTGTTCAAGCTTCAGGGCTTAAAGATGGTGAGTATCAGGTTGCGATCCGACCGCACCATATTTTGCCAATGAAAACCGATAAGGCAAACATTGCAATTACCGGCCAAGTTGGTGTTACGGAACTAAGCGGCTCAGAGAGTTCTGCGCATTTTGTCTTTGGAGATCATGCATGGGTTTCGCTCTCTCATGGGGTGCATCCTTATCAAGTTGGCGAAGACCACACATTTTATATGAACCCATCGGAGTGCTTATATTTTGCACCTGATGGAAGCCGGGCTGCGTGAGGTAAGATCATGGCTAAAATTACTTTATCAAAGCTCAGACACAGCTATATGCAAAATCCTAAGGGTCCTGAAGATTTTGCCCTTAAAGAGATTGATCTTGAATGGCAGGATGGCGGTGCATATGCGCTTTTGGGACCATCTGGTTGTGGTAAATCTACGCTACTAAATATTATTTCTGGACTGGTTGTTCCAACGGAAGGAAAGATCTTATTTGGTGATGATGATGTGACGTCTTTACCGCCGGATCAACGTAATATCGCTCAGGTTTTCCAATTCCCGGTGATCTACGACACGATGACGGTTTATGACAATTTAGCGTTTCCGCTTCGCAATCGTAAGGTGGATGACGCGATTATCGATCAGCGCGTTCGTGAGATTGCGGAGATGCTTGAGGTCACGGATATGCTTGGCCGCAAGGCCGCTGGCCTAACGCCGGATAACAAACAGAAAATCTCCATGGGCCGCGGTTTGGTGCGTGATGATGTGAACGTTGTCATGTTCGATGAACCGCTAACTGTGATTGACCCACATTTAAAATGGAAGCTGCGCAGCAAGCTTAAAGAGCTTCATCAAAAAGTTCGCCACACAATGATTTATGTCACGCACGATCAGACAGAAGCGCTGACTTTTGCCGACCAAGTTGTTGTGATGGATTTAGGTGAGGTTGTTCAAATCGGAACTCCGGTTGAACTCTTTGAACGCCCAGCGCACACATTTGTGGGGCACTTTATTGGATCACCTGGGATGAATGTTTTGCCGTGTGAAATGAAAGATGGTGCAGCTTTTGTAAACGGTCAGAAAGTTGACCTTGAGGGACCATTGAAAGCCGGGATGTCTGGTAAATCTGAAATTGGTATTCGACCTGAATTTGTGTCCTTAGGGAATAAAGGTCTCGATGCCAAAGTGAAGAAAGTTTCCGATGTTGGTCGTCATAGTGTTGTTGAAGCTTTAATCGGTGATCTCAGCGTGATGTCAATTGTTGAAGGTACGCTGCCAAACAAAGGCGATGATGTGAAGCTGTCATTTCAACAAAATCAAACACGGCTTTATCGAGATGGTTGGTTAGCGACCGAAATGGGAGGGGCAAGCTGATGAAAACTGAAAATCAAAAGGCTTGGTTCTTTGTCTTACCAGTTTTGCTACTGGTGGCATTTAACGCCATCATCCCAATGATGACGGTGGTCAACTACTCTGTTCAGGAGACCTTTGGGGATAATTTATTTTTCTGGGAAGGTTTGACTTGGTTTGAGCAATTGCTCAATTCCGAGCGATTTTACAATGCGCTTGGGCGGCAGTTTTTATTCACATTCTTAATCTTAATTATCGAAGTTCCATTGGGAATTGCTATTGCACTTGCAATGCCGCGCAAAGGTTTTTGGGTGCCTGTTTGTCTTGTTCTAATGTCACTTCCAATGCTTATTCCTTGGAATGTTGTTGGCGCGATGTGGAACATTTTTGCGCTGCCAGATATCGGGTTATTGGGTTATACGCTCAACCATGTTTTGGGCATCAATTATGATATGACGCAGGATCCAATTGCCGCTTGGTTCACCATTATTACTATGGACGTCTGGCACTGGACATCGCTTGTTGTATTGCTCTCCTATGCCGGCTTGGTGTCAATTCCAGAAGCTTATTATCAAGCTGCAAAAATTGATGGTGCATCAAACTGGTCGGTGTTTAGATTTATTCAACTACCTAAAATGAAGAACGTTCTAACGATCGCAATTCTACTTCGCTTTATGGATAGTTTTAACATCTATACCGAACCATTTGTGCTTACCGGAGGCGGGCCGGGCAACTCAACAACCTTGTTATCTATTGATCTGGTGAAGATCGCTTTGGGTCAGTTTGATTTAGGTCCAGCCGCTGCGATGTCGCTTATCTATTTTGCAATAACACTACTTGTTTCATGGCTGTTCTACACACTTATGAACCGAGAAGACTTAAACACTGAGGGAGAACGCTAATGCAAAAGCGATCTATTGTTCCCATCGTCTATATCCTCTTCCTAATGCTGCCAATCTACTGGCTTATTGCGATGAGTTTTAAGACTACCAATGAAATTCTAGCTGGATTTTCACTCTTTCCTCAGACGTTTACAATCGAAGCTTATGTAACAATTTTCACGGATCCAACTTGGTATTGGGGTTACATTAATTCAATTATTTATGTGTCGCTCAATACCGTTATATCGGTCTGTGTTGCACTACCTGCAGCCTATGCTTTCTCGCGCTATCGTTTCTTAGGCGATAAGCAATTATTCTTCTGGCTTTTAACAAACCGGATGGCACCAGCTGCGGTGTTTGCACTGCCGTTCTTCCAGCTTTATTCAGCGGTTGGATTGTTTGATACTCATTTAGCGGTCGCGCTTGCACATTGTTTGTTTAACATTCCGCTCGCCGTGTGGATCTTAGAAGGCTTTATGGGTGGGGTGCCAAAAGAGCTTGATGAAACCGCGTATGTTGACGGCTATTCGTTCCCGCATTTCTTTGTGAAGATCTTTTTGCCAACGATTAAAGCTGGGGTAGGGGTGACAGCATTTTTCTGCTTCATGTTCTCCTGGGTTGAATTGTTGCTTGCAAAAACGCTCACAGCCGTTGCAGCCAAACCGATTGCAGCGACCATGACGAAAACAGCATCAAGCGCTGGATATGAGCTTGGTTTGTTAGCGGCAGCTGGAACGCTTACAATTGTGCCGGGCGCGATCGTGATTTACTTCGTTAGAAACTATATTGCCAAAGGCTTTGCCATGGGGAGGGTGTAATTATGAGTTGGATGGCTTGGACTTGGCCCACTGCGCTAATTTTCATCGGGATATTTTCTGCAATTGCACTTTTGACAATCATTGAGATCAAAAGACCAGGTGGTGATGAACGCATGGGAGCATTGCGGATCGTGACCACGCGAGGAGACAGATTATTCCTAAGTATCTTGGGAACAGTTTATATCTTCCTAGCCTGGTTGGGATTGGTCGGAATGCCGTTATGGATCCCGTTATTTTTGGGCGTGTGTTGGTTTGTATTTTGCTTTTCAAAAGTATGATTAAGGCTCATCTATTAATTTACTAGTAAGTGGCGACATATTGAGATAAAACAGAAATGTTAA
>JAHDEP010000369.1 GCA_020628775.1 Rhizobiaceae bacterium | reverse complement strand
ACGCCACAGCTAGAAATGAAAACATAACCACAACAATAATTAGTGAGACAACGAAACGGCGGTTTTTCATTTTAGTGGCTCTTTTCTCCGTTCAGCCAACTACTAGCAGTGGACTTGGCAACACCAACGGCAGTAGCGGCGGCGTTTTGGGTAATGTCTGGAAAGTTCGTTACTAGCCAGATGATTTTCGCTTTCTTGTCACCGCGTTCAAGCGCTGCGTATTTTGTCTCAAGCTGTTCCAATTGAGCTACACGCTGTTCAAGTTCTTTGGCGCTTCGGTTCGCTGTAATCGCAACTTGTTTCGCTTCAGCCAATTCGGTTTGAGTTGAGTTCAGTTTCGTCTCAGTTGCATTCAGGCTTTGTTCAAGTTCGTTCGCAATCGTTTGCGCTGTGTCTCGCTCTTGTTCGGCAATGGCTAGACGCTGTTCAATGTCATTCGCGGCTTGTTCATCGGTGTCCTGCTCTAGTTGTTGAGACGCTAAACCAACGCCGCCAAAAATCATAAATGGTGCAACGGCAGTTGAGACAAGCCACGGCACAGATAGCCAGATAGCCCAATCTTTTACGTCAACTTCCATGATGAGGTTATAAAGCGCCCCGCCAACACTGATTGCTAACGTTGCCAGAATTGCAGCCCAGAAGAACCAAATCGTTGCCAACTTCCATGATTTAGCATTGCGCACTGATTTGATGATATACGCCGCACTCCATACCTCAACGATTGCGAAGCCAGCACCAGCGATTGCAACAACAACGCTGTACCACGCCTCTGTGTGCCAGAACGCATAACCACCATCGGCAAGAATTGCCAAATTTGCGTAACGCGGCGCTGTTGTAATGACAGCGGCTATTTTGATGTTTCGTGCTGTGTTATTTTTCATGATTTATTCCGATACCGCGAATATCGCATTGATTATAGAAAATGTCGCAAATGTAATAACCCATTCAATTTCGCCGTCATGAACATTTACAACAAACATAATTGCTGAGATTGATGACAGAAGTAAGTAAAGACTGTTCATAGTTTATTTACACCGCTATATCTTCAAGTACAACTGGAAATTGACTATACTCAACACCATTCAACAAACGCCCCGATTTTTTCTTACCAACACGAACGCCGTCAGAATCGAATGCGCCCCACTGCTTGAAGAAGAACGGAACACCTGATTCCTCGCATTGCTGTTGTAAATCAACGACCCAATCTAATGATATTGGCCGTGATTTGTGTCCACTTTCGCCGCCAACAATCACCCAATGGATTTCATCTAACGTGTATGTTTCCCATGCACCTTGACACCCGCAAGAGTAAGACATAAAGCCGCCGCCACTGCAACATGGCTGGTGCGTCTCCATTAGGTAATCACGCAAATCAACAGCGCCTAGCAACGGCTCCATACTCAAGAAACGAACGCTTGCAGGGACTTTGATTAGTTCAGGAATGCGAATATCGGCCTGTTCTTGGTTCTCAACGCTAGTACCAATCCAGATATGTTCAGGCCAGTCTTGCATCCATTCAGGCGCAAACTTAGCGATATTTTCAGGCCGCTTGGTTAGTAGTTGCACATCAATATTTGATAGGCTTTCTAGTTGGATTTTTGCCATTTCGCGTGTCTCTACAATGCCGGGATGGTCTTCAAAGAAGTCTGACATGGATTGCACAAACATCTTGACACGAACGCCTTTTTCACGTGCTTCTTTGTCCCATTTTGTAACATTAGCCCAAACACCCTTTTTTAGTTCGCGTTCAGTGTTAGCGC
>JAHDEP010000368.1:237-1772 GCA_020628775.1 Rhizobiaceae bacterium | reverse complement strand
CCCATGGCTTATCGCAGAGTATCACGTCTTTCATCGCCTCTTACTGCCAAGGCATTCACCAAACGCCCTTCTCGCGCTTGATTTGATCCAGAAAAAGAATGATTACCTTTTTTGATGCGCTACCGCCCGGAAGGCTACTTGAGCGCGAACGCTCCGAACCACCATCGGATAGCCAATCATCATCCCTTATGGCCGAAGCCACCAAGTTCTGAACCAAAAGTCATACATTTGAGACAGACCGGTTAAAATCTGCCTCTTCCCACAACACCGCGCTGGTTCAGTGCGATGCTGCTTGTGTCACACACAGGTCCGTGCAGGGCCCGTATGTCCACGTAGATATATGTACTTGACTTGGACAAAGTTATCTTCGCTCAGGCATAAGCCCAAACAGGTGTGCCGCACTTGGCACACCAGATAACTCTGATGTTTGTATCTCTATAAACTATGTCAATGCGGCAAATACCGCGCGTCCAATTGGACGGCAAAGCGGTCACCCGCTTTGCGATCAAATTGTTAGAAACAACCTTCGAACTGTTCCGGCACCTTGAAGAATGTTTGCTCTTCAACCTGCGGCACAACAACGACAGAGGAGAACTTCGCCTTATGCGTGCCAAGCTTGCCTGCGAGTGACTTGCGAAAGCGTTCTAATACCTCCATTCCGTCTTCTTCAACCTGGTTGAGAACATCGTTGAACATATCATCGGAATTTCTACGGACACCCCATTGCCATGTTCCAGGCGGCTCACCTTCGTTCGCGGCGCGGCGTCGAATGTCAGCCTGGGCACGAATTGTGTTGTCAGCATACTTCAAGTGGGCAAGGTACAGACCCTGCGGCATGGAATACCTAACATTGTCCCGCCCAATTACACCGTGCCACGCCAAGCCAAATCCCTGACGGGACGCCACAGCTTTGCACATGTAACTATTGGTAAATGCATACTTTCGTATTTCACTTACCAAGGACCTAGGATTAAGGTCGGCTTCGCCACTTGCATGAAAAACTTCGAACCCAGTCGCGAACCAAGCGCGGCCAGCGTTTTCTTCAAAAACTTGCTGAAGGCTTTGGTAACGCGTTGGATCAAAGAAGACCAACTCATCCGCATCAACCTGCATGACAACGTCATAAAAGTTTGATGCAAATTTCTGAAGCTGAACCATTGCGGATTGGCGCGTGCGTTCGAACTTATTCAGTTTTTCCTTTGGTATTCCAATGATGTTCGCATCCGGACAGATTGTCCGATGCAACGGATCGTCACCATGGGAAACAAGGTAGATATTCCGGGCACCAACAAGGCCGGAATAGTGGTTATACCACCGACGAAGCATTTCATGATCTTTGTAGACCATTGAAGTTACAGCAATTCTCACAACCAGCCTCATTCTTGTTGATTATTTGGGCTACGACCGACTGCACTCTTACAAGTGGAAGATTACGTCTGTTGTTTTCCGAGATCAACAAGATGTTAACGACTGGTTAAGAATTGGTGGAGCGTATCGGGATCGAACCGATGACCCCCTGCTTGCAAAGCAGGTGC
>JAHDEP010000368.1:0-227 GCA_020628775.1 Rhizobiaceae bacterium | reverse complement strand
CTCCGACCTCACGCTTATCAGGCGTGCGCTCTAACCACCTGAGCTACCGACCCAGCTGATTTCGCATTGCGAAATCGGCGTCGCCCGGCAGGCGATTTTGCGACGCAAAATCTGCCGAGAGGGCCGTAACCCAAAGCAAAATTTCAGTCGGATCAGTGACCCAACTTTGATTTCCTGAAGAGATATGAGGATGGCTTGGTTTTTGATGTTGGTCTGGCAAAGGTACC
>JAHDEP010000093.1 GCA_020628775.1 Rhizobiaceae bacterium | reverse complement strand
TGTTTTGGATCGCGGCCGTAATAGATAAAACTCTTGGCCGCACCATCGATAATGTCTTCCATCATCGATCTGGGAAAACACAAACGCCCGCGATCATTAAGGTGAGCACCCTTTGATAGGGCTAAGTCCTCGATGACTTGTGGCACCTCAGCCATGCCAATCTCTGCAAGAATTTTATAAGCTGTATTAAGCGTTTCGATCAGCTCGTGCTGGTTTAGCGGCTTATAACGCCCACCAATTTGACCGGGTGCGCTTGGATCAAATTCAGATTCCGGTGCCTGTCGCGCAGCAACGCGACTTGCTCGACCACCTGCTCGTTTTAATTTGCGATCAACCATGAATGCTCCCTGACCAAAACTATTGCGCTTGCGTTCAGCTTCGACAAGCGTAATAAATATGATTTGGATAATTCAATTCTTAGATTTGAGAAAACCGATGCAAAAGAACGATAAATCGCGATTGTCATTTAGAGCTGTGGAAGTCTTTGTTGCTGCAATTGAAGAGCAGTCAATCACCAAAGCCGCCAAGCGTTTGGGTTCAAGCCCGTCTTCGGTCTCTTTGCAGCTTTCCAACATGGAACAGATTTTAGACGCACGTCTTATTGAAAGGTCCGCTAGACGGTTTCAATTAACAGCTGCTGGCGAAATCTTTGCACCGCGAGCCCGTGCAATATTAGATGAAGTCACTGTTGCAAAAGTTGAACTTTCCAGCGCCAAACATGCACCCAAAATGGATATTCGCATTGGCGCGATCGAAGACTTTGACAATGAAGTCTTGCCCAGCCTTTTATCAAAACTTCGTCGACATTATCCGCAATCAAATTTTTACATCAATAGCGGCGCCAGCCACGAAAGCCATGCAACTCTATCAAGCCGTGGTGCGGATATCATCATTGCCGCGGATAAAACCAGTGAGATCGATTGGGTGGAAGCCCATGCGGTGTTGCATGATCCATTTATTCTCATCACAGCCTCTAAAAAGCTCGCCAAAGCACCGATTGATGAACTTATGCGACATCCCTTTATTCGCTATTCGCAAGAACAATTAATTGGACGACAAATTGAGGCTCAGTTAAGGCGCACCAAAAATGTTCCAAAATTTGATTTCGAATGTTCAACCAATCATGCACTGCTTTCGCTTATCAAAGAGTTTGACGGATGGGCGATCACCACAGCAATGGCTTATCTTGGTTCATTTAAACAAAGCCATCCTTTAGACGATTGCTTTATCGCATCCCCGCTTCCGATCCCTAGTTTTGCACGCACAATTTCCGTTTATGCCAGGCGCGACACATTGGGAGAAATTCCGCAGGCTTTCACCACGCATTTAAAGCAGACATTGACGGATGTTATGCTGGATCGTGTTGCCAAAGAGCTCGATTTCGCCGAAGGTTCAGTTCGTATTTTGTAATTTAAGTATATCGAATATTAGATTTAGTTATTTCGAAATAAGATCAATCTAATTGACCTGACTAAGCCAGCTCTCCAATAGTTTAGCAACAGGTTTGGAGATTGATATGAAGCAACATACACAAGTTGTCGTTATTGGTGGTGGCATTGCAGGGTGTTCAACACTTTATCACTTAACGCAGGAAGGCATCACCGATTGCGTTATGATCGAGCGCGATGAGCTCACATCAGGCACGACATGGCATTCCGCAGCGCAAGTGACCAATTTTGGCGCCAACCAAACAATGATCGGTCTGAAGACGCATTCGATAAATCTATACAAAGAAATGGCGGATGATCCGGAATATCCAATCAATTACCACCACGGCACAGGTGGATTACGCTTGGCTTCCACGCAGGATCACATGGATGGCTATACCCATTTTTTATCTGTCGCAAAAGGTATGGATGTTGATTGGGAAATTCTCGATCCCGAAGAATGTAAGAAACGCCACCCGCTGATCACAACGGACAATCTTTTGGGCGCTTTATGGGATCCGCTTGATGGCGATATTGATCCCGCACAATTGTGTCAGGCACTGGCGCGACGCGCACGTAATGCAGGCGCGGAAATCTATCGATTTAACCCGGTTGAAGACCTGACCCAAAAAGAAGATGGCACTTGGATTGTTCACACAAAGGACGGCGATATCACGTGCGAAAAAATCGTCAATGCCGGCGGTTATCGTTGTAATGAAATTGGTAAAATGATGGGCGTCGAGCACCCTGTGGCATCGATGGAGCATCAATATATGCTTACCGAAGACATCCCTGAAATTGTCGCACTTGGTGATGATTTCCGCACGCCTCTTATTCGCTGCCCAACAGATGATTTTTACCAAAGAGCAGAGAAAAAGGGATTACTGATCGGCTTTTACGAGCAGGATTGCCGAACTTGGGGTCTAGATGGCATTGATCCAAATTTCACCATGGCACTATGCCCAGATGACCTTGATCGGGTGGTAGATGTGATGGAAGGTGCGTTCGCACGACTTCCATGTTTGCAAACAGCTGGGATTAAATCGATCGTCAATGGTCCTATCACCTATACCCCTGATGGATTACCGCTTGTGGGGAAAATTCCAGGTAAGAAAAACGCCTATTGTATTACTGGCCTTCGCGCTGGTTTGGGCGAAGGCGGTGGCCACGGCTGGCTCTTGGCGCAGATCATTGCACATGGAGAAGCATGCTACGATACTTGGTGTCTCGATCCGCGCCGCTTCACGCGATATGCAACAGAGGAATACACAGCTCTTAAATCTATTGAAGATTATCAAAACGAGTTTCGTTTCCACATGCCGCATGAACATCGCCCAGCAGGACGGCCGATCAAAACCACACAACTCACACCAAAACTTGCCGAAATGGGTGCTGAATTTGGCACCGTGAATGGCTGGGAACGCGCGCTATTTTTCAAGCCAGAACCAGAATTTGTTGAAAAGCATTCATTTAAGTTCACCAACGCTTTTGACATTGTTCGAAGCGAAGTGGAAAACCTGCAAGACAATGTCGGCATCATGGAAGTGTCTGGTTTTAACCGCTATGAAATTTCCGGCAAAGACGCACATGATTGGTTAGACAAGATCATGTGTAGCCGCATCCCACGAAAAACCGGTCGCGTGGGTCTGACATATTTCCTAAATCACGATGGTAATGTGAAAGGAGAGGCAACGCTTGCCAATATTTCAGATGATAAAATCTGGTACGGCTCCGCAGCAGCATCTGAATTCCATGACTGGGATTGGCTGCATGAACATTTGCCACAAGATAGTGATATCACCATCAAGAGTCTTACCAATACGCACAATATTCTTGTTGTTGCTGGTCCAAAATCACGTAAAGTGTTAGAAATCGCAGCGCCGCGCACAGACTGGTCGAAGGACAGTTTCAAATGGCTCACCTGTCAAAAAGTACATATCGGCCACGTTGAAGCAATCGCCATGGCCGTATCATTTTCCGGTGAACTTGCATGGGAACTCCACATTGCAAATGAGCAATTGGCCTATGCTTTTGATGTTCTTCAAAAAGCGGGTGCGGACTTTGGCATGAAACCGTTTGGTCTTTATGCGACCGAAAGCATGCGCCTTGAAAAAGGGTATCGCCATTGGAAAGCTGATCTCATCACAGAATTCGATCCTATGGAAAGCGATCTATCAAGATTTGTTAAAATGGATAAAGAATTCATCGGCAAACAAGGCCTTGAAAGCAATATGAAAAAAGGCCCACGGCGCGAATTTGTCTCGCTGACGATTGATGATTATTCCGCCCCCGCACAACCCGGAGATTCCATTCTTTGTAACGACAAAGTGGTGGGCACGATCACATCTGCGGCATGGGGGTATCGTACCGGTGAAAACATCGCACTTGGCTTTATTGACCCTGAATACAACAATTCAGGAGCTGAACTTTTAGTGCAGCATATTGATAAGCACTCACCTGCAAAAATCGCTGAAATGTGCCGTTATGATCCGCAAAACGAGAAGGTCAGGAGTTAATTCCTGACCTTGGTTAAAAGATTATAGTCAGTGATTATTCGGTAAGGTCACTTTTATTATAAAGCCATCACCGTCGAGCACTTTGATGGTGCCCTTATGGGCATCAACAATTTGCTTAACCAGCGATAATCCTAACCCGTAACCTTCAACATTTTGGCGATCTGCACCACGATAAAACCGATCAAAAATCTTGGCTTTATCCGCATCTGATATTCCATTGCCATGATCCGTTACAATGAAGGATACTTCATCATCTGATTGTATAAGTTCTACGATCACTGGCGGCTTGCCATGCTTAAAAGCATTACCAATTAAATTTCGAACAACGCGTTTTAGCAGGCCAGCATTTCCATCAATCATCGATGCTGAACCTTTAAAATCGATACTTGGGAAACGCTCGCATTCCTCATCAATGATTTGCTCTAAATCCACCGCTTCAGTTACAAGTTTCGAGTTTGCACTATCTAGGCGGCTCATAAGCAAAATTTCTTCAATTAAACCGTCAAGTTCTTCAATATCAGATCGCAAGGCATCAAGACGCTTTTGCTCATGGCCGGATTGGTACATCTCAAGCCCTAAGCGAATTCGTGACAAAGGAGTGCGCAATTCATGTGAGGCGTTTGCCAATAGCGTTTTGTGAGATGCGACAAGATTTTCAATCTGCTCAGTTGCATGATTAAAACTAGCAGCAAGACTTGCAATCTCATCCTTACCTTCGACAACGACACGGGTTTTAAGATCTCCCATACCGACCTGTTCCACACCAATTTTAAGATTTTCCAAACGGCGTGTTAAACGCTTAACCAATGGGTAGGAAGCAACACCAATAGCCAATGCAATAGAACCCAAAACCAGCAGCAATTTGATAAAACCGCTATCTGATCGACTGTCATTATAACGTCCTGTAAAGAGCCATCGCCCATCGGGTAATTCAGCTAAAAAGCCTTGATTGTCACCTTGATGATGCATGCCCTTTTTATCGTCTTCATCAAATGGGAAATTAAACACTTCACCAATGGACGTGATCAATTCACCTTGTTGATTAAATAGGCTCACATTGACATCGATATCTTTAAACAACTCTTGCAGCGCTTTATTTTGTTCATCAACAGGCTGGCTAGCATCGGGCAAAATATTGATCGCAAGCTGCCCGGCAGCTTCCTTAAATTCAAAATCAGCATCATTGCGATTACCAAGCCAAAAGAACATTGATGTCAGCAGAACAACAAGGATCAAGCTAAAAATAATTGTGACATAGATCTGTAAATGAAGACGACGTCTGATCATGCTTTAATCCTGCTTTAATGCAAAAACGTAGCCGGCGCCGCGGATCGTTAATATGCGTTTTGGATGTTTCGGATCATCTTCAATTTGATTGCGAATACGCGAAATATGCACATCAATTGAACGGTCAAAAGCATCAAATTCTTGGCCCTTTAAACGATCAATCAGTGTATCGCGTGACAATACACGACCGGCGGATTCTGCCAATGTGTGCAACAGCGTAAATTGATGGGAGGTCAATTCGCAAAGTTTGTTATCAAGTGAGCAGTTCATCGCATCTGGATCAATTTCCAATCGGCCAAACTGAAGCGTTTTACTCGTAGCGGTCTTAGTTTGCCCCCGACGCATAACAGCCTTAATGCGCGCTAACAGCTCACGCGGTTCAAAAGGTTTTCCCATATAATCATCAGCACCAAGCTCTAAGCCCACAACGCGATCCATAGGATCACCCTTTGCCGTGAGCATAATAATGGGCACATCAGAGCGGGCTTTAATCACACGGCAAATATCGAGCCCGTCCATATCAGGAAGCATCAAATCAAGAATAATCACATCGAATTTTTCTTCATCTTCCAATTGGATACCATCGGCACCATTTGGCGCGATCTTTACATCATAACCATTGCTTTGAAGATAATCGCTGACCATCTCGGCCAAGCGGTTATCATCTTCGATCAAGAGAATGGATTGTGACATATCAAGCCTTTGATTTTGATTTATATTCAACATGGACTGTTACATAAAATGACCAGCCAACGGAACCCTTTGAGCGGATAATTCGCTTTCAGAGTGCCCGTTGGTTAGTCTTGGGAGAGAGATAAATGATCTGTTTTAACCAGCTACAAACTAGTCGTTAAAACGCTTTTGCATGCGCTCAACACGTTCTGCCAAACCTTGACGTTGTTCAACAGTTAGGATCTCTGAAACTTCAGACACAGCATCTAACATCGTTTTACTAATTGTATCAGCCGCCGCTAGACGTTCAGCTCGAAGCGCTTCAATCGCCGCTCGATCAACAGTGTCAGATGTCAGCAAGTTCACAAGTTCAAATCCTGCAGCTTTAAACTCGTCACGCAATGGCTGCATCTCTTTGGCTGTTGCTAAAGCAATTTCAATGATCTGCTTTTCCTGAGCATCTGTTGCATCAATTTCAACTGACATATGGCGCGCAATTTTTGTAACGCGTTTTTCAAGTTCAGCTTCGCTCATTTGCGAAAAGCCTGATCTCTTGCCACCCCAACTTGCTTTATAAACATCGTTGCTGTCCATGTCAGTAATCGCAATTTTCGCATGTTGTGCAACATTGCTATTTGCAATGGCTGGAACCGCAACCGCTGAACCTAGGATCGCAACAGCACCAACGCTAAGTGCAATGATTTTGCCGCGTGTCATTTCAAACTTGCTTTTTTGTGTTTCGTTTTCTTTTGTCATAATAAGCTCCTTTTTAAATTTCATTTCCGAGATTTGGAGAGCTTATGTTCCTTTGTACCGCTGCTCCGTGGTCTCAACATGATGAGAATTTAGCAAGGCATTGTTTCTGACGTTTGTCGTGAATGTAAAGAATTGTAAAGGTTAGTTTATTTATATAAATCAATAACTTATTACTAATTAAGTTTCTTTGCTATGATCATGGTGACCGGAATTGCGATCAAAATACCAGCCAGAAAACATCCAATTAAGTAAGGCCATGAAAACATATCAGCGACAATAATAGCAATTAGACCAACCCAGGTGATGAGCATTGCCACAAGCGCATGTATAATCAGATGAAGTGTCATGACATTTCCTATCCTTCTTCCACTGATCTAAGTCTTAAACGAATTATTCGGCAAATTCTTTGAGCTGAATCAAATACAGCTGCATCTCCGACCATTATTATTTTCACATGAAGTATTCTTGCAGGTTTTAGCAAAACTTGCGCATTACGCATGAAGGGAAACCACAATGGTTGATATCACTCACTTTAAATCACGCCTGTTAAAACGTCGCGATGAACTGGCGCAAATGATTGAGACTTTTGAAGACCGACTGGATGATCCCAAACCAAATGACAGCGAAGACCGCGCAACTGCGAGCGAGAATGATGAAGTCATGGAAGCGCAGATTGAAGCGGAATACTCAGAAATCAAAGCAATTGATGCAGCGCTTAGCCGCGTTGATAATGATGTCTATGGCATTTGTTTATCATGCGAAGGACCCATTTCAAACGAACGGCTGGAAGCGGTCTTACACGCAACTAAATGTCGGCGTTGTATGGAAACCGGATAATCAATTAAAGACGATAAGCTTCTTTTGCTAATCGATAGGTTAGATCATGCGCAAGTTCAAATGCATCTTGCTTGCGTAAGCGTCCAGTTAAAACAAGGTTAGCAAGATAAGCACAATCGGACCTGCGGGCGACATCATGGCGTGCGGGAATGGAACAAAACGCGCGCGTGTCATCATTAAATCCGACGGTGTTGTAAAATCCGCAGGTTTCCGTCACCGTTTCGCGATAGCGCTTCATGCCTTCATAGCTATCAAAGAACCACCATGCCGGACCAAGTTTTAACGCAGGATATGCACCGGCAAGCGGCGCTAATTCGCGGCTATAACTCGTTTCATCCAGCGTGAAGATAATGATCGTTAAATCAGGCTCCATCCCAACCGCATCAAGCATCGGCTTAAGCGCATCAACATAATTTGTCGCTGTTGGAATATCAAAACCCTTATCACGTCCATGATGTTTAAAGACAACTGCTGAGTGGTTACGATAAGAGCCACAATGAATTTGCATAACCAAGCCATCGTCCAAACTCATGCGCGCCATCTCAGTGAGCATTTGACCTCTAAATTGATCAGCATCTTCTGAGGTAAAATGACCAGACATCGCTTTTTCAAACAATTCTTCAGCGCTTTTAGGGTCCAAATTCTCTGTTCTTGCGCTCGCGTGACCATGATCTGTTGCTGTGGCACCCATTTGCTTAAAATATGCACGTCTTATCTGGTGAGCTTTTAAATAGCCCTGCCAATGTGTTGCATCTTGCTCGGTCAGTTCACCCAATTGACGCACATTATCTGAAAAACCCTCAAACTCAGGATCAACCGTTGCATCAGGGCGATAAGTTGTAACGACACGACCGTTCCAATCGCTGTCATTAATCTGCTTATGCCATTTAAGATCATCAAGCGCGGATTCTGTTGTGGCGATTGCCTCAATGCCAAACTGATCATATAATTGACGCGGGCGAAACGCATCTTCCTTCAGTTTTGCATCAATGTGCTGGTAGTAACTCTCGGCGGTATCTTGCGATAACACCTCGTCAATTCCAAACACATGTTCAAAAGAATGATCCAGCCACATTTGCGAAGGCGTGCCGCGGAACAAGTGATAGTTCTTCGCAAACAAATCCCAGATCTTTCGCGGATCGTTTTCTTCCACCGATCCATCTGCAAATGGCACTCCTAAATCCGTAAGCTTTACACCTTGGGAGACCAACATCCGAAATACATAATGATCAGGCACAACAAATAACTGCGCTGGATCAACGAAATGATTATTTTGTGCAAACCAGCTGGGATCAGTATGACCATGAGGGCTGATAATCGGAAGATCTGCGATAGAATCATAAAGCTCACGGGCAACATTACGTGCTGCAGGTTCGATCGGAAATAAACGGTCAGGATCGGTAAGTGCCATAGAGAATATTCTTTTCTTGTCTTTGATTTACACAGATATCATGTTCTATGTTGTTGCCAATAATTGGTCAACACGACAGCTTGAGCGATAAATTCGGGCAGATAATCAAGGTGCAATATGTCAGTTCATCACAAAAACCAGTTTCCAATCGATGATTGGGATAACGCTTATGACAATCGCGGCTATGTGCCAAACATTGAAAATCTGATTGCCGAACTACCTAATTTGGCTGCTGACTACCGATCAGAAACAATATGCAAATTGGATGTATCCTATGGCGCATCAGAACGCATGGTTTTTGATATCTTTCTTCCCGACAGCGTTCCAAAAGGTCTCATGGTGTTCATTCATGGCGGCTATTGGCACCTAACGGATAAATCAACCTGGTCACATCTTGCAAAAGGTGCAGTTGATCGCGGCTGGGCAGTTATTCTTCCAAGTTATGAATTATGCCCGCAAGTTTCCATCGCTGAAATTACCGCAATGATCGGGCAAGCCATCAACCAAGCTGGCAATGAAATTGAGGGGCCGATTGTCCTATCCGGGCATTCGGCTGGTGGGCATTTGGTTTGCGAAATGATGAGCAAAGGTTCACCGCTTAATCAGGATATATTATCGCGGATTAAAAAAGTTGTTTCCATATCAGGATTAAGCGATCTCCGCCCGTTATTAAACACGAAGATGAATGACGTTTTAAGCCTCGATATCAATAGCGCGACAGCTGCAAGCCCTGCATTAAAGCAACCACTTAAAAACATCCCGCTGATCGCGTGGGTTGGCGCTGCAGAACGTGCAGAGTTTTTGCGTCAAAACGCGTTGATCGCAAATATCTGGTATGGCCTTGGTGTCGATATCACAATTGTTGAAGAACCTGATAAACACCATTTCAGCGTGGTTGAAGGCATGCGGGATCCGAATTCCGCTTTGGTCAACGCACTTTTAGATATTGGATAAAACGCGAAGCTTACGGATTAATCCAGCCAGTATTTTCAATCCCACCGGATGCATTGTAGAAAAACTTTGCACGACGATTATCAGAGCGCTGAAGCCGGAACCAATCAAGGCTTTCCGCGTTAAACTTTAATACCCCAAATCGCAAACGCCCGCGTTCTAGCGCAGCATCAGATGGTGGTTGTAGATCTTTTTGCAAAACCGATGACGGCGCTTGGGTCTCTTCACCAGGTGGACCACCGCAATAGGTGTTTTGGCTCCACACGGACAATTTATTCCATTCTAATTGATTTAATTCAGCAGATGGAGCGTAGAGCTCAACGGTGCCTTGAAAACGAAACTGCTCGCCTTTTTCTGCGCTAAAACCAAGGACTGAAGCTTTTGGATAAGCTGATAATTCTGACCATTTTTCACTCATGGTGTCGGTATGAAAAATGAGGGTTCGATCGCTTTTATTAAGACCGCGCAAAACCAGTAATCTGCTAACTGGAACTTTACCATCTGATAATGTTGCCAGCGACAGATAGCGTAAATCATGATCGCTTTGCACACTTGCGCCGGCAAGCTGATCCCACACATTTTCATCAATGGATGCCAATTCTATGGTCAAAAAGCAAAGCCTCTTCGCTGAGTAAAATCTATTTCGTGATTCGCAAATACGAACCGTTCAAGCATATAAGGTTTGTGACTTGTGCGGTAAAATAAATCTGCCTGGTTAGAAGCTCATTGCGCGCTGCGAAGCTCGAGAACGGCGCAATGATGGGAGAGAAATATTTTCCCCGTCAATTGCGATGTAAGGTCTGTTCGTTCTAACCGATCCATAACCGGGCCTTTCACCTCAGTGAGATGAAATGATACCCCAACGTCTTTTAAACGATGGTTGAGTGCCTCAATAGATTCAAGCGCGCTCATATCAATCGCGTTGATCGCGGAACATTGAAGCAAAACATGTTCAATATCTTTATTCTTTGCCACCAGATCATAAACTGCATCTTCCAAGAAGCGTGCATTGGCAAAATATAGGCTTTCATCCACCCGCACCGAAAGGATATGCGGATCAGTAAGCACATCATGTCGTAACACATTGCGATAATGCTCAGATCCTGGAACTTGACCCACCACTGCCATGTGTGGACGTGATGATTTATAAAGATGGATCAGAATTGAAATAATCACACCTGCCGTCACCCCAGTTTCAATGCCAAGTAAAAGCGTGATCGTAATGGTTGTCAGAACAGCGATAAAATCTGCCTTCGAATAATTCCAGGTTTTCTTCAGGATTGAAAAATCGACCAAGGA
>JAHDEP010000092.1:5783-11167 GCA_020628775.1 Rhizobiaceae bacterium | reverse complement strand
ATGATACCTCAAGGCGAGTGGCGAACAATTTTGAAATGTCGTTGTTTTCCTGATCGTCATAAAATGCGTCAGTTAAACTTCCCTGATTTTGCGTAAGCACTTCATCTGGATCTGGGCGTAATACTGATTTTTGGCACTGATCAGCAAATGGGCCGGTGAACTTCAAATCTGTATCGTTGAGAAAGTCTATTGATGCGTAAAAGGTGGGATCAAAAACACCGACGGATATTTTGCCTTCAAGCTTTAGCGGATGTGAAGGTGACATCGCAAAAAACATCAACAATTGATCATCGACATAATCAGCAATAATTGCGTCTGGGGGAGCTACGCTGACGGATTGTCCATCCACAACGAGTTCGGTGTAATAGCCAAATTCTGCCAAAGATTTGTGGACGACATCACCGATTTCTTTCAACTCTTCTGGGTCAAGTTTTAAATTGCTGTTTGCATCAAAATCAATCAATACGCTGGCGGAAAAGAACTCATCAAAGCGCCAGACATGACGTATTTCTTCAAGGCCGCCGTCATCGTTTGAGAGTAGTTCCAAATTTGCTTCGGCAAATACATGCGGGTGGGCTTGAGCTGAATTGGTGCTGAGAAAAGGCCCGGTTGAGCATAAACCAGCGGCTAACAACAAATTTAAAATTCGCTTTGAGAACATGATTTACAAATAGCCCTTTTTATATTCGAAATAAGTCTCATAAGAATGAGTCAAAATTCTGACGTTTATCAGCCAGCAATATCAATTACACCACATTCACCACTTTCGGATCCGAATGCAAGTAATCGTCCATCTTTATTCCATCCCATGCTGGATATTGCCGAGCTTCCACCACGTCTTAACAATGCTTCTTTGTTGTCAGCAAAGCGTGCTGCGATGATCATGCCGTCGGAATATCCAATTGCAACAACATCTTCAGTTGGGTGGCAGTCAACAGATGTTACCATTACATCGCCGCGTGTACCAAGTTCCAAGGGTGCTTTGCCCATGGGACCATCTTTGCCTGAAAACGGCCAGATAATCGCAGCGGATGCACCCGATGATGCAAGCCATTTACCTTTTGCCGACCAAGACATGGATTTCACTTTTGCAGGATAGCCTGTCATTCGCATGTGGCGATCTTCATCGCCGGCCTTGCCGTCAAGCTTCCAGCCGTGCAATGCATTTTCTTGCATTGAGGTTACCAAAAATCGCCCATCGGGGGAAAATGTCACATCGATATGCGCGCCGTTCCAAACAAGGTTCACGGGTGGTGTTTGATTGTTGACCCAATGAAGTGAAACGCCATTGTATCGCGCGAAAGCAACACGCATGCCTTTGGGGGCAAAAGCAATGCCCTCAATGCTTCGCTCCTCTTCAAACTCGCGGATGGTGCCATCCTTTAGGCGGATTTGAGCTTTCTTGCCAGAAGCAAAACCAACCGCGTGTTGTGGACCGGTGCCAAGCGCATTGATCCATTTATTGCCCATTGTCGCAAGCTCATTGGACGTGCCGTCTGCAGCAAGCGACATAATGGTTCCATCTTCACCCGCTGAGATGAGTGATTGGCCATCTTGTGAGATTGTTGCGCACAATAATCCATCATGTTGCTCAGCTTTATGATGTCCGTGATCCAGACGGTGAACTTCACCAGATGCGAGCGCGAAAAACGGGACATCTTTGATAAAACGTGCTGAGACGCAATGATCATCAAGATTTAACGGTGCAAGTGTCGGCATAAACTAGGCCTCACAGGCTTTGAAGGTTCTTTCAAGCTTTTCAGCATCTAAGTCACGTCCAATGAAGACAATTCGGCTTTCACGTTTTTCATCATCTTTCCAAGGACGATTGTGATCACCTTCAACGATCATATGAATGCCTTGGACCACATATCGATCATCATCATCTTCTAACGCGATGATGCCTTTAAGACGAAGAATATTCGGTCCGTCAATTTGTGTGGTTTTCTGGATCCAAGGGAAAAACTTTTTAGGATCAAGCAACCCCGCACGCAAGGATATAGATTTCACGCTGGTGTCATGTTTATCCGCGGATAGTTTATGATCCCCATTATTATGATCGCCATGATGGTGATGATGATCATGGTCGCAATCAGGGCCACATTCATGCCCGTGATCATGATCATGGTCATGATGATCGCAATCTGGTCCGCATTCGTGGTCTGGATGTCCGTGATCTAGAAAATGCGGATCTGTTTCAATCGCACGGGCAAGATCAAATGCGCCACGATCGAGAATTTTATCAAGATCAACGCCTGATCTTTCTGTGCGGTGGATATGCGCAGATGGATTGATCTTGCGAACAGTTGTTTCGATTGCTGAGAGTTCGTCTTCTGACACTAAGTCTGATTTGTTGACCAACACAACATCAGCAAAGGCAATTTGGTCTTCAGCTTCGGGTGAATCTTTTAAGCGCAATGGAAGATGTTTTGCGTCAACAAGCGCGATTACCGCATCCAGCTGTGTTTTCGCTCTTACATCATCATCCATGAAGAATGTCTGCGCAACAGGAACAGGATCGGCCAGACCTGTTGTTTCCACGATGATTGCATCAAATCGACCAGCGCGACGCGTCAAACCCTGAACCACACGAATAAGATCGCCACGGACGGTACAACATACGCAGCCATTGTTCATTTCGTAAATCTCTTCGTCAGATTCAACGATCAGATCATTATCGATGCCAATCTCACCAAACTCATTGACGATGACGGCGTATTTTTTGCCGTGATCCTCAGTTAGGATACGGTTTAACAATGTGGTTTTTCCCGCACCAAGGTAACCTGTTAGAACAGTGACTGGGATTGGTGTTGTCGCTTGGATATTCATGATGGCCTCGATCAAATGCGTATCGCATGGATATAAGTAAGTTGGGGCTGTTTTTCTACGCCTAGAATGTATTTTCTGACTTAAATCCTATTTAAGTTCGCTAATGTCAAAGGCAATCATATCTTCGATTAATTCGCAGATGCCAGAAAATGCGTGATCGAGCATCTGTTGACCTTTTTCGCGCTTTGCACGGGTGACAAAACCAACGACACCATTTTCATTTAAATCTTGCATCTTCCAGCCAAATGAATGCTGACCATAAGCGCGTAGATATTTAAAATTATCGATATATGCACTTTGTTGAGAGCCATAATCGTGGGCTTTTTTCATGTCGACCAAATCAGGCGCGATGGCCATCATGATCGACGTTTCAATTTCACCTGCATGAATATCAATGGATTTGTCGATGGTCGATTGCAGATGTTCTGGAAGTCCAAACCGTGTCCAATGCGTGACAACGACCAGAACATTCCATCTCACACGAGCTTCTGTTGCGACAATGGTTAAAAGAGGGGAGTTGCCGCCATGGGCATTGAGCAAAAGAAATTTGCGATGGCCAAGGCCAATTTGTTCTTCGATGATTGCAAGCCAGCTTGAGATTGCTTCGTCATAAGAGAGGGATTTGGAGCCATCGAAATCTAAATGCTCGACCGAATAGCCAATTTCCTCGGTCGGTAGAACGTTAATTTTAACCGAGAATGCATGCTTCTCTAGCCTTGTAGCGAATTCCGATGCTATGATTGTATCAGTTTGCAGCGGCAAATGCGGTCCATGGTGTTCCCATGCACCTAAGGGGAGCACTGTGATTGATTGGTCAGGTTCAGTTTTCATGCTTTGTCCTGCCATGAAATGGATGTTACGATCAAGGTTGGATTGTAATGTAGTTTATAAGTCTTGTGGAGTTTCAATTGGTCAAATCTGACACTAAAAAACCAGCTGGCAAAAAAGCTGATAGTAAAAAAAGCAAGACGAAGAAGAGCGGTTTGAACGGAACTATCATCGACTTACTGGGCGATATTAATCGATCCTCACGTGCCTCGTTATCAGAAAAACTTCAGAAACTTGGATTGTTTGGTGGTCAGGAACGCATAATTTTGCTGCTGAGAGATCGTGATGGTCTAACACCTTCAATGATCGCTGAAGCGCTGAATGTATCGCCGCCAACAATTGCTAAATCTATCGCTCGGCTCACAGCGCGTGGTGTTTTGGTGCGCCGGGTTGATAAATCTGATCGTCGACGCGCAAATGTTTTCTTGTCCAATGTCGGTCATTCGATGGTGAAGAGCATCGAAAAAGAACAGCGCAAGTGGCGGAAAAAAGTACTGAAATCTTTAACTAAGACTGAAAAATCAGACCTTTCCAAGCAATTGAAGCATATTCTCAGCAATATCGATCAAATTGATTAGAGATAATTTGCAAAAGCAATTTAAATAATTTAAATAATTTTCTAAATTATTGAAAGCAGGGCTCTTGGTGTCTCGTTTATGAGAATATCAAGCTGTCTTGGGGGAAGGGATTGCGTTGGCTCAAAAAGTAA
This sequence comes from Rhizobiaceae bacterium, assembly GCA_020628775.1. Taxonomy (GTDB): domain Bacteria; phylum Pseudomonadota; class Alphaproteobacteria; order Rhizobiales; family Rhizobiaceae; genus Lentilitoribacter. The sequence goes on along the minus strand of JAHDEP010000092.1, from coordinate 6,801 downwards.
AACTATCCACGATTGCGGATCAGCTGGGTGTATCCACAGCGACCGTATCATTGGCGTTACGAGATAGCCCGCTTGTTGCTGAAGACACGCGACAGAAAATTAAAGATGCTGCTTTGGACATGGGTTATATCTATAACCGTCGAGCTGCGAGTTTAAGAACCTCAAGATCTGGAATTGTCGGGGTTGTCGTGCATGACATCATGAACCCGTTTTATGCTGAAATTCTAAAAGCCATTGAGAGTGAACTGGATCGAAGCCGTCAGACATTCATTCTTTCAAATCACTATGATTCAGTCCAAAAACAGCGCGATTTTTTAGAAACTTTGCTGCAATTGGGTGCTGATGGTGTGATCATGTCGCCTGCAATTGATACCCCGTCGCGCGATATTAAATTGGCTGAAGACAATGGTATGCCTGCGGTGCTCATCGCGCGTTCTGTGCCGGATCTTGATGTGCCGACTTATCGAGGTGATGATGCATATGGTATTGCGCTTGCGACCAATCATTTGATCGGCTTGGGGCATAAATCCATCGCTTTTGTGGGTGGCGCAGATACAACATCTACAGGGCGTGACAGGTATCAAGGTTATGTTGATGCACTTAAAAAAGCTGGCTTGGAAGTTGATCCGCAATTGCGTGTATCTGGTCCACGGACCAAACAAGAGGGCTTTGAGGCCGCTGTGAACTTCCTTTCTATGTCGCAAAAGCCAACGGCCGCAGTGTGTTGGAATGATCTTGTTGCAATTGGGCTAATCAACGGAATTTACCGTGCGGGCTTAGTTCCAGGCAAAGATATTTCGGTCACAGGTTATGATGATTTGATTGAGGCATCGATTTCTATGCCAGCGCTTACTACTGTATGGAACGGACAATCAATGGTGGGACGGCGTGCTGCGCGTGCGCTATTGGATCGCTTATCCGGCTCTGATGAGGTAAATGGATTGCATCTGATCAAGCCAGAAATGCGTATTCGCCAGTCGACCGCACCGATGATACCGCGCGCTTAAATCACCAAAAT
>JAHDEP010000092.1:0-5683 GCA_020628775.1 Rhizobiaceae bacterium | reverse complement strand
AAAATTCCAACCATTGATATGAGGTTTAAAATGACAAAGCCTGTAGTTCTTATTCCGGGTTCAATTTATGAGCATGTTGTAAAGCGTGTTGATGCGGATTTTGAGATGCTGCGAATTGATGGTGCGGATTTGAAATTGCTGAGCGATGCGCAAAGGTCTCAAATCAAGGGGATTGCGTCGGCAATTCATTTGCCTAATGATTTTATCAGGGGATTGCCATCATTAGAAATTATCGCCCATTTTGGTGTTGGATATGATGTTATCGACGCGAAATTTGCCGGTGAGAATAACGTCATGGTTTGCAATACGCCGGATGTTTTAAGTGAAGAGGTGGCCGATACCACCATTGGTCTTTTGTTGAATACTTTGCGAGAGTTACCAAAAGCAGAGGCTCATATTCGAAATGGCGACTGGGTTGGCAAAGGCAATTATCGTTTAACCCCACTTACTATGCGTAACCGCACGGTGGGTATTTATGGATTGGGCCGTATTGGTCAAGAAATTGCTAAGCGTCTTGAAGGTTTTGGCGTTGAAATTCACTATCATACACGGACTGAAAAAAGCGGTTTCTCATATAAATACCATTCGACCTTGCTAGATATGGCAAATGCCGTAGATACATTGATTTCTATCGTTCCTGGGACCAGTGCGACCACGAAGTCGATCAATGCTGAAATACTTAAAGCGCTGGGCTCTGACGGGGTGTTTATCAATGTCGGGCGCGGCTCTGTTGCTGATGAAGATGCGCTTATCGAAGCTTTGCAAAATAAGACGATTGCTGCTGCAGGATTAGATGTGTTTGAGAATGAACCTGATCCGCGAAAAGATTTTTTCACCTTGGATAATGTATCCGTGTTGCCGCATGTCGCATCCGCGTCTGTGCATACAAGAAATGCGATGGGTGACCTTCAAGTTGATAACTTGGTCAATTGGTTTTCGGGAAAAGCACCGATATCACCGGTGCCTGAAACAGCCCATATTGCTACTAAATAGTAGAATATATCGGTATAAAATATTAGCTAAATCTCTGGAATTTTAACTCTTTTTTTAGTTCAGTTGTTTTAATTTGCTTATAGTTGAGTTGGAAACTAGCTAATGCAAGTTAATGATAACAATGATGTGACATCAGATGTCCGGCTATCATTTGTTAGGTCGCTGTACACAAAACGAAGCACTCTGTTCATCGGAATGCTTTCGCACGTTATTGTGGCACTTGTTGTATATTTAAACACAGATCAACTCGCATTTATGTTCTTCGCAGCCGGAATTATCGCCATATGGGCGGCCCGTATGCTTGATATGAACAAATTTGATAAAGCGGATGAAGGCGAAATTACGCTTGCTGAAACCCAGCATTGGGAGCGGCGCTACGTTATTGGTGCAGTTTCCATCACATTATTGCTTGGTGTGATGACCGCTTATACCTTTATTCAAACAACATCCGGGTTTGCTCAGCTTGCAACTGTTTCGGTCACATTTGCGACCTTGGTTGCGGTTGTGGGGCGGAATTTCGGCTCCAAAATCAACGTAGATATGATGGTTTTGGCTGTATGTATTCCGGTTTTAATCGGATTTATCGCTTCAGATGATGTTTTTGTGCGCGTTTTAGCGCTGCTGTTGTTGCCTGTATTTTTATCAACAAGATCATTGGCAAATGGCGTGCGCGAAGTGCTTTATTCAAGCGTTATGGCGCAAAAACAAAGTACGGTTCTTGCAGATCGTTTAGATGGTGCAATTAACAACATGTCACATGGTCTGATCATGATTGATTCAGATAAAAAGCTGCGCGTTGTTAATTATAAAGCCAAATCTATGCTTGGTATTCCTCAGGTTTTGGAGCTTGAAGGCAAGCCAATTGATGTTGTTTTGCGCTATGTTTTAAGAAGCGGAACGTTTTCAGAAGATAAACGAGAAACCTTGCAGAATGACATTTTGGGTTTGATTTCAGGTCGTAAATCCAGGATGACGCTTGAAATCGATACGCATCAATTGTTTGAATTTACAGCGCGCCATCAAAATGATGACGGCGTTGTAATCATTTTCCAGGATGTGACGAACAAAGTCCGTTCGGATCAGAAAATTCTTCATATGGCGCGTTATGATGGCCTAACAAATACGCCAAACCGTGAATGGTTCCGTCAGCTCATACATGATAAATTATTAAATACAGCATCTAAGTCTCAAGTCGGCTTTGCTGTTTTCGATATTATTGACTTTAAACATGTCAATGAAACTCAGGGATATCTTGTTGGCGATGAGTTGCTCAAGAAAGTGGCTTCTCGTATCAATGAGATTGCCAAACATCAAGGCATTCTTGTCTCAAGATTTGGTGGCGATGAGTTCGTAGCTCTCTTCCCGCATCATAAGGAAGATGTCATCAAAGCTCACATGAACGAGATGTTCGATGACATTTGTCGTGTTTATGAAATCGATGGCATGGAAATTAATGTCAGCTTTAGCGGCGGACTTGTTGTCAGAGATAAAAATGATTTCAAGCTCGAGGAAATGCAGGTTTGCGCCGATATTGCTAAGCGTGATGCACGTAAGCACGGCAATAATACTTGGTCACAGTTTGAATTGGCGATGGATGACAAACATACAGAACGCCAGAAACTTAAAACTGATCTGCGTGAAGCATTGAAAGCGAACACGCTGACTGCAGCCTACCAACCTATGTTTACCCCTGATGGGCGTAAGATTGTTGGTGCGGAGGCATTGTCGCGTTGGAATCACCCTGAGCTTGGTCCTATATCGCCTGGAGTATATATTCCGCTTGCCGAAGAGATCGGCGTTGTGCGCGAGCTAACTCAGAGCATGATCAGGAATGCCGTACAAGATTGTACAACATGGCCAGAGCACATGTTCGTTTCTGTGAATTTATCTGCTCATGATCTGGTCGATAATCACATTATCAAGGTTATATCAGAAGCCATTATGGTGTCAGGACTAGCACCAGAGCGCTTGCACTTAGAAGTTACTGAAAGTGCGGTGGTTGATGAGGCTGATAAAGCTGCCATGTTGCTGCGCGAAATGCGCCAGATGGGCATGTCAATTGCGATTGACGATTTTGGTACCGGTTATTCAAGCTTGAGCTATTTGGACAAGCTGCCACTTAATAAAGTGAAGATTGATCGCTCATTTGTTCGTGATATTGTTGACGATGAGCAGAAACTCAAACTTCTTCGCGGCATTATTCATATGTCTCGTGAACTAGGCTTGGAAATTGTCACCGAGGGTGTTGAGACGAATGAACAGCTTGCCGTCATTCGTGATAATGATTGTGCGGACATCATCCAAGGCTTTATTTTTGGCATGCCAATGCCTAAATCCGCGATCCGTGAGCTATCTAGAAAGTTGGATCGTTCAAAGGGCGCTGCCGCTTCACAATTGAAGAAACAAACCAAATAGTTTCATTTTCAAACAAATCTTAAAATTTGAGCGCATTTAGCACGCTTCTTTTAGTGTGAGGCCTTTTTGCGTTAACCATTTGTTAACCTTAATGAAAACTTAATCGTTAGTTTTCAATTGAATCATATCATTAATAAAATTTTAACATTATATTCGCCCACGGAAGTTTTGGTTTGTGGAGTAGTGTGATGACGAGCGTGCAGTCGGTTGGCAGTTTTAATCAAAAACTAATGACGTTGATGGAAGATGTTGAATATCGTCGCGTTGAATCAATTGAAGATCTTGAAGAGGTGGCAGCGTTAAGACGCCGAGCATATGAGCCGGTTGGATTAGCTCCTGATAAACACTCTATCATGATAGATGACGAAGATTTTGCCGAGAACGCGCATGTCATCGGCGTTTATTATCTAGAGCAACTGGTCGTCACCATGCGGATCCACCACGTGACTTCAAGGCATCACGATGGGCTAGCGATGAAGCAATTCCCTGAAGTTGTTGGTCCTATGCTTGATGCCGGGATGAGCGTGATTGATCCATTAAAGTTTGCCGCGGATCCTGCTTTGATTAAAGAATTTCCAGGATTGGCCTATTTGACCATTCGAACAGCTCTGATGGCGTCTGAATATTATAAAGCAGATCACTTGCTTGCTATTATCCGAGCCAATCATCGCGCGTTTTATCGCAGATTTTTGAATTTCTCACCTTTGGCTGAGCCCAAATGGAACGATTACTTGAGCTGTGATCTGGACATTTATGGTGGACACATCAAACAAACACTGCCGTCAATTAAGAAGCGGTACCCGTTTTTCAATTCAACGCCGTTTGAGCAAAAGCGTATGTTCGCGCCTTTATCGGAAATAAATTTACCACCATTGTCGATTATTCCCCAAGTTCAATCGTTTTATGGGTGAAAATCAATCAATTTCGCATTGCTTCGATAAGCTGAATTGTGTAAATCTCTGGCAAATATTATTCAATCTGGAGAAGGTAAATGGCTAAACAAGAGACAGGTCCAGTCGAGCTCGGCGCTGAAATGGATTACTCTGAGCACGATAAAACATATAACGTGTTTATGGTCGGTACAAAATACGGCACATTGATCTGTATTGCTTTGCTTATTGCAATGGCGATCGGGTTTTTCACCTCAGGTGGTTTGCTAACTGGGTTTGTTTCGTTCTTTGTTTTGCTCTTCGTTGGGCGTTTCATCATGAACAAGATTATTTGATCTCGTTTTAAAGAAACTAGAACACAATTTTGAACGCGGAGACTGCGAAGTCTGCGCGTTTTATTTTGTCTGAAAATTAGTTAAGCTGAAATTAGTTGCGAACGCGAGCTAAGCCATCTTTTGCTGGCTGGTAGTTCGGATTAAGTGCAATAGCTCTGATATATGACTTCCGAGCACGCGATTTATCGCCGCGCTGTTCATAGACCAATGCCTGGTTTGACCAGGATTCAGCAACGGTTTTATCCAAATTAATCGCTCGATTGAAATCTTCAAGCGCTTCATCTTCTTTGCCAAGAACAAGCTGAGAAATGCCGCGACCGTTAAATGGCTCTGGTGAATCAGGTGCAAGTGCAATTGATCTAGCAAAGTCACCGATTGCATTTAGGTGTTCACCGCGAATTTGGTAAATCAGGCCTCTGTTGTGGAAGGCGCGTGGATCTGTTGTGCCTAAATCAATAGCTTTATTAAAATCCGCAAAGGCTTCAGATGTGCGGCCAGCTTGTCTGTATAGATTGCCGCGTCCGATGTAAGCTGCATCATATTGTGGATTGATACGGATAGCTTGATTGTAATCGTTGGCAGCTTTTACCGGCTGATTGATATTGCGGTAGATCAGCGCTCTGTTTGCGTAAGCCTGATGAAAACGTGGATTAATTGAGATTGCTTTGTTGAAATCTTCAAGTGCTGAGTTGAACTGACCAGCCTTACCATAAGCAGACCCACGAACATTATATCCTTCCGGATCGTTCGGATTTGCCGTGATAACAGATGTTAAAGATGCGATATTCTGTTCAGAACCTTGTTCTCTGTCGATGCGGATAACATCTGAGCTTGTCGTTGTGGTTTCACAAGCGACAAGTGCCAGCGTTGAGATTAAAACGCAGCCTAAAAGTGCCTGGCGAAATTTGGAACTCGACGAAGGGTGTTCTAACCGGTCAGATTTCACATTCATATAAAAGTCTCACATCTCGCTGAAAGTACAACAACTTAGCACGTATCATAAACAAAAAAAGCGGGGACGATCAACTCGTCTCCGCCAATAGTCATAAG
>JAHDEP010000091.1 GCA_020628775.1 Rhizobiaceae bacterium | reverse complement strand
ACCAGGGGGCAGAATCAATCGGTGTTTGATCTTTTCTAAGTTCAATGTAAAGCGTAGGCTTGCCCGACGCTAGTGTTAATGCGCTATTATTGGTAAAGCTTTCGCGACCCATCACAGCTATTGGTTCGCCTGAAATGACGAACTGTCCTTGATTTACTTTTAATTGGTCTAGTCCGGCGATCACCATGTGATAACCTTCACCAGCATTTAAGATGATGATGTTTTCATAGGTGCGGAATGGTCCTGCATATGTCACCCAACCATCTACTGGTGCTAAAACGCGATCATTTTCGCTTGCTGACATCAAAATGCCTTGCAAGGCCTGACCTGAATTATCTTCTTCACCAAAACGTTTTTCAACCGCGCCTTCAATTGGGAACTGCAATGTTGATTGCAAAGCGGCAAAGGAATAGGCCGGCATAAGGCGTTCCTGGTTTGGCAATTCTCTTGCTTCTGCTAGTTCGCGGGCACGAGCGAGTTGTTCCTGTGCTTTCTTTTGGCGTTCAATTTCTTCAAGACGGGCGATTTCTGCCGCTTCTCGGATCGATTGGATTTCTGTCGTTAAAGCAGCAACAACTGTTTTCAGCTCAGATGATTTATCTTCAAGCTCATTGGCGCGTTTCCGCTCTTTTTCCAACTGGGTTAAACTGGCAATGTTCAACGCAGCTTTCTCTTTAATTAAGGCGGTTAACTCTTCTTGCTCTTTAAAACTCTCATCTAGATCAGCCGCCAATTGCGTTCGCTCACTGGTAATTTCAGTGCGAATATCTGCCAATTCTTGCAGATCAGTTATCAGCTTTTCTGTTTCTGAACGAATTTCAGGAACAACGGCGCCAAGCAAAATTGCGCTTCGGACGGAAGATAAAGCATCTTCAGGAGAAACCAAAAGCGCTGGGGGCGGGTTGGACCCAAGCCTTTGCAGAGCAGCTAAAACTTCGGCAAGCACATTATTGCGTTCACGAAGTGAGTTTTTCACAATGGTTTCGCGCGCTTCAAGATCTGTGAGTTTTCCTTCACCCGTGACGATCCGTTCATCCAAAATATTTTGGCGTTGTTCGGCGGCATTAAGTTTTTCTTCTAATGCTTCACGATCTTTTTTGAGGGATTGAATATCATTTTCAAGACGTTTTAATGTCGAGGTGATCTGTACAGTTTCGCTCTGAAGAGCGTTTAATTCGGCTTCTGTTTGTGTGCGGTTTTGTTCGAGCGCTTTGGTTGGATCATTAGAATTAAGCGCGTCGTTATCTTGTGCAAACGATATATTTGCAGAGCTTATCAGCACGGCAATACCGATCACGGATTTAAGATATTTGACAGCGTTCAAATTCATCGGCTTGGTTGATCGAACCTCATTCAGTTGGTCTATCGTAATATACTCAAATTACTGATTTATTGTCATCTCACAAACTTGTGTTTGCAATGGGGCATTGGTGGATAATCAAACATCGATTATTTCCTAAATGCGATGATAAGGATGCCCTGAAAGGATTGTAACAGCGCGATAAAGTTGCTCAGCTAACATGAAGCGAGCCATCTGGTGCGGCCATGTCATTTTTCCAAAAGAAAGGGTTTTGTAAGCCTTTTGTCGTGATGCGTCCGCGTGACCATCAGCCCCGCCGATTGCGAAAATAACATCTCGATCACCGTTGTCGCGTAAATTTGCCAGCAATTTAGCAAATTTATCTGACGAGATGGTTTCTCCCACTTCGTCTAAAATGATCAGTTTCGCATTATCTGGAATGGCTTTGTCGAGCAATGCACCTTCATCGGATTTGCGGGTATTTGCATGAGAAGCGCGACTTTCGCTGACTTCCGTCATTTTGCCAAACTCGAGCCCAATCGCCGGGCCGGATTTTGATAATCGGTCCAAATATCTTTTGGTAAGTTCGCTTTCAGGCCCAGATTTTAATTTGCCAACAGCGAAAAGATGAATGCGCATAATCGTCAATCTTTACAATCTTATGCAGATTAAGGCGTCAAACGTCTTTTCTGGCCAATTGGCCAGCTGTACCTGCCAGTGAAATGGAGCTGTCTTAGGCTCCATCATGCCTATTTCAGATGATAAAATTCAAACACTAGAAACTAGTGCACGACCTTTTCATCTGTTTCGGGTGCCATCCACATTTTTTCAATATTATAAAAATCACGAATTTCCGGGCGGAAGATGTGAATAATAATATCGCCACAATCCATCAAAACCCAATCGCCAGCATTTTGCCCCTCAATACGAGGTGAAGCAAAGCCTGCGCCTTTGATGTCTTTGATAAGTTGATCGCAAATAGCGGAAACATGGCGGTTTGAACGTCCGGATGTCACAATCATGTAATCGCCGATTGACGATTTTCCGGAGATATCAATTGAAATCGTATCTTCTGCTTTGGCTTCTTCCAAGCAGTCTAATACGGTCTTTAAGGTCTCCTTCATGGCATTTTCGCCAGAGTTCTGACCTGATGACAGTGCGTTTTCAGCGTCTGTCTTTGTGGTTGCTGTTCTCAGCTTGATCCCTTTCTTCTATAAGAACATGCTTAATACGGGTAAAGTTTATAATTACCCGACATTAAGATAATACGATTGAAACCTGTTGTGAAGCAAGTCAAATCCCAAACAAAGGCAAACTAATTGTTCAGGCTATTTCGCCGCATTTCGAATTGCGGTTGATGAAAGTGTCGAGCGAGGACCATGTAAAAAAGTCCAAGCTGGGGCTTTTAAAAAAGGCAGTCGCTTAGCATCTGTTTCATCAAGGCGGGCATGGGCAAATGTTTTAGCCATGCGTGATGACAAATAAGATAAAGTAGATCCTGGTCGATCGATCACCGCAATGGGAAATTGCCCCGCGATAAATTGCCAGTTTTGCCAATGGTGAAAGTTCGCCAAATTATCAGCACCCATCAACCAAACGAAGTTCACGCCAGAATTTCGAGATTTAACAAATTGCAGCGTCTCCGCGGTGAATTGCAGATCATGGGCTGCTTCAAAGGCGGTAATTTTAATCTTCGGGTCTTCGCAAATCTGTCGACTAAGATTGACCCTTGTTTCTAAAGCAGCCAATTCTTTATGGCTCTTGAGTGGATTTCCAGGGGTTACCATCCACCAAACCTGATCAAGTTGCAGGCGGCGAATGGCCGTTTCTGCGACCAGAACATGACCCTCATGGGGAGGATTAAACGAGCCACCAAACAGCCCCACACGCATGCCTTTATGCGCGAGTGGCATTTTTAAAAAATCTGGTTTGGTGGCAGATGTGCTCAAGCTAATAATTCTATCGGTTATGATGGTCGAATTTGACCATTGCCGCGGACGCGGTATTTAAACGATGTCAGTTGTTCAACGCCAACGGGACCACGCGCATGCATTTTGCCAGTTGCAATGCCGATTTCAGCACCCATGCCAAATTCACCGCCATCGGCAAATTGCGTCGACGCATTATGCAATAGAATTGCAGAATCTATCTCGTTGAAAAACCGTTCAGCAACAGAAGGATCTTCGCAAATTACCGCTTCTGTATGGTTTGATGAATATTGATTAATGTGCTCAATTGCACCAGAAATTCCATCAACGGTTTTAGCAGCGATGATCTTATCCAGATACTCCGTTGACCAATCTTCAATCGTGGCTGGGATCACCGCATCAACTTGCGCAATAATGGCTTCTGTCCCACGCACTTCACAACCTGCATCTCTTAATGCATTTATAAGCGCTGGCACAAAAGAAGCGTCGGCATTTTCATCGATCAACAAAGTTTCAGCTGCACCACAAATTCCAGTGCGTCGTAATTTTGCGTTTAGAACGATTTCTTTTGCCATTTCCAAACTAGCTGAAGCATCGACATAGATGTGGCACAGACCCTCAAGGTGGGCAAAAACTGGAACGCGGGCCTCAGATTGAACGCGCGCCACCAAGCCTTTGCCACCGCGCGGGATGATCACATCAATTGCGCCGTTCAAGCCTTTGAGCATTTCGCCCACAGCTGCACGATCTGATGTTGGAACAATTTGAATAGCGTCTTTTGGCAAGTTTGCAGCTTCTAGACCTTTGACCAAACATTTATGGATTGCACCTGAAGAATGGAAACTATCTGAGCCACCGCGCAATACCACAGCATTGCCTGCCTTTAGACAAAGCGCACCAGCATCTGCTGTTACATTTGGGCGGCTTTCATAAATGACGCCGATAGCACCAAGTGGCGTGCGCACGCGTTCAATGTTAAGACCATTTGGACGATCCCACTGAGCAATTACTTCACCAATTGGATCTTTAAGTTCGGCAATTGCACGAATACCGTCTGCCATTGCGCGAACTCGGCCATCATCTAGTTTCAGACGATCGAGCATGGCTGATGACATATTGTTGGCAACGCCCTTTTCCATATCAATGGCATTGGCGTTTAAAATATCTGCAATATTGGCTTCAATTGCTTGTGCCATGCCGATCAGAGCTGCATGTTTGCGCTCAGCACTTGCGATGGCCAATGCGGGTTTTGCTGCATTGGCGCGTGCACCAATGTCCATCATTACTTCTTCAACAGTTTGCGTTCGTTCCAATGTATCAGACATGATAAAATCCCGTTCTTTAAAACCTTATGATGCTTTTTCTTTGGCATGCATCATAACTAAATCATCCCGGTGCACCATGGCGCTTCGCCCAGCATAACCTAGTTTTTCTTCAATTTGTGATGTTTGTAGGCCTGCAATTGCAGTGGCTTCATCCGCATCATAGCGTGATATGCCGCGAGCAATTTCTTCACCTGTTTGACTGCGAATAGATATCGTATCACCTCGATAAAAATCGCCTTTAACTTTACGTACCCCTGCGGGCAATAAGCTTTTGCCTTTTTTCAGAGCGCCGATGGCACCATCGTCAATTGTTAGCGCGCCCGCAGGTTCAAGTTGACCTGCAATCCAAACTGCACGTGCAGTGCGCGGGCTTCCCGATGCGTTAAACCATGATGAACGCGCGCCATTATCGATGGAGGATAGCGGGTTCGTGGTTTGTCCGGATGCTATGATCATTGAACAACCAGCTGTTGTCGCAATCTTTGCTGCATCGATTTTTGTACGCATGCCACCACGCGATAATTCAGAGCCAGCATCACCGGCCATAGCTTCAATTTCCGGTGTGATTTGCTCAATGACTTCCAAAAACTCTGCGTTTGGATCTTCATGAGGAGGGGCTGTATATAGTCCATCAATATCAGACAATAGCACCAATAAATCAGCACCAACCATGGTGGCTACCCGGGCTGCGAGGCGATCATTGTCACCATAGCGAATTTCGCTGGTCGCAACGGTGTCATTTTCATTGATGATTGGAATAGCGCCAAGTTCGAGTAACTCGCCAATCGTTGCGCGGGCATTTAAGTATCTGCGGCGCTCTTCAGTGTCGTTTAATGTAAGTAGCACTTGTCCTGCAAAGATATCATGGTGTGAAAGACATTCAGACCAAGCACGCGCCAAAGCAATTTGGCCCACCGCTGCACAAGCTTGGCTCTCTTCAAGTTTGAGGCGTTTGTTGGTCGCAGATAAAACGGTGCGGCCCATAGCGATCGCCCCTGATGAGACAACAAGCACATCCGCGCCTTTTGCTTTCAGCGCTGCGATGTCATCACATAATGAGGCCAACCAATCGGACTTAAGACCGCTTTGGCGATCTACGAGCAAAGCGGAGCCGATTTTAATCACGATCTTTGTGTGACTATCAACGCGTTTGCGACCCCCGCTCATTACTCTGCCTCGTCACTTAAGTTCTGATCGATATGCTTGCGTAGATTTCGCAGCATTTCTTTCATGCCAAATCCAGCAATAGAAGATATCTTCTCAACTTTTCGACCTGCTGCTTCTTCAAGCGCTTGCATTTTTTCATTAAGCGTTTCTTCGTCCAAAATATCAGTTTGGGAAAGCGCTACAATCTCTGGCTTTTCTGCAATGCCTTTACCGTAGGCTTCAAGCTCTTTGCGCACAGTTTTATAAGCTTTGGCCACGTCTTCTTCTTGTGCAGACACCAAGTGCAGCATCACACGGGTTCGCTCAACATGGCCTAAGAATCTGTCACCAATACCAGCACCTTCATGTGCGCCTTCGATTAAACCTGGGATATCGGCGATGATAAATTCATAGCCATCCGATGTTGCAACACCCAAGTTTGGGTGCAGTGTGGTAAATGGATATGCGCCAATTTTAGGACGGGCACGGCTTACATTGGATAAAAATGTTGATTTACCCGCATTTGGCAAGCCAACAAGACCGGCGTCAGCGATTAGTTTTAGACGCAACCACACTGTTTTTTCTTCAGCGGGTTGGCCTGGATTTGCATTGCGTGGCGCCTGATTGGTCGCTGATTTAAAATGCGCGTTGCCAAAGCCACCATTGCCACCTTTGGCAATACGGAAGCGTTGACCTTCTTCGGTGATATCGCAAATCAGTGTTTCATTATCTTCTTCAAATACTTGCGTTCCCGCTGGTACTTTTAACGTAATGTCTTCACCTTTTGCGCCGGTTCTGTTTCGGCCCATTCCATGGACACCCGTTTGGGCTTTATGGTGTTGTTGGAAACGATAATCGATCAGCGTGTTTAAGCCATTGACGGCTTCGATCCATACATGGCCACCATTGCCACCATCACCGCCGTCTGGTCCGCCGAATTCAACAAACTTTTCGCGGTGGAACGAGACGCAGCCAGCACCACCTGCGCCAGACTTAATATATACTTTTGCCTGATCTAGAAATTTCATCTGTGCTGTCCGCCAATTGGTCTGCTTAAATTAAATAGTCATATAGCCTCATATTCTGAAATGATCAAAATATGAGGCTAAAATTTATCTCAACGATAGATATTGCTGAGAGGGATATAGATGCTTGCGCAAAAAGGCAAAAGATTAAAGCTTTTAAGCCGTGTCTTCTTTCACATCTGAGTTGTTATACCCCTGATATGGCGCCAAATTAATCTGATACCATTTGATATCAATTGATTTTTGATCACCGATGTTTAAAGGCGCAGTTTCTTGCGGCTTAAAACCGTTTTTCTCAAGGACACGTTGTGATGCAAGATTATCCAACTCACATCCAGCTCGTAAGATTGCAAAGCGGAACTCAGGCAATACATCGCGTACAACGACGCCGACGGTTTCGCTCGCCAAACCTTTATTCCAATGTTGCTCACCCAACCAATATCCAAAAGATGGAATGATGTGGTTTGGTTTGACAGAAATACTGGTCACACCCAAAAACTCGCGTGTTAAACGATCAACAATTGCATAACTTAACAGCTCTAATGGATTGCTGTTTTGCGCACGCTCTACAAACTTTTGCGCATCATCAACAGTAAAAGGCTGCGGTTTGAAAAGCATCCGGTCAAGAATTTTCGGATTACCAGCAAGACTAGCCATCGGCTTTACGTGCTTTTGCGCGATCGGCTCCAGCGCTATGCGTTCCTCGTGATTTTTTATTATTTCCAACATCTTAACCTCCTTTCAATCTGGTTTTCTGTTCGGTGGATTCAGGCCAGTTACGCAATGAATCCCAAATTTTACGTTCTAATCTGTAAAGTTCCACAGGCACTTGAGTGTCTTGCGCCAATGAATAATTCATGCCGGTTCCGATAAATTGGAAACCACTTTTTTGCAGCACACTGCGAGAAGCTAAATTGCCAATTCTGCAGCGACCGATAATTTCTTCGATTTTGCAAATCCGAAAAGCTTTATCGACCAGAGCGTGAGCAGCTTCTGTTGCATAGCCTTGCCCCCAATGGGGTTTGCCTAGCCAATATCCGATTTCCATGCGCTCGCGTCCTTGTTTCTTTTCGATCCCACAACAGCCAATAAACTCACCCGTTTCATTGAGTGTAATGGCATAGACGCAATTTCCATTTTCCAACTTGGCAATCTTATTCACAAAATCTTCCGCATCCGCACGTTTATACGGATAGGGCATTCGAGAAAGCATTGAGGCCACGGCAAAGTCATTTGCCAACGTGGAAATTGCGTCTATGTCATCACAATGCGGTTTGCGCAAAGTAAGGCGAGGGGTGTCAATTTGTGTTACAGATCCTGTAACGCTTATACTGAGCCCATCACTTTGGCTTATCCGTTCTTCATATTCATCACTAAATTGTTCATCTGACTGACATTGCATTTTAAAGCCTCCTGTGAATGCAAAAACAAAAAGGGAAGATGATCTCTCATCTTCCCTTTAAAACATTTGGCTTATTTACAATCAGCCGGGTCGATGAGACACCGGATGATTTAGAGCGTTTCCGGTTATTCCGCTGCTTCCGCCATAGGCATTACAGACACATACGTGCGTCCGTTGGCCTTTTTGCGGAACTCTACATTGCCTTGAGTTGTGGCAAAAATAGTGTGATCACGACCAAGGCCAACACCCGTACCCGGATGCCACTTTGTGCCGCGCTGACGCAGAATAATGTTGCCTGAAATTACAGCTTCGCCGCCGAATTTTTTAACGCCTAGGCGTTTTGATTCAGAATCGCGACCGTTGCGGGATGAACCACCAGCTTTTTTATGTGCCATTTTTTATCTCCTACGATCTCGTCAATTATGCTTTAGCTAGTTCAGCTGCTTGCTCAAGCCAGTTATCGCGATCGATACGGCCTTTGAAAGACAAAGCGTCATCTAGTTTTTCAATGTCATCACGTGACATTGCAGCAACTTGCGCAAATGTTGTCACGCCAAGTGCGTTTAGTTTTTTCTCAAGCACTGGACCAACACCTGAGATTTTTTTCAAATCATCAGCTGGGCCTTCAGGTGCAGTGAACAATGCTGCAGGTGCAGCGTCAGCAGCTTTAGCCGGAGCTTTTTCAGCAGCAGCTTTCTTTGGAGCTTCTGCTTTTGCAGCTGGCTTCTTAGCAGCAGCTTTTTTCGAAGCTTTCGCGCCATCTGTCAAAATCTCAGCGATCTTCACTGTTGTGAAATGCTGACGGTGACCGATTGTGCGGCGTGAGTTTTGACGACGACGTTTTTTGAAAGCGATGATCTTACGACCACGGCCTTGGTCAACAACTTCAGCTGTAACCATTGCGCCATCAACAGTTGGTTTGCCAATAGTCGCAGATGCGCCTTCGCCAACCATCATAACTTCTGTGAATTCGATAATGTCACCAGCTTCGCCAGCAACACGTTCTACTTTTAGAACGTCATCAGCAGTAACGCGATATTGCTTACCACCAGTTTTAATGACTGCGAACATTTTTTTTCCTTTGAGTGTTCAGTCCAGTTCTTTTTGCTCGAGCTTATAAACACTCTTTGCAAAAGACCGTCTTTTTTCAGTCTTCGATCAATGATAACCTATTGTATTATAAAAGATTATCGGTTCAACTTTGATGCGATAAGTTGCATACAAAGATAAACGGCACAAAATAAATTGCACCGCTTAGGTGTTCCGATACGCCCAATTGGCTGACAAGTCAAGGAATTTTGGTGTTTTCGCACCTTAATAAAGAAGTGCTTTGTGCACCTATGTGATGATCAACGCAATGCTGCTATGCACAATTGTTCTTGCATTCTTGGCCGCCTGCCTATACCAAGCGCAACAAGAGTTGATGAAAACTCATTTATAAGGCCCTAAAGCAGTTGAGCTCTGTGGGCTTGCCCCAGCTCAGGCTTTTCGCGATCATGTTCATCTTTGTTGATCCTTTAATGTCTGACAGAACATTAAAATGGTTCTTGCGCTTTATTTGAAAGTCAGCGCGAGACCGTTCTTACATGTGATGGAGAGTTCTCCATCGCAAAGGATTATGACATGGAAAACTTTAAATCATTCAATTTACCTGAATCCCTACATCATTGTTTGGACCATTTGGGATTTAACAAACCAACGCCTGTACAACAAAAAGCCATCCCGCTTGCGCTCAAAGGTCGAGACATTTTGGGTTCTGCGCAAACTGGTACTGGTAAAACTGGCGCCTTTGGTATTCCGCTAGTGGCTAAAATGATGGCAAACCCTGATGATATGGCAGTTGTTATTACGCCAACACGGGAATTGGCAACGCAGGTGCATCAGGCTATTCAAGGATTTTTGGGTAAGAAATCAAAAATTCTAACTGCACTTTTGATCGGTGGTGAGCCGATGCCAAAACAGCTTAACCACCTACGACGTGATCCGCGCGTTATTGTTGGTACGCCTGGCCGCATCAATGACCACTTAGCACGTAAATCTTTGCGTTTGGATCGCACGAGCTTCTTGGTGCTCGATGAAACAGATCGTATGCTTGATATGGGTTTTGCATCTCAGATTGATAAAATTATCAAACATATGCCAAAGCAACGTCAAACATTGCTCTTCTCTGCAACTTTGCCGCATAACATCGTCAACTTATCGAAATCATACATGATCAACCCTGAGCGTGTTGCGATTGGTTCGGTTACAGATCCTGCGAAAAACATCAAGCAAGAGATTGTTCATTTAACGCAAAGTGAGAAATACCCACGTTTGCAGGATGAGCTAAATCAGCGCGAAGGCTCGATCATTGTATTTGTTAAAAGCAAGTATAACGCCGATAAAATGGCCAAGCGTTTGTCGAAGGAAGGTCACGATGCTGATGCGATCCATGGTGATTTGCGTCATAATAAGCGCGAGCGTGTGATCAAAAGCTTCCACGCTAAGCGCATTCGAATTTTGGTTGCAACTGATATTGCTGCCCGTGGTTTGGATATTCCGCATATTGAGCATGTGATCAATTTTGATCTGCCGCAATCACCTGAAGATTATATTCACCGCATTGGCCGAACAGCACGTGCTGGCGCTGAAGGAGAAGCATTGTGCTTTATCTCGCAAGCTGATGATGAGAAATGGTATGCGATATCAAAACTGATGAACCCGAACACCGATGTGCCGCGCCCAGCGCGTAAAAAAGCCGGTGGTAAAGGTGGTGCAGGAAAGCCTGGACAAGCAAAAAGCAAGGCAAAACCATTCAGTTTCAAGAAGCATGCACGTAATGGCAAGAAGAAAGAGGGTGGAGAAGGCGCAGCTAACTCTGGTCGTCCACAATCAACTCGCCGCCGTACTAATGCTCGCAAAGGCAGCGCAAAACGCGCGGCATAGCTGCATTTTAGGCATAAAATTAAATACCGTAGGACTACGGAGTGTCGTCCACAGTTCTACGGATTGATTTTCAAATGTTGCAATGCAATACATCACCCGTTATGAAGTTCCTGTAACTTCCAGGC
>JAHDEP010000090.1 GCA_020628775.1 Rhizobiaceae bacterium | reverse complement strand
TCACCAAAAGCGATTGGAAATCTGCATCGACTAAATCTTCAATCTGAGCTTCAAATTCATCTGAAAGCTTATAACCGTCCGGTCCAAATAGTTTGATGCCATTGTCTTGATAAGCATTGTGCGATGCTGAAATCATCACGCCGATATCCGCGCGCATGGATCTGGTAAGCATAGCAACACCCGGTGTAGGGATCGGGCCTAAAAGCAACACATCCAAACCAGCTGATGTGAAACCTGCAACAAGCGCATTTTCAATCATATAGCCAGACAATCTGGTGTCTTTACCAATTACAACACGATGACGATGTTCACCACGACGGAATAGCTTTCCAACCGCGGCGCCAACTCGCATCGCAAGATCCGCTGTCATAGGCGGCGTGTTTGACTTGCCTCGAATGCCATCAGTTCCAAAATAACGACGTGCCATATTATCCCCACTTGTTTAGTCCGAATTGGCTTATAACGCATCTTTGTCCAAATTGCGTTAAAACCAGCTGATAAACAATTCTATGGTTAACACCAATAAAAAAAGGGCCGAAACGGCCCTTTTTGTCTAATTTTCCAGCGATTACTCTGGTGTCGGTTCTGGATCTGAATCCGGTTCTTCACCACCCGACTTTTTAGGCTTATCAGCTTTAACGCCGGCAGATGGAACCGCACTACCGCGACTTGGTGGCGTATCGTCACCCATATCACGTGCAGGCTTTTCACCTTTAATGATGGAAGCAATTTCATCACCGCTTAAAGTTTCATATTCAAGCAAGCCTTCAGCAATTGCGACAAACTCATCTTTCTTAGTTTTAATGATTTTGTGCGCTGTTGCCGTTGCTTCATCAATTAGACGATGAACCTCAGCATCAATTTTCTTTGCTGTCTCTTCAGACATGTTCTGAGATTGAGCAACTGAATGGCCCAAGAATACTTCCTGCTGGTTTTCACCATAAGCAACTTGACCAAGCTCATCAGAAAAGCCCCATTGCGTGACCATCGCACGAGCAAGCTTTGTGGCTTGTTCGATATCAGATGAAGCACCCGATGTGATGTTTTCCTTACCGAAGGTTACTTCTTCAGCAACACGTCCACCCATCATAATAGCAAGACGCGAGATCATCCATTTATAACTCATGGAATAACGATCAGCTTCTGGCAATTGCATCACCATACCAAGCGCTCTACCACGTGGGATAATCGTTGCTTTATGCACCGGGTCAGCTGCAGGCACATGCAATGCTAGGATTGCGTGACCAGCTTCATGATAAGCTGTAAGTTTTTTCTCATCTTCAGTCATAGCTGTTGAACGACGTTCTGCGCCCATCATGACCTTATCTTTCGCATCTTCAAACTCTTGCATTGTAACAAGACGTTTGTTGCGACGCGCAGCCATAAGCGCACTTTCGTTCACAAGGTTCATCAAATCCGCACCAGAAAATCCTGGCGTACCGCGTGCGATAACTTTCAGATCAACATTTGGCGCCAATGGCACGTTACGCACGTGCACTTTCAAAATCTGCTCACGACCGCTCAAATCAGGATTAGGTACAACGACCTGACGGTCAAAACGACCTGGGCGAAGCAATGCTGGATCCAACACGTCCGGACGGTTGGTAGCCGCGATAAGAATGATGCTTTCATTCGCTTCAAAACCATCCATCTCAACAAGCAATTGGTTCAATGTTTGCTCACGCTCATCATTACCACCGCCAAGACCGGCACCACGATGACGACCCACAGCATCGATCTCATCGATAAAGATAATGCAAGGTGAGTTTTTCTTAGCCTGTTCGAACATGTCACGCACACGAGATGCACCCACACCTACGAACATTTCAACAAAGTCAGAACCTGAAATTGTGTAAAACGGTACATTTGCTTCTCCAGCAACTGAACGCGCAAGAAGTGTTTTACCAGTACCTGGAGGTCCAACTAGAAGCACACCACGAGGAATACGGCCACCAAGTCTTTGGAACTTTTGTGGATCACGCAAAAACTCAACGATCTCTTCAAGATCTTCTTTTGCTTCATCAACACCAGCAACATCTTCAAAAGTGATTTTACCTTGCGTTTCGTTCAGCAATTTAGCTTTGGATTTACCAAAGCCCATCGCACCACGAGAACCGCCTTGCATCTGGCGCATGAAGAAGATCCAAACACCCAAAATCACAAGAATTGGCAACCAAGAAATAAAGTAACCCAAGAAGCTGTTTGAACCGTCTGATTCAGGTTGCGCATTGATCGTTACATTATTCGCTTCAAGACGCTGTACTAAATCACCATCACCTGGCGAATAGGTCTGAAACTTACCGCCAGAACCGCTGTAAGAACCAAAAATCTGATTACCAGATATGGTCACTTCATTGATCTGTCCAGCATCCACATCCTGCAAGAATTGCGAATAGGCTATTTTTGTTCCACTCGCACCATCAGTTGGGCTTTGGAACATGTTAAATAGAGCAATCAATAAAAGAGCTATGATTGCCCATAAAGCAAAATTACGAAAATTAGGGTTCATCGATATCCCCGACACCATTTCGGCACACAATTGTGCCCTCTGGTAACATCATATAGGGAGCTTCTGTGCAATTGCCAAGTCAGTGCGACACAAGATATCAGCCTGAAATGCCATTAATTTGCATCATTGCTATTGAATTTGCTCTTTGGCGTTCTCAAAGGGCAATAAAAACTCTGATCTTCCAACAAGCAGCGCAATGGAATTGGCCAATTCAAAATCAAATTCTGACAATACCTGATCGTATTTATTGATATAGGGTTTGATGCGCACCAAGGCATGATCAAAAGGCGATGACCATTCTTCGTCTCCTAGCCACCTAATTATTGGTGGACAGCCCAATTCGTCGTCATTTTGCTTTAGCTCAAAACCGATATTTTCACTCAGATTATGAATTAAAAACCGGCCATCCCATTTCATGCTTTTACCAGCATCAATGTGGCAATTTTCAAACCCGCGATTCTCACGATAAATTTGAAGATTTGGACCTGATTTATTCAAGACGACCCGCCCCATCGTCTTACGCATATTCCCTTCAGATGTTGCAAGATTATAGAGAGAGATAACATCATCTCGGCTAAGAGATCGATCTCGCCCACCGATGACGTGAACTAGAACTTCTAGAACTTTTTCTAAGGTTCTTTGTTGATGATCTGAAATCGTCAGATGAAACACAAATCCATCATCGGTTTTGCAATGCTGATCGACGTACTTGGCAGCAGCATCAGATAAGTTTTTCCGCTTTTGCGCATTAGCTTCAATATCATCTAAATCAAAATCCAGATTAGCGTTTTGTCGGACACGCACACGCTCAAATTTTTCATCGACATTTGAAGGATCTTCTCGCCAATCGATCGATGAATTTAAAAGATGTTCTTTCAGCTGTTGTTTTCTAACTGATAAAAATGGTCGGAACACCCACATACTTCCGTAGAAAAGCGCAGTTGGTGCCATTCCAGATAAACCGATCCCCTCGCCGGTTTTATCGCGCTGCATCCGCATAAATACGGTTTCAAACTGATCGTCTAAGTTATGCGCCGTCACCAGTCCGATAGCACCAACATCCTGACAAGCCTGATTGAGCAGTTGATATCGCGCCCAGCGTGCGGCTGTTTGAATGCCCGTTGATGGCTTATCACCATTCCAAACAAGTGTTTGATGGGTAATTTGATGATCTGCGCAAAAATCTGCAACAAATTGAGCTTCTAGCTTTGCTTCTTCACGAAGCTGATGATCAACAGTAAAGCAATAGAGTTTTCGATTTTGTGCGTTTGCTTTTATGAGCAAATCTAAAACCGCCATTGAATCACTACCGCCCGATACGGCAATGGCGAGAGGCCCATCTTTTAATTTAAGGAGAAAATTGTCCGCTAACCTTAATAAGTCGCGATTAGCATTGTGCGCGGGATTGTTCACTAGCGACTTTATCTTTGATAGCTTTTGAAGCGGCCGGGTATCTCACACCCACTTCATTATAAGTAGCACAGGCTGTTTCGCGATTGTCCAATGCGACGAGCGACATACCAAGCTTGAGCAACGTGTCCGGCGCTTTGTTTGCATCCGGATAGGCTTTATGTGCATCTAAAAACGTGCGTGCGGCATCTTTAAAAGCACCTTGCGAATAATAAGATTCACCTAGCCAAAAATAAGCATCTGAGACTTGTGCCTCATCTGGATATTGATTGATGTAGGTTTGAAATGTTGACGCTGCATCGGCATAATCACCAGCTAAGATTTGTGAATAACCTTGCTTGTATAATTCACCTGCCGCGCCATCACCAACTGAGCTAACGGTGACACCTTCCACCAAATTGCCATTTGCATCAAATTCAGGCGTGCCAATTGTTATGGTCGTATCTTCTGAATTTATACGAGGCGTTTTTGGCGCAAGGTTTGATTGATCTGAATTGCTGGATTTTTCTAAATCCTGAAAGCGGAATTCATTATCCTGTTGCATTTGACGCATTTGTTCTTGCATCTGCAACATTTGAAAACCGAGCTCTTCAAGACGGCCCGTTAACTGACGCACCTGCTCTTCAAGCTGGCCAATTCTCAATGACGGATCCTGTGCTTGCACGTTTATAACCGGCAATGGCGGCTCAGGTGCCTTAAGTGTTCCAAACAGGTTTTGCGCGTTGGCGACACCAAGTGTTAAAGTCAGATACGATAGCACGGCATAACGCAGTAATTTTGCCATTAGTTTGCTCCCACATAATAAATCAAAAGCTGATGTAGCAGACGACTTTTTATTCCCATAGCCCAGATGTAAACAAATGAGAAATTTATATCAATGATATTTGTCTCTCATAAGTGCGCAAGACCTTGTTATAAGCTCTTCAAGCACAGAGATATCTATATCGGAAAGTTTGTTGATATAAAGGCAGGACGCACCCATTTTGTGCTTACCCAGTTTGCTAAATAACTCATCCTGCATATCAAACCCGCCATCAACATAACACCCCATCAAATAGATTACCTGATGCGCTTTTCGTGGTGAAAAGCCAGTAAGCATCCATTCACCTTCGCGGCCAGATTTATATTTATAGCGATATTGACCATATCCGATAATACTCTCACCCCACATAACCGGATCATAACCTGATGTTTGTTTAAACAGATCGGCAAGAACAAGCGCATCTTCTCTTCGGCGCTTATTTTCAACAGCATTAATAAAGTCAGCAACCGAAGCATCCGTCGGTTTGGTTTTAGCATCAGACATCGTTTCCTCCAGACATAAAAAAGGCAGCCATTGGCTGCCTGATTTTAATCTATTTTTGAACTTCTAGCTACCAGCCAGAAGCGTAACAGCACGTCTGTTTTGTGACCAACATGAAATATCATCACACACAGCAACAGGGCGTTCCTTACCGAATGACAGCGTCTTCACGCGTGATGTTGCCAATCCTCGTGAGATTAAATACTCACGAGTGGCAGCAGCACGTCGTGCACCAAGTGCAAGGTTATATTCGCGTGTGCCGCGTTCATCAGCATGACCTTCAATTGTCACAACACGGTTTGGATATTGGTTGAGCCATTGAACTTGCTTTGTCAAAATAGCAGCAGCATCTGGTCTGATGACAGCTGAATCTGTGTTGAAGAAAATCTTATCGCCAACATTTTGCGTAAAGTCTTGCTGCGAACCTGGAACCGCACCATTTGCCGTTAGACCTAAATCAGCCGCGTTGTTCGGCAATGTCTTTTTCGATGCACAGCCTGCCAGCGTTAAAACCAAAAACAATGCAACGATTGCTCTATTCCGAGATAAAAACCCGATACCGCTCATTGTCGGTCTCCTTCATGAATTTACAGTTGACAAATTCTAACCACTCTCGGTTAATTCGCCCTCAACGAACAGGGTTAATAAAACCTTATTTACCCGTAAAAAGCCCGCAATTGTGGTTGTTTGATGGCTCAATTGTGGCCATCTTTTGACTATTCCAACAATGGAGACCAAGCAGGGTCAGACGCAAAATTAGGTGTTACGATGCGTTGCTCATTATAACCTGTTAAATCGATGCTTGTGAGTTGTGGACCACCCGCACCAGCAGGCTGACGGAAGAACATTAAGACACGGCCATTTGGCGCCCAAGTTGGCCCCTCATTATGAAAGCCAGTTGTCAAAATCCGCTCGCGCGAGCCATCCGTCTTCATCACACCAATTGAAAATTTACCACCGGCACGTTTTGTAAACGCTATTAGATCACCACGCGGAGACCAAACAGGAGTAGAATATGAACCGCTACCAAACGAAATTCGGCGTTGATTGCCACCACCTGCATCCATCACATAAAGCTGCTGACGGCCACCGCGATCAGATTCAAAAACGATCTGTGAACCATCAGGTGAATAAGAAGGCGATGTATCAATCGCCGCCGTGTTGGTAAGACGCGTTGTTTGTCGCGAACGCAAATCCATTGTGTAGATGTTTGCATTGCCGCCTTCCTGCAAGCTCATAATCACCTTTTGACCATCGGGGGAAAAACGAGGTGAAAATGTCATGCCGGGGAAATTACCAACCAGTTCACGTTGCCCCGTTTCCAGTTGCAGCAAATAAACCCGCGGCTGACCACCCTCAAAAGACATATAAGTGATCTCTTGTTTGCTTGGAGAAAAGCGCGGCGTTAAAACAAGGTCATTGCCATTGGTGAGCGTTTTAAGATTAGCGCCATCCTGATCCATGATCGCAAGTTGTTTGACGCGATTTGTTTTAGGACCACTTTCTGAAACAAACACAACGCGTGTATCGAAATAGCCTTTTTCACCGGTTAAACGCTCGTAAATCGCATCCGCTACAATATGCGCAAGACGACGCCAGTTCTCTGATTTTGCAAATAGTCTTTGGCCCGTAAGCTGTTGACCTGCAAAAACATCCCAAAGACGATATTCAACTTTCAAACGCCCATCTGCTTCGCGAGATACCAGACCCGTCACCAGAGCTTGTGCATTAATAACCTGCCAATCAGCAAAACGCGGTGTCGCATTTGGATCGGTGATTTTCTGAATAAAGGCTGCTTTTTTGACAGGACTGAAAAGACCCGAGCGCGCCAAATCCGCTTCAATCACATCGCTGATTTGCTTACCGGCTGGATCAGAGGAGATGAAGTCTATAATCGCAATCGGCAAAGGCTCAATATTTGCCTGATTAATATCAATTTCAACAACAGCCCAACTTGGTTTGATACTGCCCAATACCACCACGACCATAAGCATCGTCATCAGCTTAAATGCGTCTAAGGTTCTATTTATCAAGTACATAAACTTTATCCTGTTGTTAAAATAGTTGGCTTGGATCAAAATTCACAATGACCTGAGACCAGGTATCGTATTTATCGGCTGGCAGTTCAAAAGGCTGCGCGCGCAACACTGCGCGACGGGCACTACCCGCCAGGGTTTGACGCGTAGATTGTGATCCACCCGTTGCGCTCACATCAGGTTGACCAACGATGTTTCCAGCGCGATCAAGCTGCATAGAAACGGTAATACGGATATCACCACCATCGGCAAGCCCCGGGATGATATTCCAAAAACGCTGGATCTGACCGCGCAATGCGTCCATTTCGCTTTGAGACAAACGAGCAGCCGGTGTTGACGTCTGCGCACCTAAGCCTGCTTGCTGCTGAGATGTTTTCGCGCCGCCACCTTGCGCATCCTGTTTGTTTAGCAAAGATGCAATCTCATCTGAATTGAAGTCACTTTCGCGTTGTGAACTAGACGCGCTTTGTGTGGCTTCAACTTTCTTGCGATCAGGTGTTTTAGCTGTTTTTGCTGGCGCAACGTCATCTCTGAACACTGGCACAGGACCTGTTTTTGGCAATGCAACTGGCTGTTCGGCAATTGGTTCGGCTGTATTAATCGCGTCTTTTACCGGATCAGATAATGCGGGTGCTGCAGGTTCTGGTAGAGCTGCAATTTCTGTCGCAGGTGCGCTAGGCTTTTCTGGCTCAGGTTTAACTTCTTTAACAGGCTCTGGTTTTGCTTCAGGCTCTGGCGCAGGTTTTGGCTTGTCTTCAGATTTTGGTGGCGCTTTGGACACAACCTCTGTCTGACTTGGGACCGGAACATCAAGGCTCTTTAAATCAACCTCGTTCTCGCCCGCATTTTGCGCGTCCTCAACTTTTACCTGGCTCTCAGTTGGTGTCGGCGCGGGTTTTATTTTCGCATCCGCATCTTTCTCGCCTTCAACCACCCGCGTTAGATCCTCAATCGGCACGATTGATACAGGCACAGCTTCAACATCGGCCACTTCAAGTGTTTGAGGTGCACTAAAAGATACCAGCGCCCAACCAAGGAGCCCAGCATGCACAACAGTTGAAATGGAAAGGCTTAGCTGCATGGCTTAACCGTCCTGCTCCTGCTGAGTAACCAAACCAAGGTTTTTAAACCCAGCTGCAGAAATACGCGCCATAACTTTCATCACAGTGCCATAATCAGCATTTGCATCGCCGCGCACGTAAATGCGTTCACTAAAACCAGTTGTCGAAATTGCTTCCAGTTTTGGCACAACTTCATTCAGCGCAATCTCTGTTTCCTGAAGGAAAATCCCACCTTCGGAATTGACGGACACAGTGATCGGCTGCGTATCAGAATTGAGCGCTTTGGCTTCTGTTTCAGGCAAATCAATTGGAACACCCACAGTCAACAAAGGCGCTGCCACCATAAAGATAATAAGCAGCACCAACATAACATCCACAAATGGCGTTACGTTGATCTCACTCATCGGCTGCATTTTGCGCCCACGTCTGCGAGAAGATTGGCGACCAGAGGTGCCTTGCATACCCATACCCATCAGTTACATCCCTGTTGATTGTGCTTGAGGATGGATATTTTGGCGAGGTGGCTGTTGTGCCGGTTGCTGGGCTTGCTGCTGGTTTTGCATTTGCTGGCGCTCATCGAGCTGGCGAGATAAGATGCCGGAAAATTCATCCGCAAATCCTTCCATACGGCCGCTAAGCTTTGCAGCATCGGCTGAGAATTTATTATATGCAATAACCGCCGGGATCGCGGCAAGCAGACCAATAGCTGTTGCAAGCAAAGCCTCAGCAATACCCGGTGCGACAACAGCAAGGTTTGTTGATTTTGATCCTGCAATCGCCTGGAAGGATGTCATAATACCAATAACCGTACCAAACAGACCAATAAACGGCGCTGCAGATCCGATTGTGGCGAGCCAGCCAAGGCGCGCTTCCAACGCATCAGATTCACGAGACAATGATACATCCATCGCCTTATCAATTCGCATTTGTAATCCCATTGGAGATTTAGCGCCGCGCTCAAAAGACTTTTTCCATTCCTGCATCGCGGCAAGGAAAATTGCGCTCATGCCTGTGTTCTTTTTGCGATCCGACAAAGAACGATAAAGCTCTTCAAGAGATTGTCCTGACCAGAACAAATCCTCAAAACGATCAAGTTGTCGTTTGAACTTGTTATAAGCCATCACCTTGTCGACAACGATAGCCCACGTCCAAATGGATGCAGCGACCAATCCAATCATCACCAGCTTAACAATAAATCCGGCTTCCAGAAATAATGACAGCAGTGTTACTTCTGACGTTGCGGCCAACCCAACCTGTTCCATATTAAGTCCCTTTAAAACAGTCTCAATGTGAGCTTTGGCACTCGGTCGTCCAATGACAAAATGGAACCAGAGTGATCAATAAAAGCTCAACTTCAGCTTCTTGTGTCGAAAAATTGCGTTTAAAGTTTGGCGCAATTCCCAACAACATAAAAATCCCGTTCACTAGGCCATAATTATGGTTAATGAAGGGTTAGGATTCGAGTTTTTGGGGGTATGTTCACGTGAATTTGAACGAAAACAGCCTAAAGAAGAGATTCTGGCAGTCTGCGAGGTCGGCCAAGACCATTCACACAAGCGACTGTGACTTGCGCTTCGATCAATAATTCTTCACCGCGATGAATTTTTTGCGACAAAACCATGCGTGCACCTTTTGCACGTAGCGGCTCAGTTGTGATGGTTAAAACATCATCCATGCGCGCAGGTCTGCGATAGTCAATTTCAATCCGGCCTACCATAAAAGCAACAGCGTCAGCAGGATTGTCAGTTGCATGACTTTCACTTTGGATCAGCCCTTTGCAACGAATGAACTCTGTTCTTGCACGCTCCATAAAGTGGAGATATCTCGCGTGATAAACGGCACCTGAAAAATCAGTATCTTCATAATAAACGCGTTGGACAAGGCGGTGACCGTTTTCAGTGAGTTCACCTGTGAAATGATCAGACATATCAAATTAATCCTCGTCTTGGAAAAGGCTCGTTTGCTGCGCGTCAAAATCCTTGGGCGGATTTATCCCCAAATGCTTCCATGCATTGGCGGTTAATACCCGACCACGTGGTGTGCGCTGGATAAAACCCTGCTGAATAAGATAAGGCTCGATAATATCTTCAATCGCATCGCGCGGCTCGGATAAACCAGCTGCAATTGTTTCAATACCAACCGGACCACCACCAAAATTACTGGCAATCATCGTCAAGTAACGACGATCGAGCTGATCAAGTCCGGCAGCATCAACCGATAGACGCGTAAGCGCATTGTCGGCAATTTCTTTGGTAACAGCATCAGCTTTCGCAACTTCAGCAAAGTCTCGTACACGGCGCAACAAACGCCCCGCAATACGAGGTGTTCCACGTGCGCGACGGGCAATTTCTTCAGCGCCTTCATCGGTCATATTCAAACCCATGATCCGAGCGCCACGGCGGACAATCGCTTCCAATTCTTTAACTGTATAAAACTGTAATCGTACTGGAATTCCGAAACGATCACGCAAAGGATTAGTCAGCAAACCAAGACGGGTTGTTGCAGCAACGAGCGTGAATTTCGCAAGATCAATTTTCACAGATCTAGCAGCTGGCCCCTCACCGATGATCAAATCGAGCTGGAAATCTTCCATTGCTGGATACAAAATCTCTTCAACAGCTGGGTTTAACCGATGGATCTCATCGATGAACAAAACATCACGCTCTTCCAAATTGGTTAAAAGCGCAGCTAAATCACCCGCTTTGGCGATCACAGGACCCGATGTTGATCTGAAATTGACCCCAAGTTCTTTGGCCATGATTTGCGACAACGTTGT
The DNA here is from genome assembly GCA_020628775.1 of Rhizobiaceae bacterium. GTDB lineage: Bacteria > Pseudomonadota > Alphaproteobacteria > Rhizobiales > Rhizobiaceae > Lentilitoribacter. The sequence continues at coordinate 93 of JAHDEP010000090.1, read as the reverse complement.
CTTACCCAATCCGGGAGGGCCAACAAAAAGCACATGATCAAGCGCTTCACCGCGATTTTTCGCAGCTTCAATAAAGATCTTCAAATTCGCACG
>JAHDEP010000089.1 GCA_020628775.1 Rhizobiaceae bacterium | reverse complement strand
TCCGATCATCGTTGTAAGCGTCATCTGGCAATTTACCAATATTTGGAATGACTTTTTGTTCGGTGCTTCATTTGCCGATTTGGACAGTCAACCGATGACTGTTGCGCTCAATAATCTCGTACAATCCTCGCATGGGGTGAAGGAATATAACGTTCACTTTGCGGGTGCTGTATTTGCGGCTCTTCCGACATTGCTTGTTTACATTGTGGCGGGTCGATATTTCGTTCGCGGTCTGATGGCAGGGTCGGTCAAAGGTTAATAACTAAAACAAACTGGAGGAAATACAATGCTATTACAATCATTAAAGGGACGCGTTCTTTGCGCGTCAGGTGCTGTCGCCATTAGTGTGATTTCAATGAACCATGCCGTCGCAGACGCAACTGTTGAGGTCATGCATTTTTGGACATCTGGCGGTGAAGCCGCTGCATTGTCAACGGTCCGGGATCGGGTGGTCGAAAATGGTGTTGTATGGAAAGATGCGCCAGTTGCAGGAGGGGGAGGCGACCAGGCTAAAACGGTATTGCAAACACGAATTGCCTCGGGCAATCCACCAACTGCAATGTTGATGCTAGGGCAAAACATCATTGATTGGTCAAATGAGGGGCTTTTAGGTGATGTAAACACTGTGGCAGCTGCAAATGACTGGGATAATGTTCTTCCTCAGGCTGTTAAAGATTTTACTAAAATTGATGGTCGCTATGTTTCTGCACCGACAAATGTTCATAGAACCGATATGATTTGGGCCAGTAAGGCGGCATTTGATGCCATTGATGCTGAATATCCCAAAAGTTGGGCAGAATTAAATGCCCTCGCACCAAAGTTTATTGATGCTGGTATCATTCCTTTGGCGCATGGTGGTCAGGCCTGGCAGGAGGCATATATGTTTGAAGCTGTTGCTTTAGGCGTCGCTGGCAGCGAGTTTTATAAATCCGCTCTTGTTGATCTGGATGAAGATGCACTTCGTTCAGATAAGATGGTTTCTGTTTTCGAGCAGATGAGCAAGCTTAGATCAATGGTTGACGAAAATGCCGCTGGCCGAGACTGGAATTTAGCGACTTCGATGGTCATCAATGGCAAAGCTGCAATGCAAATCATGGGTGACTGGGCCAAAGGTGAGTTCACAAATGCTGGCTTAGCTGCAGGCGACGATTTTGCGTGTATTCCAGTTCCGAAAGATTCGGGCGATGGCTTTATTTATCTTGTCAACTCCCTGTCATTCTTTGAACAAACAGATGACGCGCGAAAACAAGCACAAGAAGTTTTGGCAACAGCGATCATGGATGATGAGATTCAAATTGCCTTTAATCAAGCGAAGGGCGCTATTCCAGCGCGCACAGATTTGGATTTGTCCAAGCTTGATAGTTGCGCGCAAGCGACAGCGGCGGATCTAAAATCATCCGATGTTACCGGTGTGGCTGTTCCAACTTTTGCAGGAACACATGCTGCTCCTGCCGCAATTGTTGGTGCAGCGACAGATGCAATTACGGAATTCTTCTCATCAGATATGACAGCTGAAGAGGGTGCGGTGTTGTTCGCTGATTCAGTTCTCGACGCACTATAAAATCAACTGGCCACCTGTGAGTAGGTGGCCAAACAAACTAAAAGAGCGCCAGCTCTGAAGAACAAATTGAGGTTAATCAAATGGGATTTCTTGATATAAAAAATGCGACCAAATCCTATGGGGAACTTGAGGTTCTTCACAAGGTGGATATCGAAGTTGAAGAGGGTGAATTCCTCGTGCTTGTGGGGCCATCGGGATGCGGTAAATCAACCTTGCTCAATATGATTGCGGGGCTTGAAGAAATCACGTCTGGGGAGATTGCCATCAAAGACACAACGATGAATGGCGTACATCCATCCAAGCGCAATATTGCGATGGTTTTTCAATCCTATGCGCTTTATCCCAATATGTCGGTTGGGCAGAATATTACCTTCGGCTTAGAGATGCATGACGTTCCAAAACCCGAGCGTGAAAAGGCGATGAGTGATGTTGCAAAATTATTGCAGATCGAACAATTGCTTGATCGGAAGCCGGGGCAGTTATCAGGCGGTCAACGCCAAAGGGTCGCAATGGGGCGGGCTCTTGTGCGTGATCCTGATGTATTTTTATTCGATGAACCACTCTCGAACTTGGACGCAAAACTTCGCGTTGATATGCGCACTGAAATTAAAAAATTGCACCAAAAATTGGGAACTACAATTGTCTATGTGACCCATGATCAGATCGAGGCGATGACATTGTCCACCCGCATTGCTGTGATGAATGGCGGTTATGTTCAGCAGCTCGGCACGCCTAAGGAAATTTATAATTCGCCGAATAACTTATTTGTCGCGACCTTTATGGGGTCGCCTTCGATGAATTTGGTTCCGGTCACAATCGCCGAGCTAGATGAAGGCATTGCAGCAGTAACATCTAACGCACATGGTCAAACTGTTTCATTGCCATTTTCTTCACCTTCAGATGAATTGAAGTCCTATGTTGGGAAAACCGTTATTTTAGGCATTCGGCCTGAAGCCTTTACCGACCCGGGCGGTGCAGATCGCGATGCGTCTAACATTGTTGAAATTGACAATGAAGTAATTGTAACGGAACCTGCGGGTTCAGACACTTTTGTCATGACCACATTGGGCGGCAAAGAGTGTAATGCGCGTATGCGTGCTGATGTGCAGGTAAAACCGGGTAGTCAGGCACGTTTTGCCATCAACATGGATAAGGCTGTGGTCTTTGATACCGAAACGGAAATGCGCATTCCATAATGAGCGAAGAAGTAGATATTGTTATCATTGGATCCGGGATGGGTGGCGCGACAATCGCTGCGTCTTTAGCGGATTCCGGGCAGCGAATTGTCATTTTAGAACGCGGTGATCGACTGGCTGATTCAAAAGAAGCGCGCGATCATGTTGCGATCTTTCAGGATGGATATTTCAGGCCCCAAGAGACTTGGATTGATGGGGAAGGCAACTCATTCAATCCCGGAAATTATTATAATGTTGGTGGCAATACCAAATTTTATGGCTCGGTTTTGCTCCGTTATCGCGAACGTGATTTTGAAAAAGTCGAGCATTTAGGCGGTACGTCTCCAGCCTGGCCAATCTCTTATGATGATCTTGAACCATGGTATCAAAAGGCCGAAGAGTTGTTTGATGTGTCCGGGGACGAGACGCAAGATCCAACAGAACCTCGTCACTCAGGCAAATATCCCAATACTCCAATTGAAGACGAGCATTCTATTCGAGAGCTGCGCGCGCGACTGAAAAAGGCTGGCGTCTCTCCTTCATCTTTGCCGCTCAGCGTTGATGTGAAAGCTTGGCTCGAGAGAGGCAATACACCTTGGGATGCATTTCCAGATACAACGGGTGCGAAGGGTGATGCTGAAACTATTCCGCTTGCGAAAGCTTTGTCTCGTGACAATGTCTCGCTTGAGACAAATTGCTGTGTTGATGCGTTAATTACCGATGATCAAGGTGATATTTCTGAGGTGAGATATACCCAAAAAGGAACGTCAAAATCGTTAAAACCAAAATTGGTTGTTTTGGCCGCGGGTGCAATTAACTCTGCAGTTCTTTTGCTTCAATCTGCAAACGAGGCTTATCCCAACGGATTGGCAAATTCGTCAGATATGGTAGGGCGCAATTTCATGAACCATAATTGCACTGCGGTGTTAGCATTACATCCGTTTCGCAAGAATAATTCGGTCTATCAAAAAACACTTTTGTTCAATGACTTTTATTTCTCGGGTGGCCCTGAAAATATGCCACTCGGTAACGTTCAGCTATTGGGCAAGGTTTCTGGTTCCATTTTAGCAGCACAATCCGGCCTGCCAAGTTTCATGGCCAATTATGCCGCTAACCGCTCAGTTGATTGGTATGTTATGAGCGAAGATTTGCCCGATCGCGACAGTCGAGTGACGGTTGAGAAAGGCCAAATTCGACTTGATTGGAAACGGTCAAACTGGGCGTGCCATTTGGCACTGGTCAAACGCGCCAAGCGGGTCTTTCGAAAATCTGGTTTCCCGCTTGTTTTATCCCGCGCGTTTGATCGGCGTACTCCTTCGCATCAATGCGGAACGCTTCGATTTGGCGCGGATCCTAAAGATAACGTTCTAGATCTTTATTGCAGAGCGCATGATCACTCCAACCTTTATGTAGTCGATGCAAGCTTCTTGCCGACATCAGCTGCGGTCAATCCAGCCTTAACAATCGCAGCGCAAGCCTTGCGTGTTGGTGATCACATCAATCAAACTTTGCGCGCTTGATGCGCGTTATTCGCGTTTGGGATTTATGAAACTGTTGATGAGACGTTTGTTTTCAGGGTTTGGATTTGGTCGAATGATTGCACAAAAACTGAAATACCAGTAAGCCTGTTGGGTAAGTTTTTACGCATGTGACAATGGATGAACGCAAATATGAATAAACGCCCGACGATTATTGATGTGGCCAAACATGCTGGCGTGTCAAAATCAACGGTTTCATTGGTTCTGCAAAATAGTCCAACTGTGAAATCAGATACACGCGATAAAGTACGCGAAGCGATGCGCGAAACCGGATATGTTTATAATCGCGGTGCGGCCAATTTACGTGGTGCCAGTGCTGGTTTGATCGGCTTGGTCATCAATAATCTCAGAAACCCGTTTTACACTGAGCTTGGTGTGAGCGCGCAAATGGCATTGTCAGAGCGTGGCTATGCTGCCGTTGTTGGCAATTCAAATGAAGATCCAAAAATTCAGGCAAATGTGATTAGCTCCATGCTTGAACATGGGGTGGATGCGTTATTGATTGCGCCGAGCTATGGCGGTGATGGTAAGGATCTTGAGGCGGTTTTAAACGCTGGAGTTCCTGTCATGCAGGTTTTGCGGCAATCGCAATTTCATCGAGATAAAATCCCATTTTGCTCGATGAATTATTATGAAGGTAGCATTGCAGCTGCCAAACATTTGGTCAAAGGTGGCGCTAATAACATCGCATTTGTTGGTGGGGTTGAAGGCACAGATATCATGACTGAACGCCGAAGCGGTTTGGAAGAAGTGTCGCGTCTTCATAAGATTAAACTGCAAACATTTTCTGGCGATGCAAGCCGCGCCTTTGGTTATAAAACAGCATTGGATATCGCGAAAAATCACCCGGATATTAATGCGGCTATGGCGTTTAACGATCTGGTGGCGATTGGCATGATTGCAGGATTTGCTGAGGCCGGTGTGAAGTTGGGCGAAGATTTTTCGTTGATCGGATTTGATGACATTGAAGAAGCTGCACAAAGTTTTCCTGCGCTCTCAACAGTACGTTGCGATGTAAACGCTTTTGGCAAATGGACAACAAAACTGTTGCTCGATTGGCTTGAAAATGATGTGCACCCTGAGACGCCTGAGCGCATGCAGGTCGAACTGATTTTACGTTCAACAGCCTAACAATTTGGCTTGTGGGTAGGATGCTGAGCCCTATATCTGGAGAACTATATTGTCTGATACGGATGTCAATTCTACGTCGATTACGGGCTTTCATCACGTTGCGATTATTGCCAGTGATTATGATCGATCTAAAGAGTTTTACACGAAAATTTTGGGTCTTGATGTGATTGCAGAAACGTATCGCTGCGAGCGTAATTCCTGGAAGCTTGATTTACAAATTCCAGGGGGCGGGCAACTGGAATTATTCTCATTCCCAAATCCACCTGATCGTGTGTCGCGACCCGAAGCATGCGGGCTAAGACATCTCGCTTTTCGTGTCAGTGATATTGAAGCTGAGATCGCGCGTTTGACCAAGTTTGGGATCGATTTAGAACCCACTCGTGTGGATGAATTGACGGGTTCGCGTTTTACGTTTTTTGCAGACCCGGACGACCTTCCAATTGAGTTTTATGAAACATCGTAAAATAGTCATGTAACGCATTGATAATAATAGAATAAAACTTTTTTGTTGCCAAAATTGGAACGTTCCATTATACAGATTTTAGTACAGAATCTCATTGGGTCCCAAGTGATTTTGTGATGCCGATGAACTTATCTAAAAGCGCTGATTAGAGCGATTAGTGTTTTGGGTATGAGTGAAGATGATTATGATGAAAAATTTGTTGGGAAATAACTTGAATATAAGCTCGATGTGTTATGCTCAATATATTATTATTTTGGGGTTGGTCGCATGACGAAAGGTTATGATTTCATCATTATTGGCGGTGGATCCGCAGGGTCAGTACTCGCCGCGCGTTTGAGTGAAAACCCGGAGGTTTCGGTATTGCTGCTCGAGGCTGGTGGCGGTGATCGGCATCCGTTTTTTCACTTGCCTGCCGGCTTTGCAAAAATGACCAAGGGGATTGGTGCATGGGGTTGGTCAACAACGCCGCAAAAATCTATGCAAGGAAAAGTGTTTAACTACACACAAGCCAAAGTCATCGGCGGTGGATCAGCCATTAATGCACAAATTTATACCCGTGGTGCAGCCCAAGACTATGATGATTGGCGACAATTGGGATGTGACGGTTGGAGCTATTCAGATGTGCTTCCTTACTTCAAAAAGTCTGAGGATAATGATACTTTTGCAGGTGAGTTTCATGGCCAAGGTGGCCCACTAGGTGTGTCTCAGCCTCGCGCACCTTTACCGATTTGTGAGGCTTATATTGAAGCCGCTGGCCAGCTTGGTATTCCACATAATATAGATATGAATGGTGCTCAACAGGATGGCGTTGGTTACTATCAGCTTACGCAAAAAAATGCGCGACGTTCTTCTGCAGCCATGGCATTTCTAGCGCCAAATAAAGGGCGTAAAAACTTGACTGTTCAACTCAATGCTCAAGTCAAACGCATCGTCGTTGAGCATGGTCGTACAACTGGTGTTGAATTGGCTGATGGTGAAACAATCATCGCTGAAAGCGAGGTTATTCTAACATCGGGTGCAATCGGTTCGCCACGTCTGTTGCAATTGTCTGGGATTGGTCCGGCCGATGATTTAAGAGCGTTTGGCATTGATGTGGTCTACGATCAGCCGAGTGTCGGTTCTAACCTGCAAGATCATCTTGATCTATATGCGATCTGTGAAGTTACCGGTCCACATACTTATGATCGGTTCGCGAAATTGCATTTATCCGCTTTAGCTGGGATCCAATATCTTTTAACGCGTAAAGGGCCCGTCGCATCCAGTCTATTTGAAACAGGCGGGTTTTGGTATGCTGATGAAAATGCCCGCTCACCAGATATTCAAATGCATCTCGGTCTGGGCACAGGAATTGAATCCGGTGTTGAAGTGATGGCCAATGGTGGCGTGACATTAAACGCTTGTCATTTACGTCCCCGTTCTCGTGGCACGGTGAGATTACAATCAGATAATCCCAAAGATATGCCATTGATCGATCCAAATTATTTAAGTGATCCATATGATCGCGAGATGTCGATCAGAGGACTTAAATTAGTTCAAGAAATCTTGTCGCAAGATGCGCTAAAACCGTTTGTTATGGCCGAACGCTTGCCGGGACCATCAGTTCAAACAGATGAAGACTATTTCAACTTTATGTGTGAGCATTCTAAAACGTCACACCATTGCGCGGGTACTTGCCGCATGGGTAGTGATGAGAAGGCTGTGCTCGACACTCGCTTGCGCTTTAATGGCATTGAAGGACTACGTGTTGCTGACGCATCAATTATGCCGACCGTTAATTCATCTAATACAAATGCACCTGCGATCATGATCGGTGAAAAAGCTGCCGACATGATTAAACAAGATCAAGGAATTATGTGATGATCCGTCATATCGTATTGACCAAGTTTAAATCGGAAACTTCTGAAAACAAGATTGCTGAGATTTATACAGGTTTGTCTGCATTGGTGGATAAGCTGCCTGGCGCTATGCGTTTTACTGGCGGTCGTTCACAGAGCCCTGAGCAAATCGAGCGCGGGTATATGCATGGTTTTGTGATCGATTTTGAAAGCTGGGATGCGCTTAAAAATTACGCGGATAACGAAGAACACAAAGCACTCGGTGGCCAGCTCGTTGAAAATGCGATTGGCGGCATCGATGGAATTTTGGTGCTTGATCTTGATGTTTAGCAACATCCATTCATGCCGAATTAAAAGTAAAAAGGAAAGCAGATGAAAGAAGTGAGAGTTGCCGTATTGGGCGCGTCTGGGTGGATGGGAAAAGTCCACACGATGGCTTATCAAACATTCCCACATTTCTTTGGCGATAGCCATGGCAAAGCAAAAGTCGTCGCTTTAGTTGAAGGGAATTCATCATCTGTAAAAGAGCTCAGCGAACGTACGCCGGACGCAAAAATTTATAAGACTTGGCAAGAGGCAGTGAATGATCCCGATGTTGATCTGATTGATATTTGCCTGCCAGATAATCTGCATTATGAAGTTGCAAAAGCTGCACTCTTAGCTGGCAAGCATGTCTTTTGTGAAAAGCCGCTCGCAGATACAGCGCAAGAGGCGCGCGAATTGGCAGATATCGCGCGTGAAAAAGGTTTGATTACCCGTGTGGGGCATGCCTTCCCACGCAATCCCGTTCATGATCGTGCGAAAGAGCTGATTGATGCTGGCGAAATTGGTGAGATCAAACTGTTTAAAGGATGCCAACATATTGATGTCTATGGTGATCCGCATGCGCCTTATATGTGGCGTGCAAATGGTGATTTAGCGCCCACTGGTATCGTTGGAGATACGGGCAGCCATGTGTTTAGTTTCATGGAGTTTCTGGTCGGCAATGTTTCTTCGTTGATTGCCGATAATTACATAACTGTTCCCAAAAGACCTATCGTTGATGGACTGGCTTTTGGCGAAGTGCCAGAGCTGAAGGGTGATGAAGAATGGGCGGATATTACCAATCCTGATGGTTCCAATGTGCTTTGTCGGTTTGCAAATGGTGCGCGTGGCATGGTCGATTTTTCGCGAGTAGCCACTGGCCGCAAGTTCATGCAGGGCTATGAGATCTACGGTACCAAAGGAAGCCTCGTTTATAATTATGATGAGATTAATCGCATCAGATTTTATTCCAATGATGATGGTGTTGGTAGGCGTGGTTTCCGTGAGATTGATGTCGGGCCTGAGCATGAAACATTTCAAAAGTTTTCACCGCTGCCAAATTTTGCCGTTGGATATAATGAAAGCAAAATCATCGAGGCGGCTGAAGTGATCAAATCAATCACTGAGAATAAGCCAATGTGGCCGACCTTTGAAAATGGTCATCACATCTGCCAGATCATTGATGCATGCATGGAATCTTCGCGCCTTAATGCGTGGGTCGATATCAAGTAGCGTTTGGATTTAAAAGGACGAACACCCTCGTGAGCATGAAAATCCCGCAATCTATCCTGGACGCTTTGACTGATGTGGATATGCCGCGTCTCAAAGCAGAGCCCGAATTGGAAAAAACCAATCGCATTTATGACTATGAGGTGCCGGTTCATCAATCGGGTTGCCTTGTTGTAGGAAGCGGTGCTGCGGGTTTGCGAGCTGCTGTTGAAGCCAAGCGTCGCGATGCAGATGTAACGATTATCAGTCAGAGTGCCTGGGGCGGAACATCAGCGTGTTCGGGATCTGACAAGCAAACTCTGCATACAGCGAACACGGCCGATCAAGGTGATAACTTTAAAGACATGGCGCGATCTATTCGAGCTGGTGGCGCTATGGATGAAGATACCGCTTATATTGAAGCGGTTGGTTCCATACGTGCCATGGCATCGCTGCAATATTTGGGGTTGCCGTTACCGCAGGATGATTTGGGTGGGACATTACGCTATAAAACTGATCATGATGAGGTGGGGCGCGCGACGTCTTGCGGGCCGCGTACATCACGGCTGATGGTGCAAGTTTTGGCTAAAGAAGCGATCCAGCTTGATATCACATTTTTTAACCACACAACGGCGATTAAGGTTTTAACTGAAGGCGAGGGTGACACCAAACGCGTTATCGGTTTGCTGGCCATTCGCCCGAGATTACAAACTGATGCTAACCCTTTGGGTCTGGTTATTTTTCAATGTGCAGCACTGGTGATAGCTGCTGGCGGTCCGGGTGAATTATATCGTGATAGCGTTTTCCCAAATAGCTGTTTTGGCACGCTTGGGCTTGCACTTGAAACAGGTCTTGAGCTTGTTAATATAACCGAAAGCCAATTTGGTATCGGAACCCGCCGAGAAAGATTTCCATGGAACCTGTCGGGTACATATGTGCAAGTTATCCCACATATTTATTCCGTGGATGAGGATGGGGTCGAACATCATTTTCTTGGCGATTATTATCGAACTACACAAGAGATGGCGTCCAACATATTTCGCAAAGGTTATCAATGGCCATTTCATGCGACGCGCATGCTCGATTTTCAATCAAGCCTCGTAGATCTTGCCATTGTGTTGGAAAACCAAAAAGGCCGACGTGTCTTTATGGACTTTAATCGTAATCCTTTAGCGGTACCGGGTGACCAACCTTTCAGCCTCGAGCGTCTAGATGAAGATGTTAGTACGTATTTGAAAAATGCTGGCGCTACACAAGAAATGCCGATCGATCGTTTGTTGCATATGAACCCACTCGCGATCGAACTTTATGCGCGCTACAAAGTTGATATCAAAAATGATCCGTTGGAGTTTGCCGTCAACAATCAGCACATGAATGGCGGCATTGCTGTCGACAGTTGGGGTCGAACCAATATTGCTGGCATTTATGCAATCGGCGAAGCGTCTGGCACCCATGGTGTGACGCGTCCTGGAGGATCTGCGCTCAATGCAGGTCAGGTGTTTGGCACACGTGTCGGCGAACATATAGGTGCCAGTGGAAAAGCTGCGGAACCTGCATCGATGGATGTTTTAAATGCAGCGTGTCGTGCGGTGAAAGACATTCAATCTGTAATTGGATTAGAAAGCGACTTAACCGTCAAATCCGTGCGGACAGAAGTGCAAGCGCGTATGAGTGATCAAGCTGGTGTTTTGTGTTTCGCGAACGATGTGCATGACGCTTATCAAGATGCAAAATCACTCAATACCCAAATTCGCGATAAGGGCATTGGCGCGACGCGCGACAGTGAAATCGTTCGGGTATTACAATGGCAGCAAATGGCACTTGCTTCCGAAGCGGTGCTAGCCGCGTTGGATCATTATATATCAGATGGCGGTGGCAGCAGGGGTGCGCGTGCGATCTGCGATCCTGATGGAGATTGTTTGCCGCAATCTGCTCATGGCCCGCTTGAGGATATTCGTTTTCGTTCTGAGAAGGACGAACAAAAGAACGAGCAATTGATTGTGCGCATGGTTGAACATGAGATGGTCGTCTCGAGCCAACCCATTCGCCGTATTGATGAAAATAAGAAGTCATTTTTCGAGCGTGACTGGCCGGCATGGCTGACTGGTGAGATATTCAATCCCATCTAGAGCTTATGAGACCGTTTCTGAAGTTGCTTAGCAAGAAGGACTCTGCCTCGAATGAGCTTTGTCTAAGTGTTCAGTTGGAGCGCCTTGATATCGGCCCGCAATAGTTTGGTGATGTTCTCGGGATA
>JAHDEP010000367.1 GCA_020628775.1 Rhizobiaceae bacterium | reverse complement strand
CGGGATGCTAATGGTCGCGTGCAGTATTGCTGGCAACGGCAAGCGCCAGCAATGACTAACAATGCGGCCGAATATGCTGCGGTGATATTTGCGCTGCAACAGCTGCAAAAGCAGGGCGTCAAGCATATTCATGTGTTTACTGATAGCCGGCTGATTGTGGAGCAGGTGCAAGGACAGGCTGCAACCAAGTCCGCTCACTTACGCGAAATTAGCCAACAGCTACGCCTGCTTGTAACGGCATTTTCACAAGTGCAGTTTCACCATATTCCCCGTGAACAAAACCGACTAGCAGATGCGCTTGCCAATGAAGCGGCAGACGGAGGCTTCACATGTCCGACTTTCTAAACGTTGGCCCATTTGGGGGCATTAATAAAACGCGCATTGTGGCGATTGCACCTGCGGACTCTGCCCCAATCAAGCGGGCTGTACGTTCAGCGCGTACCAATGCCCAACTAATTGACTTGACCTATGGGCAAGCTAGTAAGTGGGCGGTGTTTATGGACAGTGGGCACCTTGTGCTTTGTCCGGCGGGATTAGATATTTTCAACGACACGATTAGCCAAACAAAGGAGACCTAAACCATGTATGCAACTGTGAATCAAATCGCGACGCCAGAAAACTTGTTGCTGGCTTGGCGGCATGTGCGTGGCAATATTCCCAAATATCGGCGGGGGAAAGCGGCTGGACCAGATGGCGTGACACTTACTGAATTTGAGCAAGACTTAGAAGTGCAATTAGCCACGCTGGGCGATCAACTCAAGACAGGCCGCTACGCACCAACTGCGCCAGCGCGAATTTCCATTCCCAAGTCAAACGGGAAGCGGCGCACGATTGGGATCTTCACCATCAAAGACCGTGTGGCGCAGCGGGCTGCATTACAAGTGGTTGAGCCGTTCTTTGAACCGAATTTCCTTGACTGTAGTTTTGGCTTTCGCCCACAACGCTCAGTAAAACACGCCACAGATTTGGTCTATGAATTGCGCCGCATGGGGCGCGGCTGGGCTGTGGATGGCGACATCGTGATGTTTTTTGATCAGATTGATCATGACAAGCTATTTGCAATGTTGCAGCAAAAAATCACTGACAAGCAGCTTTTGGGATTGCTACAAAGCTGGCTAGATGTGGGAATTGTGGCAGTTGGTCCGCCGGAAGAAACGACATCACTGCCAGAAAACTGGTGGAAAACAATTTCTAGCAGCACCAAAACAGGCCTAACTTGGACATTGGAAGCACTGCTAGCGCAGAGTATGCCACCAGGATATGGAATGCCGCCCCAGCGGTATCCGGCTGAGTATGGAGAAACAGATTACGACGCAGAAGCAGAGCAAGTCTTCCAGAAACAGGCCATGCGACAAATGACAATTAATGGCATGGCCATGGGCATTGCCTTTGCCAGACCTTGGTTGGGCCAGCTTAGTCACCAAGCGCGCGAGCTGGTCAATTCACCATATGGTCGGCGGCTGTTGCGCAGTGGCATGAAAGCGTCTAGTGGATTTGCCGGAGTCGCAGCAGTTGCTGCATTGGGTGCCTATGCATTGCATCAGCGTACAAAAGATGCGCCACGCGGTACCGTCCAAGGCAGTCCGCTTTCACCGCTGTTTGGCAATATCTATCTGGATCAGTTTGACAATGCGTTGACAGATAAAGGGCACGCCTTAGTGCGCTATGCCGATGACTGGGTCATTATGTGCCACGACCAAGACCAGACCGCAGATGCATATCAGCTTGCAGTTCATGAGTTAGATAAATTGCATTTGACCATCAACCGTGACAAGACGCGCCTCGTTGCACCGAAAGAGCCAATTCGATTTCTCGGAGCGACTATCAA
>JAHDEP010000366.1 GCA_020628775.1 Rhizobiaceae bacterium | reverse complement strand
GTAAACGGTGAAAACGCGGCCCACGGATTTGGTATAACAGAAGAGATTTTTACCAAAACAATTGATGCGGGCGCTGATGTGGTGACCACGGGCAATCATGTTTGGGCCCAAAAGGAAGCGCTCAGTTTTTGTGAGCGCCACGATAACTTCCTGCGGCCGGCAAATTACCCAAAAGGAACCCCGGGAAAAGGTGCTTATCTTTATGAAGCGCGCAATGGGGCAAGAATTCTTGTCTCCAATATTATGGGGCGCGTTTATATGCATCCTGACCTTGATGATCCATTTGCCTGTGCAGAAGAAGTTTTAGGATCCTGCCCAATGGGTGAAGTCGCGGATGCCGTAGTGATCGATTTTCATGCGGAAGCAACCAGTGAAAAGCAGTGCTTTGGACATTTTGTTGATGGTCGCGCAAGCCTTGTTGTGGGTACGCATACTCATATGCCGACAGCTGATTACCAAATCTTAGATGCAGGCACGGGCTATATGTCTGATGCTGGGATGTGTGGTGATTACAATTCTTCCCTTGGTATGGAAAAAGAAGAACTGATCAATCGCTTTGTGACAAAAATTCCGCGAGGTCGTATGGAAATTGCCAAAGGCCCGGCAACCATTTGCGGTGTTTCAGTGGAAGTTTCAGATAGAACCGGGTTAACCGAAAAAATTGCGCCATTACGTTTGGGTGCACGATTAGAAGAGAATATTCCGTATTTTTGGTAGTTGTTTGCGTTCAAGTTGGCCGCAACGGGCGCGCAGACACTAGACGGACGTGCTGATTGTTTTTATAAGGCACGATAATTAAGAACATCGATTATTGCGATAAGAGGATACCATGGCAGGCCATTCCAAGTTTAAGAATATTCAACACCGTAAAGGACGTCAGGATGCAGTGCGTTCTAAAATGTTCTCAAAGCTTGCACGTGAGATCACGGTTGCAGCGAAAATGGGTGCGCCTGACCCTGCGATGAACCCGCGTCTTCGTCTTGCGGTGCAAAACGCTAAATCTCAGTCTATGCCAAAAGACAACATCACGCGTGCGATTAATAAAGCTGCTGATAAAGATGGTGAGAATTATGATGAAGTGCGCTACGAGGGTTATGGCCCTGGTGGTATAGCTGTTATTGTTGAGGCACTGACCGATAACCGCAATAGAACTGCATCAAATGTGCGTACAGCCTTTACAAAGTCTGGCGGCGCGCTTGGTGAGACAGGTTCTGTCGGGTTCATGTTTGATCGCGTTGGCGAAATCACTTACCCAGTTGAAGTGGGTGATGAAGACGCTGTGATGGAAGCTGGCATCGAAGCAGGTGCGGATGACGTTGTAACCGACGAAGAAGGTCACACAATCTATTGCGCTTTTGAAGATATTGGTGATGTGTCATCAGCTCTTGAAGCCGCTTTGGGTGAGCCAAAAACTGTCAAACCTATCTGGAAGCCACAAAACGAAACTCCAATTGATAAAGAAAAAGCCGAGCAGGTTTTACGCTTTATGGATGTTCTAGATGATGATGATGACGTTCAAAACGTTTATTCAAACTTCGACATTTCAGACGAAGTGATGGCTGAACTTTCATAGGTTTCTAGACAATATTTGATTTTTTAAAGGTCGGGCGATTGCTCGGCTTTTTTTATTCAGCATTTATATGCGTGCTAAAATGCGTTTCTCGCGGCATCTATCGTTGTTTTCCCTAAAAATGTGTTGTTTGTTTTTGTTGATGAAGCATCTTCGCCGAAGGTGAAATGCGTCTCTCTAGGCATCTAAGGCCATTTTCCGTTAGAAACATGTGTTTTGTTTTTGTTGATGGAGCATCTTCGCTTCAAAGCGAAATGCGTTTCTCACGGC
>JAHDEP010000088.1 GCA_020628775.1 Rhizobiaceae bacterium | reverse complement strand
GCTGTGATGCAGATTTTGCCTGAATTCACAAAGGAAACAGGTATTGAGGTTGAAGTTGATCAACTGCCTTATTTGAAAATGCGCGAGCGTCAAACACTTGAGCTTGGTCAGGACGAAGGTGATTATGATCTAATCGCTTACGTGGTTTTCTCAAAAGCTGATTATGTTTACGCTGATCAACTTGAAAATCTTGCACGCTATTTCATGAACCCAAAACTTGCTGATCCTAGTTATGATGCTGATGATCTAATCGATGGCTACGTCTATAACATCGGTTTTGCTGGTGGTAACAAAGGCTATCTTGAAGGTAAAACAGGTTCATTATTTGGTGTGCCATATGGTTCTGAAACATCTGTTTTGGGTTACCGTAAAGACATCTTCGAAAAGCACGGTTTGAAAGTTCCTGAAACATATGACGAGCTTTTGGAAACTGCATGTAAAATTCCTGAGCTAGAGCCAGGCATGGGTGGTCTTTCATCTCGCGCAGCATCTGGTCACCACGCTTCACACGCATTCTTGTTGCACTTGGCGCCACTCGGCGGTCGCGTTTTTGATGATAATTGGAACCCAATTGTTAACAATGAAGCGGGTGTGAAAGCCGCAAATGCATTGAAACAAATCGTTGATTGTGGTCCAGAAGGCGCGTCATCATTTGGTTTTGGTGAAGCTTTAGGTTCATTCCTAAATGGCGATACTGCAATGTTCCTAGATACAACAGTTGTTGCAGGTCAAATCAATGACCCTTCAAAATCGAAGGTTGTTGGTAAAGTAGGTTGGGCTATGCACCCAATGGGCACACGCCGCGGCTCACAAACAGGTGGTTTCGGTATCGGCATTCCTAAAAATGCGGAAAACAAAGAAGCTGCATTCTTGCTAATGCAATGGCTAACTTCCAAGCAAGGCGACAAACTCGTAGCGCTTGCTGGTGGTAACCCATCACGCTTCTCAACACACGCAGATGCTGACGTGAATGCGAAATTCCCTCACATGTCAACATTTGGTGAAGCATTGAAATACGCTGATCCGGACTGGCGTCCAATCATCCCAGTATGGGGCAAAATCAACGCTGATATCGGCACAACTTTGTCAAAAGTTCTAACAGAAGGACTTGATGTTAAAGAGGCGCTCGATGGTGTTGCTGAACGTACCAAAACTGTGATGGAAGAAGCCGGTTATTACACCTGGCAATAGTTTCCTCCAAGAAGTCGCGTTGGTCCGCCTCTCAAATGGGGCGGGCCAAATCTAACAAACCTCTTTTTTGTTTTTGGCAATTACGATGAATAATGCTTCTATAAATCGACTTGCGCCGTTTGTCTTTTTGGCACCTGCCGCAATAATCATGCTGATAGCGCTCTTATACCCGTTGCTCTACATGGTGTATGGATCGTTCCGTGCGTGGGACCCGAGCCAAACCATTGGCGAAACCGAATTCGTCGGCTTTAAAAACTATATTACTCTGCTCAATGATCCGTCTTTCCACGAGAGCTTGGGCGTTACATTAAAATTCGCATTTGCTGTTGTCTCAATTGAAATGTTGCTCGGGGTAGGGCTTGCACTACTTCTTGATCGCAATATTCGTGGCATATCAGTTCTTAGAACTATGTTCATTCTGCCGATGATGATCGCCCCTGTGGTTGTCGGTCTCATGTGGCGCTATATGTATCACCCGACCGTTGGCACGTTTAACCGTTTTCTCAAATCCATGGGATTTGAAGGTGTTGATTGGTTGGGCCAACATGCATTGATGTCCATTATCATAGCCGATATTTGGCAGTGGACACCATTTATCTTTATTTTAACACTGGCAGCGCTTCAATCGCTCCCGAAGTCGACCTTAGAAGCTGCACGTATTGATGGCGCAACTGGTTGGCAGCAGATTATCTATATCAAAATCCCGCTGATGATGCCTGTTTTGATCGTCACATGCTTATTGCGTCTGATTGATGCATTTAAAGTGCTCGAGGTGATTTTGGTGATGACTGAAGGTGGCCCGGGGCTATCAACTGAAATTCTCGCACTTCGTATTTCACGAACTGCAACAGAATTCCGAGAGCTGGGTGTCGCGGCTGCGATGTCGAACTACCTATTGATTTTACTACTAATTTTCACACTTTCGATGATTGCCTACAACAAATATGTCGAAAATCGAGCGGCACGACTTCGCGCTGCGAAAGAGGGGGATGCATAATGTCTAATGCCAACACAAATTATGACAAACAGCATCCGGGTTATTTCGCTCTCCTAGCTGCCCTTGTCTTCATGGCCGTCGGTCCTGTCGCGCTGATGTTCGTCAATTCCTTCAAGCTTGATGTTGATATTTTATCCGGCACATCTGGATTGCTGTTCCTACCAACGATCCAAAACTATGAAACAGCTTTGTGCGATGTATTGCCATATGAGCTTGATCATCTTGATTTTTGCTCGCTGAAATTTGGCGGCTCTTTGATCAATTCTCTGGTTATTGCGCTCGTCTCAACAGTCTTAACACTGGTGATCGGCTGTATGGCAGCTTATGCCTTGGTGCGCTTTAGATTTATGGGGCGCGATGTGGTATCTGGCGGTACAT
This sequence comes from Rhizobiaceae bacterium, assembly GCA_020628775.1. GTDB lineage: Bacteria > Pseudomonadota > Alphaproteobacteria > Rhizobiales > Rhizobiaceae > Lentilitoribacter. Next base: position 9,083 of record JAHDEP010000088.1, on the reverse strand, counting down.
TGATGGTTCGCATGGTGCCACCAGCTGTTCTATTGGTGCCAGTATTTGGTCTTTGGAACAACGAATTCTGTATCGATAAAACATCCTTTATTGGCGCTTTCATTCGCGATACGTTTGGTGGACGAGGGGACGTGTGTCTTGCAGGCACGCATTCGGGCATCATCTTGATCTATGTGGCGATGAACCTGCCATTTGTGATCTGGATCCTGCAGAGCTTTATTGTTCAAGTACCGCGCCAGCTCGAAGAAGCAGCGCGTATTGATGGTGCGGGTCCATATCGTGTCTTTTTCCTCATCGTTTTGCCATTGATTAAACCTGGCCTTGCTGCTGCTGCGATCTTCACATTCCGCATTGCATGGAACGAATATCTACTTGCAAGCGCATTGTCAGATCGCGATACGAAAACTGTTCCGATCTTGATCGTAAACAATATGTCAGAATTTAACATTGAATGGGGTGTGATCATGGCAACGGGTATGTTGCTTGCCATTCCACCGATCATCTTCACGCTATTTGCTTCACGCCAGATCATTACCGGCATGACAGCGGGTGCGGTTAAAGGCTGATATTGCAATGGAATGGTTGCTATCACCCATTGATCCAAGTCGGCTGCACGAGATAAGTCAAGGCGTGTCTTGGCACGCCCGACTAATGGTCGCAACATGGTCTTTCCTAATCCCTTTGGGTATTTTATCGGCACGGTTTTTTAAGATCATGCCGAAGCAAAAATGGCCCGAAGAATTGGATAATAGGACTTGGTGGAGCAGTCATCTGATATTTCAATATTTCGGTGGCGTGTTGATCATTGCAGCTATGTGGCTGGTTTGGGGTGAGACAGGGAGCTATGAAAATGCTTTCTTTCACAAATGGGTTGGATGGCTAACAATTGTATTGTGTTCAGCGCAATATCTTGCAGGTTGGTTACGTGGCACAAAAGGCGGGCCAACTGAAGTTGAGCGCACTGGCACAATCCGAGGTGATCACTTCGATATGACCCCGCGAAGAAATGCCTTTGAATATTTCCACAAAAGTGTTGGCTATCTTTGTTTGTTTGTTGCTTGGCTCACAACGCTATTTGGTCTTTGGCTGGTCAATGCAGCGATATGGATGTGGATCGTTATTCTAGCCTGGTGGGTGGTGCTATTTGTTGTGTTTGTATCATTACAAAAAGCAGGACGCGCGCATGATACTTATGAGGCGATTTGGGGGGATGACCCTGAGCTACCTGGCAACAAGGTTAAAACCATCGGCTGGGGCGTGAAGCGAAAGAATATGATGGATTAGAACCATCTAAAATCTAGAAACGAAAACAGCCGCTGAATGCAATATCCAGCGGCTGTTTTGAGTTTTGGAATTACTTAACCTGAAATCAGGTTTGGTAATGTGAGTGATATTGCCGGTACATATGTGATCAACATAAGTGCAATGAAAATTGCGATATAGAAAGGCCAAATGGTTTTAACAGCCTTTTCTATGGGCAATTTACCCACTGCACACCCGGCAAATAAACAGGTGCCAACCGGTGGTGTACACAATCCCAAGCCAAGATTTACGAGCATCATAATCCCAAACTGAACTGGATCCATTCCCAAGCTTGCTGCCACTGGCAAGAAGATAGGAGTACAGATCAAAATAAGCGCCGCCATATCCATGATCATACCCAAAAGCAGAAGAACTGCGTTGATCATCAACAGGATCAAAATTGGATTGTCTGTGATGCCTGTTAGCAATTCAACGGTTTTTGTTGGAACGCGATAGAATGTGAGCATATATGCAAATGCACCAGCACATGCGATCAAGATCATCACCATGGACGTTGTACGAACTGATGAAACAACAGCGGTTTTAAAGTTTGTCCAAGTGATGTTGCGATAAACTAGAAGCGTTACGATGAACGCGTACATTGCGCCAAATGCACCAGATTCTGTAACCGTGAATACGCCTGAAAGTGTTCCGCCAACAATGATGATTGCCGTCATCAAACCTGGGATCGCACTTGCAAAGTTAAGCGCAAGGATTTTCCAACCTGGGAATTTTTCTGCGCTATAGCCTCGTTTTACGGCAACAAAATATGCAGTTGCAGCAAGACATAGACACATCAAAATGCCAGGAACAACGCCCGCCAAGAACAATTTTGAGATGGATACTGCGCCACCAGTTGCCAATGCGAAAATGATCATATTGTGGCTAGGTGGAATGATAATACCGGCAATTGAAGATGTAACGGTGACGTTTACTGCGTAGTCAGCATCGTAACCTTTATCTTTCATCACAGGGATCAAAATAGAGCCAAGCGCTGAGATATCTGCAATCGCTGAACCGGAAATACCGCCAAACAGCATTGAAGAGAACACATTCACAACACCCAAACCGCCGCGAACCGCGCCAACAGCAGATTGTGCAAAACGAACCAAACGCATTGCAATGCCGCCGTGGAACATTAAGTCGCCAGCGAAAATGAAAAACGGGATCGCCATTAATGAAAATACATTAATGCCAGAGATTATTCGTTGAAATCCAACGAGGAGGGGAAGTCCCTCATACCAAAATGCAGCCAATGATGCGATGCCGAGTGCAAACGCAACAGGCATTCCGATGATAACGGAAACTGCGAAAGTTCCCAGAAGTAACGCCAATCCCATGCTATTATCCTTGTTCTATGCTGTCGTGGCGTTCATCTGTGCGGGTAAACACACGAATAAGATGACCGACTGAGATTAGAAAAATTAGTGCGCCGCAAATTGTAAGGGGTAGCGAGCGTAACCCTTCATTCCATTCAAGAAGCGGAATGAGTGCGCGCCATTTAAATACGGTCAAATCGATGCCGTACCAGAACATGAGCCCGCCAAATAACATCATTAAGAAATCTGAAGTTACAACAAAGGCAAGTCGGATTTTTTCAGGAACGATGCTTCGGAAAACGACAACTGATAAATGCGTATGTTGATGAACGCCTGCGGCTGCACCGAAAAACGCGATCACCATGACCAAAAGAAGGGAGACTTGTTCAACCCATGTTGGCGTATCGTTTAATACATAACGACCAAAAACCAACCAGGCGAACAATACTGTCATTAAAACAAGTGCTGTTCCTGCAAGGATGAAGCATATCTTCGTCATGAAATCGAACGCGGTGTTCATTTTACGAATGCGCGCATTTGGCGTAACGGATTGTTGTGGCATTTATACCCTCCAGACAAAGGCGCCTGACACTCTATGCGAGGCCAGACGCCTTGTTTTCTAACCTGAAATTTAGACTAGTCAGTTGATTGAGCAAGCTCAACAAGAGTCTTCATGTCAGGGTTTGCAGCTAGATATTCTTCATAAACTGCTGCCATTGCTTCCTGGAATGGAGCTTTGTTAGCAATTTCGTTGACTTTAATGCCAGCAGCTTCAACGTCTTTACGAGCTTTTTCTGTATCAACAGCCCATAGCTCACGTTGGTAAAGTGCAGCTTCTTGCGCTGCAGCTTTAACAGCTGCTTGCATGTCTGCAGACAAAGCTTCAAACTTTGCAGTGTTCACACAAATACACTCAGGAATGATCAAGTGCTCACTTAGAGAGTAGTTTTTCGTAACTTCAAAGTGACCAACGCTTTTGTATGATGGGAAGTTGTTTTCCGCCGCATCAACAACACCAGTTTTCAACGCCTGCTGAACTTCAGAGAAGGCCATTGGTGATGGGTTGCCACCCATTGCTGAAATCATAGATGTGTAAAGGTTGTTGTTCATAACACGAACTTTAAGCCCAACAACATCAGCTGGTGTGTTGATTGCTTTTTGTGCGTAGAATGAACGTGCACCCGCATCAAACCATGCCAATGGCAATAGGTTTTCAGCAGCCATAGCTTTTGAAATGATTTCGCCAGCTTCGCCTTCCATCACACGGAACATGTGAGGCACGCTTTTGAAGATGAATGGAAGTGAAACAAGGTTAGCTTCGTTGACCATTGGACCGATTGGACCCATTGAGAAGTTACCTACATCGATCGCACCAATACGCACTTGCTCAAGAGCATCTGGCTGCGTTCCAAGTACACCACCGTGGAATACTTCGATTTTTACTTCGCCGTTTGTTTTTTCTGCAGCAAGCTCAGCAAAACGATCCATAGCACCAGTGTTTGGGTGACCATCGTTGTGGATGTTCCAAGCGCGCCATTCAGCAGCTGCTGCTGCGCCACACAATAGTGACAATGCTGTTGCTGCTCCTAGAAGAGTTGTTGATAGTTTTTTGTACATGATTTCCTCCCTGTACTGTTTTGATAACTATTTTGAATTCGTCTGAATTCTTATTACGAAAAGAGCATGCCTCCGTTGATGTCGACATTGGTCCCTGTAATAAATGCTGAGCTGTCGGCGGCTAAGAATGCTGCAAGATTTGCAACGTCTTCAGGCGAGCCTTCACGCTTTAATGGAGTGATGTTTGCAACATGTTTGCGCACATCAGATTTTGTAAATGTGTTATGAAAATCGGTATCGATCATGCCTGGGCAAATTGAATTCACGCGAATTTGCGGACCCAATTCTTTTGCCAAAGCACGTGTGAATGTCATCACTGCACCTTTCGATGCTGCATAAGCTGATGCACCTGGGCCACCACCATCACGGCCTGCTTGACTTGCAAGACCAACGATTGAACCACCATTTTTCATATATGGAAGCACTTCTTTTGCTGCGCGCATAAATGATGTCGAATTAAGCGCCATCACATATTCCCAATGGTCCATATCCATTTCCGCAAGAGTTTTTCTTGCGACCAGACCACCAGTTACGTGTACCAAAACATCAACATTACCTGTAAATGCCTGTGCTGTTTTTTCAACAAGAGCTGTAACATCTTCACCTGATGTCATGTCGCCTTGCATTGCGAAGGCTTTACCACCCATCGCTTTAATCTCTTCAACAGCGCTAACTGCACCCGAAGATGAGCTATGGTAATTGATGGCAACCGCTGCTCCACATTGTGCAAGCTTGATTGCACAAGCACGCCCAATGTCCCGGCCACCACCGGTTACAACAGCCACTTTTCCAGTCAGATCATGTGACCCTGCAACGTCTAAATTCATCTTATTCTCCGCCCTTGTTCAGCCGCCCAATTGATTTTTGGGTCGATCGCTGTGTCTTTGTTGCGCATATTAGAAGACTAGTATGCTAGTATTGTCAAGTAGGATTTTTTAAGCTATGGTCGTTTGTACAAATGAAATGCATTTTTCGGCGCCCCTGTGGATTTCTTACAGTAGCGATCATTTCGGGCGGAATTACTTGCAAGGCCTGTAATTTCGGGATATCCAAAAGTGCGTTAGAGGGCGGAAACGAAAGACTATATTCATGCAGGAAATTGCAGAAAAATTTGAAAGGCGCACAGCCACAGATATTGTATTCAGCGAGTTGTATGAAGATATTACGTCTTTGAATATCCTACCTGGAACGAAATTATCAGAATCAGATATTGCAAAACGGTTTGGTATTTCTCGCCAGCCGGTGCGTGATGCTTTTAATCGTCTTGAGCATTTAGATCTTTTACTTATTCGTCCGCAGCGCGCCACTGAAGTGCGCGGTTTTTCGATGGAGCTCATTGGTCATGCACGTTTTGTCCGGTTGGCCGTTGAATTAGAAGTCATTCGTCACGCGTGTACGATATGGGATGATGCTAAGGCAAAGAAGCTGGATGAGAACTTACAAAAGCAGCATCAATGTCTGGTCGATGGTCAGGCGGATCGTTTTCATTCACTCGATTATGATTTCCATAAACTAATTTGTGAGCTTGGTGGTTGTTCACTTGCCTTTACGACCATTGAAGAAAGTAAGCAGAAAGTTGATCGCCTTTGTGTTTTAAGTTTAGACCGCAAAGATGAATTCGCAGTCCTTTTGGACGATCATATTCGCATCGCTGAAGCGCTTAAAAATAAAGCGCCAGAACAAGCGACGGATGTTGCCAGACGTCATTTAGCGCGTCTTGATGCAACTATTGAACAAATCCACACCAACCACACAGAGTATTTTGAATAATGAGCCATAAACCACGCGTCGGTGAGATAATCGAGACTTTCGATATCTCATCAGTAAACAGTGACGAACCGATTACAATTGGTGGAACCAAGGACCGATGGACAATGCTTGTTGTTTATCGTGGTCGCCATTGCCCACGTTGCAAACGTTATTTGAACAAGCTCAATGATATGTTGTCTTCATGGACGGACGTTATGGATGTGTTTGTGATCTCCGCTGATACAAAAGAGAAAGCACTGGCTGATCGTGAAGAGTTTGGTTGGAATTTTGAACTTGGCTACGGTTTAACAGTTGATCGCATGCGCGAACTTGGCCTTTATGTTTCAGAACCATTGTCTGAAGCTGAAACAACGGATCTGTTTTCCGAGCCGGGGACATTTGCAATCCGCCCGGATGGGTCTTTGATGCTGGTTGATATTTCAAACGGACCTGCTGCGCGTCCTGATTTGGACGAATTGTTGGATGGGATGAAGTTCAATATCAACAATGATCGTCCTGTTAGAGGGACTGCATAAGTTCAGCAAACACTTTGACAAAGCAATACTAATGCCCGTTCGCACTGTTTTTTAAACAATCGCTAGCGGGCATTTTTTGTTGTGATCAATTGCTTGACGCTTTAGTTGTTTCAGCCTAAACAAGCGACAGGTTTTGGGCGCCTGCCTCTCGCGGACATCTGGTCTTGGTTAAGTTCCAAATATAACATTTCATATGTTTCTTTCCGCAGATCGCGCGGATGGCAATGCGAGACCCCATCTTTCTCAGCGCGATATTGGTTAGAAAGATATCGATTATGTCTGATACTTCAGCAAATACTTTTACGTCTGGTTCACTAAGGACCATCTATTTAAAAACCGCTTTACCTATTATCTTTGTGATGGGGATGAATGGTCTGTTATCAGTCGCAGATGCGCTATTTCTGGGTATATTTGTTGGTCCCGAAGCGTTAGCCGCCGTAACACTCATGTTTCCCATTTATATGTTGATTGTTGCGCTATCCACTTTGGTTTCAACTGGAATGTCGAGCGAATTAGCCAGATATTTAGGTGCAAAAGATTTAGACAGCGCAAAAGGAGTTTTTGCCGGTGCACATGGTTTGGCCATATGCCTTGGCGGTGGTTTGATACTTCTGTTTATTGTGTTGGGACAACCAATGACATTGCTCGCAGCTGGTGGCTCTGAGGAATTGGCCGAGATGGGACTCACTTATCTAGCGATTACAGTGTTCTTCTCACCGCTTTTGTTTGTTTTATCTGTGAATTCAGATGCACTTCGAAATGAAGGACGGATCGGATTTATGAGCGCAATGAGTTTGCTGGTATCGATCGCAAATATTGCCTTTAATTACATTCTTATTGCACTTTTGGATATGGGAGTTGCAGGATCAGCCTATGGAACCGCAGCAGCGCAGGCTCTTGCTTTTGCGATTATATTATCGTTTCGAATATTTGGTAAAACAGATCTTCGACCGTCGAACTTGCTGAAATATTCTCTCAAACGTTTTTGGGGATCCATTTTAGCACTGGGTGCGCCGCAAAGCCTTGGGTTTTTGGGTCTAGCATTGGGATCTGTTGCCATTATCGCCGCGTTACAATGGGTAGGTAGTCCAAATTATGCTGATACGGTATCAGCCTATGGGATCATCACACGTGTCATTACGTTTGCATTTTTGCCATTATTGGGATTGTCGTTTGCCATGCAGACCATCACCGGAAATAATTTTGGTGCGAAGTTATGGGATAGATCGGATGCAAGCCTGCGCATCGCTTTATGGATCGCTTTGATTTACTGCGTAGTAGTTCAGATCATCGTGCTGAATATGCCAGGATTGATTGCAAGTTACTTTGTTGATGATCTAAAAGTGATTTCAGAAGTTGAGCGGATTTTGCCGATTATGACATCCGTATTCTTTATGATGGGCCCCTTGATGATGATTGCGACTTATTTTCAAGCTATAGGCTCGGCAACCAACGCTGCCATACTGGGCCTAACCAAACCTTATTTGTTTGCAATTCCGCTGACTTTCTTATTGCCTTTTTGGTTTGGCGAGAGTGGTGTTTGGTATGCAGGTCCAATTGCTGAGGTTTTGTTATTGGGGCTTACCATTGTGATCTTAATGCGATCAGCGCGCCAGAATCATCTGCAATGGGGTATGTTTTATAACCATGCAATCAAACACCCCTAAATCTAAATAACAAAAACGGCTCCAAAATGATTTGGGGCCGTTTTCACATATTTGGTATGAAACTCGCGTTAGATAGCAGAGATAATATCTAAGAGATCGATTGTCGTATCATCGTCTTCATCTGTTGTCAGAGTTGTGAGGGCTTCTTCATCCTCTTCATCTTCTTCCAACAAAAGTTCAAGAGCAGAAGCTTCAGTAGATTCTACACCACCACCGCCACCTTCTCTACCTCCACCTGGAGGAGGGGGAGGAGGTCTATCGCCGCCACCCTGTGCTTGACCCATCATCATGGAACTGATGGATCCTTCTGCATTTAACGATGTGGAGCTTGGGCCTCCACTCATTTCGCCGCCTTCACCATTTCTTGGTGGTGGAGGTGGGCGTCTGCCTTGTTCTTCTGTGCCTTCAACAGCATTTTCTAAACCAACCATTTGTGATGGTTGATAGTACACATTACTTGATATTCCAGATATCATATGGGTTGCCCTTTGTTCATTGATTACATCAATTAACTAGAAGCTGTAAGCTTCATCCCCAACACTTATAGATGTATCGAGCTATGGTTGACGGTTGGTTAATTATTGCGGCAACTAATGAGGGGTAAGGATGACTATTGCGATGAGCTTTAAGAAATACAACTGCGGAAATTACTGTATTTAAACAGTATTTTTTGCTGCATTGAAATTGCACTATTATTACGTGTGGTTGTCCTGGGTTGCTTTAGAGTAGCATGATGCTTGCAGATAGTATGACGATCATGGTGGTGATTGGACCCCATAATTTTCGTTCTGCACGTGAAGGTGTTATCCAATTAAGCACACACATAATGAGATTTATCGCAACAGTTACCCAGCCAGTCCAAGCGGGCCAATTTGGCCACTTATCGGAGGCAG
>JAHDEP010000087.1 GCA_020628775.1 Rhizobiaceae bacterium | reverse complement strand
TGGCAGGTGTTGCTGTCAACAATCCATCAGATTTAGAAGCAGCTCTTGAAAAGCTGAACGGCTAAGAAATTTAAAGGAAACAAAATGTTTGATTTAACAGGACGTAAAGCGCTGGTTACTGGTGCAAGTGGTGGATTGGGTGAAGCAATTGCAAAACAGCTTCATGCACAAGGCGCTATCGTTGGTATTCACGGAACACGTGTTGAAAAGCTCGAAGCGCTAGCTGGTGAATTAGGAGATCGCGTGCATATTCTTCCGGCTAACATGTCGAATATGGATGAAGTTAAAGCTTTGGGCAAAAAGGCCGAAGAAGACATGGAAGGTGTCGACATTCTGGTCAATAATGCCGGGATCACACGCGATGGCTTGTTTGTTCGTATGTCTGATGAAAACTGGAATGACGTACTTAATGTCAATCTTACAGCGGTGTTCCACTTAACGCGCGAACTCACTCATCCAATGATGCGCCGTCGCGCTGGCCGTATTATCAACATCACATCTGTTGTTGGTGTGACTGGCAATCCAGGTCAAGCAAACTATTGTGCTTCTAAAGCAGGTCTTATTGGTTTTTCAAAATCACTTGCTCAAGAAGTTGCACCACGCGGAATTACAGTGAACTGTGTTGCGCCAGGCTTTATCAAGTCAGCAATGACCGATAAGCTCAACGATAAGCAAAAAGAGGGCATCTTGGGTGCTGTTCCAATGAAAAAGATGGGTGAAGGTTCTGATATCGCAAGCGCGGTCACATATCTTGCCTCAGATGAAGCTGGTTACGTGACAGGTCAAACATTGCACGTAAATGGCGGCATGGCGATGATCTAAGCCAAACTATCTAATCGGCTTTTAAAGAATTAAACCACCTCCGAATTCCGGGGGTGGTTTTTTGTATTTATAGGTCTTAGTTTTTGGCTTGTTTCCGGTGGGTATATATACCGCCCAAACTGACACCAATTATGATGAGAAAGGCGATCCATTGCGGCATTAAGAATAATGTGCCGAAGCGGGTTATGCCATAAAACGCAAATATCAAAGCAAATGCTGCAAACTGTGCGATCACAATCCAGGTGAGCAATTCACGTTCACGATGACGTTTCGCAGCAAGCAATAAGATCGCGCTGCATAGTGCTAAAGACGCAGTGATCCCGTGCCAAAGAACTGATGAATAACCTTTCATAAGCGGGTCCAATTCACTCGCGAGTATCGGTGCATGCACATCTGCGCCACCTCCAAATATGTGAATTGCAGTCAAAATGGCCGACAATATGCCAGCTGTTGCGATTGTCTTATTGATCATTTTTATATCCATCATTCATGTCTACGATTTTTCCATACGGTAGCGTATGGTATAAATTCTTGCGCTTGTCAATACGCATGCGTATGGTGGAGATATGACACAAGCAAAACTCTCATCAAAAGAATGGATTGAAGCAGCGTTCAGAGCTCTTTCTACTTCCGGTCCGCAGGCCATAAAAGCCGAAGCAATTGCGCGCGATCTGGGGGTTAGTAAAGGTTCGTTCTATTGGCATTTCACCAATGTTGCAGATCTTAAAACAAAGATGCTCGAGCATTGGTTTGAGGCGGCTACGCAGGAAATCATCGCTCAGGTAAACCAAGTTAAAGGCTCGCCGGCTGAAAGGCTTCAGACACTTGTGGATATCGCAACTGGAAATAAAAGCGAGCCCTATGGCGGGGTATCTGTTGAAGCTGCTATTCGAGAATGGGGAAAGTTTAGCCAACAAGCGGGAGAGATGGTCAAACGCGTTGATACCCAGCGGCTTGATTATCTAACCGAGCAGTTTCAGGCAGCCGGTTTTGATGATGCTTCAGCGCGCACAAATGCTGAGGTCTTATATGCAGGTCTGATCGGATTGGAGATACTTGCGATTGAGGATTTGGCAAATTTGCGTGCGAGTATGCACCACCTGCTGCAAAAGATCTTAAGCTAGTTAATCGTCGTCGAGGTAGTAGATTGTTCTTCTATCAAGCGATCGCCAATGCACTTTCTAAGACCGAACTCGGCGTCATTCACATATTGCGCAACTTTGTCCATTGCTTCTTGCATGACATCTGTTTCGTTGCTCATTTGTTGGTTGATGTTTGCAGCCTTTGTTTCAAATTCAGCAGAAAGCTGGCTGAGAAACGTTTTATAAGCAGGATCTTCAGGGCTTTGAATGCCGTTTTCTACTGAAAACATAATCGGGGCGGCAGCAAGCTCATTGTAGTGCTCGGTGAAATATAAAGGCAGATCAAGATCTGCTTCCACTGTCATGCAATGCGTGCCGATAAAGAAAAAATCCTGCTTTCCTTCATCCATGTTGTCTTTGAAAAGTGTGTTAAAGGCTTGTGAGCGCAAAACTTGAGCATCCTCTTCTTTGACCGTCCCAATGCCAAAAAACGCGAGCGCGATAAATCCGCCAAAACCCAGTAATGCTATGATCACAAATATTTTCATATTTGCCTCCTCGATCAATTGTCGCCGTTTTCAAAGATGTTCGATCTCTAGCATATGCCGAGATAAATACTAGAGATGCATCACCTTACTACCAATCAATTTAGAAGACTAAATGGCATGAACTTGGATCGACTTGTTTAATCACCTGATAAATATCCTATGGTGTGGAACCATGTGTTGATATCCGTTTCTTTCATTCTTCAATCGATCGGCGAACATGACTGATAAATAGTGTTTTGGGGCCTGTAAAATTGCAGTTCGGCTTATTTTTAGGGTTTTCACGCGCTCAAAACAGTGCTAGTTGGCGTTGCTTTTTAAGTTTTATGGGGACATAAATTAGTTGCAAGCCTGTTGAGAAACACAAGTTAGGTGTTGAACATTGCGGTTTTTGAACTAAATTGAAGCAGAGAAAACTTGATTTGTTGGTGGTATAAAGCTACCAAAAATGAAATTAAACAAAAAGAGGTCATGAACCGACATGAGTGATATTAAAGATCGCGTAGGTAAAATCGTAGTCGAGCACCTAGGTGTAGAAGCTGAAAAAGTAATTCCAGGCGCTAGCTTCATCGATGATCTAGGCGCAGATTCTCTCGACACAGTCGAGTTGGTAATGGCTTTCGAAGAAGAATTCAGCATCGAAATTCCAGATGATGCAGCTGACACTATTTTGACTGTTGGTGACGCTGTTTCATTCATCGAAAAAGCACAAGCTTAATTCGATCTAAAATTCAAAAGAGGGTTGGTATAGTGCCAGCCCTTTTTTTGCTATCTGGCGTTTGCTCATATAGCCAAACAATTGCTCAACGTTTTACGCTCTTTTCTTCACCGAAACAGAAAAGAGTCCACCAAGGGGCCAATCAACAATGAGACGTGTTGTTATTACCGGAACAGGTATGGTGTCGCCGCTAGGTAGCGGTAGTGAAATTTCATGGAAAAGATTGCTGGAAGGCCAAAATGCGGCTAAGCGCATCACCGATTTTCAGGTCGATGATATCGCAGCGCAAATTGCCTGCCAATTGCCAACGGATCCAAGTGTTGAAGGCGCTTATATCGCCGATGATTGGATGGAGCCGAAAGAGCAGCGCAAAGTCGACCCTTTCATTACCTACGCTTTAGCAGCTTCAACACTTGCGTTAAAAGATGCAGGCTGGGAGCCAAAAACGGAAGACGAAAGATGCGCAACTGGCGTGTTGATCGGTTCAGGTATTGGCGGCTTGCAAGGCATTGTTGATGCTGGTGAAACGCTTAAAGAGCGCGGACCACGCAGAATTTCACCGTTCTTTATTCCTGGTCGCTTGATCAATTTGGCAGCTGGGCAAGTTTCAATTCGCCACGGCCTAAAAGGACCTAACCATTCTGTTGTGACTGCCTGTTCAACAGGTGCGCACGCGATTGGTGATGCAAGCCGATTGATCGCTTTAGGCGATGCGGATGTGATGGTCGCCGGTGGTGCTGAATCACCTGTATGCCGTATCTCAATTGCTGGTTTTGCGGCTTGTAAGGCGCTTTCGACAAAATACAATGATGATCCGCAAAGTGCTTCACGCCCATATGATATTGATCGTGATGGTTTCGTCATGGGTGAAGGTTCTGGCATCATGGTGCTTGAAGAACTTGAACATGCTAAAGCCCGCGGCGCAAACATCATTGCAGAGGTTGTTGGTTATGGTTTGTCAGGCGATGCTTACCATATCACAGCGCCTTCAGAAGATGGTGATGGTGCATATCGTTGTATGAAGATGGCGCTAAAACGCGCTGGTATGGATGCAAGCGAGCTTGATTATATCAATGCTCACGGCACTTCGACCATGGCAGATACAATCGAACTTGGTGCAGTTGAACGCCTTGTTGGTGATAGTGCTGATAAAGTTTCAATGTCTTCAACAAAATCTGCAATTGGCCATTTATTGGGTGCAGCAGGTTCAGTTGAAGCGATTTTCTCAGCCCTTGCTATTCGCGATAACATCGTTCCACCTACATTGAACCTTGATAATCCAGCTGTTGAGACTAAGATCGACTTAGTACCAAAAGTTGCGCGTAAACGAGAAGTCAATGTGGCGTTGTCAAACTCATTTGGGTTCGGCGGCACGAATGCTTCCTTGATCTTGAAAAGATATGAATAAATCAGATTTATTGTTCTTTTTGCTCTGTTTTTGCCACAAAATATAGATATAAATGCTGTAGGAAATTCTGGTAAACCGAAGATAGAGCTGGACCCGATTTGAGTGAAGATAAAAGCAACAACGAAAGCAAGCGACCGATAATTCCGGTCTCGCCGACGCAAGCACTCAAACCACAGAAAGCACCGCAGCCTCCGCAGCGTGTTCGTTCAAAACGTGCCCGATCACAAACAGTCATTTTCTTAAACTTTTTAATGACTTCGCTGTTCTTGGTCACATTGGCAGCTGGTGGCGCACTCTATCTTGGCAAGATCTTATTTGATCGCGAAGGCCCATTGCGTCAGACAACGAGTTTCGTTGTCCGCGATGGCGCGAGCTTGGTTTCAATTGCCAATGATCTAGAAGCTGCGGGCCTTGTTACAGATTCCCGCATATTCAGACATGCATCTGGTGTCCTACTGAACGGCGATTCCCTTAAGGCTGGCGAATACGAGATTAAAGCTGGATCATCCATGCGCGATATCATGGTGTTGCTTCAATCTGGCAAATCCATTCTCTACTCATTTACAGCGCCCGAAGGTTTGACCGTTTTCCAAATCTTTGAACGTTTGAGAAATGACGAAGATCTAACTGGGGATCTTCCAGAAGAGCTTCCACCAGAAGGCAGTCTGTTGCCTAATACCTACAAATATTCACGCGGCACCACACGTCAGGAAATCATTGATCAGATGATCAGCGCGCAAACCCGTGCTGTTGATCGCCTCTGGGCGCGTCGTGTTGCGGATCTTCCGATCGAAACAAAAGAAGAGATGGTGATCCTTGCTTCTATCGTTGAGAAAGAAACCGGTCAGGCTGATGAACGTCCGCTTGTTGCTGGGGTATTTATCAACCGTTTGAACAAAGGCATGCGTCTGCAATCAGATCCGACCATCATCTACGGTATCTTTGGTGGCGAGGGCAAACCTTCTGGCAGACCGATCTACCAAAGCGATCTGGATAAAAAGACTGAGTATAACACTTATCAAATTGATAGATTGCCACCAACGCCGATCGCAAATCCTGGCCTGCAAGCCATGGAAGCTGTGATCAATCCATCGCGGACGGAAGATTTGTTCTTCGTAGCTGATGGCACAGGTGGTCATGCATTTGCAAAAACTCTTGCAGAACATAATGCAAATGTTGCTCAGTGGCGTAAAATTGAGGCGGAACGAAGAAAAGCTGCTGAAGCAAATAGTTCTTCCAACTAATAGAACTCATGTTTTATTAAACGCGCGGTGGGCGTGACAATCTAAGGGGATATCATGGCAGTTTGCTCAATGACCGGATATGCAAGCTCAGATGGAGTTTGTAGCAATGTTGCCTGGATGTGGGAGTTGCGCGCGGTTAATGGCAAGGGTCTTGATATTCGCATGCGCATTCCTTCAGGGTTTGAAGGTCTTGAGCAAAAGATGCGCGGCAAATGCGCTGAAGTTTTAACGCGTGGTAATTTGCAGATCTCGCTCACAGCAAAAGAGCAGGGTGCGGCGACAGAACTAGTTGTCAATCAATCAGCACTTGATAGCGTTTTAAAAATTTCAAAGGACCTTGAGGAACAAGGGTTTGATAAACCAAGCACAGATGGGATCTTAAGTATCCGCGGTGTGCTTGAAGAACGCCATGTCGAACGCTCTGAAACAGAACAAAATGAATTACTAGCAGCAATTGAGCAGGGTTTTGAAACAGCGCTAAATGGGCTCGTAACAGCGCGAGAAGCTGAAGGAAAAGCGCTTGCGGATGTACTTCTTGGCCAAGTGTCACAGATTTCAAACCTGGTGCAAAAGGTTATTGCTGATCCTTCGCGAAGCCAGGAGGCGATAAAGGATAGATTGCAACAACAAGTGCAAAACCTTGTTGATAGCAATTCGAACTTTGATGAAGAACGGCTTTATGTGGAAGCTGCGATCTTAGCGACCAAAGCAGATCTTCAAGAAGAAATTGACCGTCTTTTAGCGCATATAGTTTCAGCCAATACGCTTATTGGCGATGGAGGCCCAATAGGGCGCCGTCTTGATTTTTTAGCGCAAGAGTTTAATCGTGAGTGCAACACGATTTGTTCAAAATCCAATGCGGCGGCAGTAACGGCGATTGGGCTTGAACTAAAGGTTCTCGTTGATCAGTTCCGAGAACAAATCCAAAATGTGGAATAACAACGATGAGTGAAACTTCAACTTCTCAATCCATTCAGCGACGCGGGCTCATGCTCGTGCTTTCTTCTCCATCGGGCGCGGGTAAATCGACAATTGCTCGCAATTTGCTTGATAGAGACAAAGGCTTGAGCTTGTCAGTGAGTGTGACGACGAGACCGCGCCGTGATAGCGAGATCGCAGGCGTGCACTATCACTTTGTTTCTGAGACGGAGTTTATTCGCTTAAGAGATAGCGATGGCTTGTTGGAATGGGCTGAAGTTCATGGCAATTATTATGGCACACCGAGGGAAGCCGCGGAACAATCATTGGCCGACGGACGCGATATGCTCTTTGATATCGATTGGCAGGGCGCGCTTCAGCTGCAGGAAAAAATGTCTGCGGATGTTGTATCAATATTCATACTGCCACCTTCATTTGAAGAATTGCGTTCGCGCTTAAATCGTCGAGCGGAAGATACCGCCGAAGTGATTGAAAAGCGTTTGGCCAATGCTGCGGAAGAAATGTCCCATTGGGGTGAATATGATTATGTGGTCGTTAATGAGGATCTCAACGTGGCGTTTTCATCTGTGAAAAGCATTGTCGATGCAGAGCGATTAAGACGTGATCGCCGACCGGGGTTGTTCGAATTTATCGAAAGTTTGTCACAGAGTTCGTAAGTTTTAAATCGCGTTTGCTAGCGCGCAAAACTCTTCGATTTCCAATGTTTCAGCACGCCGGGTTGGATCGATACCAACTTTCTCTAGTAAAGCCTCGCCACCTAAAGGCTTTAAGCTTTGGCGGAGCATTTTTCGCCGTTGGCCAAAGGCACTCTGCGTCACGCGTTCAAGCTTTTTCAGATCACAAGGAATGCGGTTTTGCTTTGGTTCCAAATGCACAATTGATGAGGTGACTTTTGGTGGTGGGCTAAACGCTTCTTTGTTAACATCAAAAGAGATGCTTGCATGGGTCATCCAGCCGCATAATACACCCAACCGGCCATAATGTTTGTCACCGACACGCGCGACGATACGTTGGCCAACCTCCTTTTGAAACATCAATGTCATTGTCGACCAGAACGGATTATCAACGGACGTTGTCAGCCAATTTGTCAGCAATTGTGTGCCGATATTATAGGGCAGATTAGCGATAATTTTTATCGACTCATCTTGCGCAAATTGTGCAAGATCAATGGTAAGCGCATCCGCTTCAATAACGTTTAATCGTCCCTGATGATATTGAGAAATCTCTTCAAGCGCAGGCAAGCAGCGTGCATCTCGCTCAATTGATGTCAGCTTTTTACAATCTAGCGAAAGGATCGCACGCGTTAGGCCGCCTGGTCCGGGACCAATTTCTACCACATTGCTGTTGGATAGATCTCCAGCATCACGCGCAATCTTTTGGGTCAGATTTAGATCAAGCAGAAAGTTCTGACCAAGTGCTTTTTTTGCCGCAAGATCATAAGTTTCAATGATCTCTCTTAAGGGTGGTAAACCATCAATCGTCGCCATATCAGTTTTCTTCTTGTGCGTTAAATTGCACCATCTCGCCGGCCATTTTGATCGCAGCAATAAGACTGTCCTCGCGTGCAATGTTTTGACCTGCAATAGAAAATGCCGTGCCATGATCAGGAGAGGTGCGAATAAATGGCAATCCTAATGTGACGTTTACTGCATCGTGAAAACCCAACGCTTTTGCTGGGATGAGCGCTTGATCATGATACATGCATATCGCGACATCAAAATTGCATCGAGCGTCTTCATGGAACATGGTATCAGCGGGTAGGGGGCCGGTTACATCAATTCCCATTGCCTGTAATTGAACAATGGCAGGTGCAATATATTTTGCATCTTCATGACCAAGCGCGCCATCTTCACCCGCATGTGGGTTCAGACCTGAAATCGCTAAACGCGGATTTTTAATTCCATAACGTTGCGATAAGTCCTGCGCTGTAATTTGACAGGTTTTCACGATTAATTCGGTCGTTAAATATTCCATGATCGACATGAGCGGAATGTGAATTGTCACAGGAACTGTGCGGAGCTGCGGGCCTGCAAGCATCATCACCGGTAACGGCTCGTTTCCCTGCGCGTCCTTTGAAAGGCTCGCTAAATATTCAGTATGGCCAGGATGTTTAAATCCCGCCGCATAGAGCACAGATTTTGCAATTGGATTGGTAACAACAGCTGAAATCTGATCTGATTTAGCAAGTTGGACCGCTTGATCAATTGCGCCAATAATGGCAGGTGCATTCGCCGAATTTGGTTGGCCTGGGTTCACATCACTTGGCGCTTTGATATGAATAGCTGGGATCAACTGATCAAAACGATCAGCTGCTTCATCTAAGCTTGTTTCTTTAACGTTGACATCTAACCCCAGAAGCGACGCACGCGCATTTATTGCGTCAATGTCACCGATATAGACGAAAGTTGGAAGATCAAGCTCCTTGCGTCTGCTCCATGCCTTTAAACTCAGATCGAGACCGATGCCTGACGGGTCACCCATTGTCAGGCCAATTGGCGCAGAACGCATAATTTTATTCCTTAGTATTGATGTTGCTTAGCGATTGGCAATCACTGCGCGACGTCGCAATTCATCCAAATACTTCTTTGAATTCGCACTTGCCTCACCTGATTGTTCCTGCTCCAAACGGAACACCATTTCAGCAGCTTTATCATCTGATACGTTTCGTGACTTACAGATGACCAAGAACTCGACGCCTTTTTCAGTAAAACGCGTGCCCGTTGGTTTGTTCACAGCAGTTTTTGAAACCAACGGGCTCCAATCTCTCGGTAATTCTGGTTTTAAAAAGCGGCCAAGATTTCGCACGGTGACATCTCTCAAACCAACAGCTTTTTGCTTGGTTGTTTCGCAGCTATCGATATTTGATCTAAAGCGTTTCGCTTCAGTATTACGACGGTTCAAAGCTGATTTGCTGCGTTTAGATGAAGGCACCACGAAAATAACTTGCTGAAGAATATATTCCGTTGTTGTTGGCTTATCGTCACCACGCTCGAGCATTTTTGAGACTAGATCCTGCGTGCTCAATTTGCCTGAACTTCCATATCTTGCCGAAACCATACGAGGCCAGCCAATTTGAAGGCGGATGAACTCTTTAAAGTGTTTTGAACCAACACCAGCTTGACTAAGGATAGACGCCATACGTTTTGATGACATTCCATTGCCAGATGCAAAGTTTGCGAAAGCTCGATCAACTTCTGCCTGACTTGGCAATGCGCGGCGACTGGAGAGCTCTTGGCGTATCAACGCCTCTTCGATCAGCTGTTCCCGTGCTTTTGTTGAGAGTTTGCCAGATTGTCTTTGTAGACGTAGCAATGCTGTGCGTCGTTTTAAATCTGTGCTGGTGATCGCTTGCTTATTGACTACGATCTTAATCTCACTTGCTGCCTGAACATCGTTCGGCGCATAGATCCCTGTACCCAGCGTTAACGCAAGCGCCATCGCACACGACGCGATCGCCTTTTTTGTTCTTGATGCCGTAAATACCGCCATGGTTGGCTCCTCTAAAGCTTGCCCCTAAAATATAAACCCTGCCTATCCTACCCATTTATCGGGTTAAATTATGACAGAGGTTTTACCAACTTTAAAACTCCCGGCCAACTGCCGTGTCTCCAACATTAAGCGTGCCCAATGTGCGGAAACTTATACGTAGTCCTGCATCCCATTCAGCTTCTGCGGAACCAACGGAATGTTTGTGGTTATAAACGCCAGTGATGATGAAACACTCATTTTCATAAGCTAAACCAGCGCTTGATGTTGTGAAGTTCTTGTTATCAATGTCGTAGGTCGTGCCGCCAAACACGCGCCAATCATCTGCAAATTTAAGCGATGCACTCGCATTAATTTCTTCACGATCTGATGTTGATCCATAGCCAGTTTGAGCCGCAATACGTGTATGAGACAATGTGGCTGATAGATTTGTATCGGAATAGTTTGCTGCCAAAGTTGAACGTTCGATGTTAAAGTCATCTTTGTCAAAGCGAGCACCTGCAGTGATTGAAAGCCCTTTGCCGCTATCCACAGTAAAGGCACCAACGAAATCACTACGATCTGTTTCTAATCCAGAATCTGCACCTGCACCTGTTAAATCAGTTTGCGCAAATGAGTTCTGACCACCCAAGTGGAATGACTGACCAAAGACCGCATGTGTTGTAAATCCGTTGGAGTAAGATCCTGTGTAACGGAAACCTACATTGGCGCGCGTGCCGCCTTCAATACGGTCAAACCCTGAGAATTTATCACGCTCAAATAGGTTCGAAGCATCAAAGACAAAGCTTTGTGCGTCCTCATTTGGAAGTCCGCCTGAAAGTTTCTCATCATTTCGAGCAAAGACTTGAACAATCGGCTCAATAACATGAGTTGAAGATCCTGCTGTTACCAATAATGGGTACTTAGCTTCGAGACCCGCAGTGATTGTACCGCGTGAAGCGTTTGAACCACTTGTAAGGCCCGCTGGCGCTGTATCGACATCAAAGTGATGATAATCGCCGCGCGCTGCAAGGATCGGTGTTAAAACTAGACCAAAATCAGTAACAAACTGTTTTTTCCACTCAAGTTCAGCTGTGATGCGTCCATTATTGCCATCAAGACCTGTCGTTCTTCCGGAAACTATTTGATCGAGTTCTCGAGACAGATGTTGGGAATTGAAGGTAAATTTGAGATCGCCACCTGTTACACCATCGTTAAAGATGCGGTGGTAATCAACGACAGGATAAACAATAGCTTGTTGATCTTCAGCTGTGCTGCCTACAACGTCATCCTGTATGTCGAATTTAAATACATGGGCGTCAAAGTAACTCGTCGTACCCAAGCCTGTAATGTAGGCCTCTGACGTCTGACGTAGAGCATCATAGCCATCGATCGAATAAGTTCGAGCAAAATTCGGATCGGTTTGGAACATCCCGTTCCAACC
>JAHDEP010000086.1:8512-11786 GCA_020628775.1 Rhizobiaceae bacterium | reverse complement strand
CCTTCTTCGCCATAAACAAAGCCTAAATGGTCAACGAAGATGCTTTGATGCGCGCGCAGTCTGATTTTCACTGTTGCGCAATGTGAGGAAAGATAATCGATCATCAGGATCTCGTCTTCACGTTCCTGGCCTTTGCTTTGCGGCGATGTGCGCGTTGAAACATCATTGCTAAAGCTATCAATCGGTTCGACAAAAACTTTACCATTATCGACATCAAACAAGCTGGATGTTTCGTGGAATACTGAATTTAGCTTTTCGATATTGCATTCGTAAAGAGCATCGAAATAGGTCTGAACTGCGTCAATTAAACTTGTATGTGATGGCATGATGATGATCTCCGTTTTTAAGTTGTGAGACATACTTGCCATGTTGAGAAAATCTGCGATACTGGCAGATATGACAATATGCAGTCGGATTCTGCCAATATGGATAATATGACCAATACGACAAAAATCGATGAAAAATCTCCCTTGGTTTGCGTGATTGCCTATGATGGTCTTTGCACCTTTGAATTTGGCATTGCGGTGGAACTGTTCGCATTACCACGTCCTGAATTTGATCAATGGTATCGCTTTGCAACGGTTAAAGCGGACAAAGGACCAATTCGTGCCGCAGGCGGGATAACAATCGAAGCGGAATACGATTTGGACCTGATAAAACAAGCTAGTTTGGTTTTAATTCCAGGTTGGAGAGGGGCAGGTGAACCAGTGCCTGAGGAACTGTGCGAAGCGTTGCGCATCGCTCATGAAAACGGTGCGCGCATTGCATCTATTTGTTCAGGCGTTTTTGTCTTGGCAGCCTCTGGCTTGCTAAACGGGGGAACAGCGACAACGCATTGGCGTTATACCGATTTGCTGGCACAAAATTACCCTGAGATTACAGTTGATCCAGATGTTTTATTTGTCGAAGAAGATCGTGTTTTCACATCAGCAGGGTCTGCTGCCGGGCTGGATCTTGGACTTCATATCATTCGCAAAGACTTTGGTGCTAAGGCAGCAGCAACTGTCGCGCGGCGTCTTGTTTTACCTGCACAACGCGATGGTGGGCAACGTCAATTTGTTCCCAGACCAGAACCTAATGCGCGCATTGGTTCGGGATTGGCAGCATTGCAAGATGCTATTCGATTATCGCTTAATGAGCCTTGGCCGATCGAACGCATGGCAGATGAAGCGGCAACGAGCGTGCGCACTTTAGCGCGGAAATTTTCAGACGAGGCGGGGACAACGCCGCTAAAATGGCTCAAGAACGAACGTGTTGCCCGGGCTGCGGAACTACTTGAAAGCGGTCATGTCCCGCTCAGCGAAGTGTGGAGTGTGTGCGGGTTTGGATCTGCTGAAACTTTCCGCAGAGAGTTTCGTAAAACCATGGGCGTTCCACCTGTTCGATATCGCGAGCGCTTGGGCGCTCAATTAGGCGCGAATTTGGGAGCTAGTTTAAGAGCAGGGGCCTAGTTTATCAGATACTAAGATATCTTTTTTAGCCGTTGGTTGGATCTTGCCGCATGTTTTGCAGGGCGACCAGATACGCGTTTGCGCCATAATTTAAAGCTGCTGGGTTTTAAACGAGACCGCATGAGTTTGATAACCTCTTGCTCTGATCTACCTGTTTGCGATTGGATGCTATCAAATGTCGTCTCATCGCACCAAGCAAGCTCTATAATCTCGCTTTCAGTTATATCGGTGTCAGTCTGCAGGTTCAAATCGCTACTGTTGCGCTTAGATTTCGCTGCTGTGCCTTCAGGCCAATCATCGGGAAAAGAACGTTTATTCATACACATATCGCTTTTTAAAATTTCAAAGCTTGTTACGTGTCTCAAAGCAGTTTGGTTTTTCTGGTCGTTGATCTGCGAAAAAAAAGCTGCGCCTGATCGAACAAGCGCAGCTCCATAATTGTTATCTAAATTGATCCCAGAAATTACTCGCTGCTTGAGCGTGCCCAAAGGTTGATATCTTCCTCTGAAGAATATTCATCAATCAGCGCCAACTCTTCTGCAGAGAAATCAAGGTTTTTAATCGAGCCGCAGCAATCGATCACTTGAGAGGCTTTTGAAGCACCGATCAATGCAGTTGTGATACCGCCTTCACGCAAGACCCAGGCAATAGCCATTTGCGCAAGTGTCTGTCCGCGGCTCTCAGCCACTTCATTGAGCTTTTTAATCGAGCCAATTGAGCGCTCGTTGATAAAGCCATCAAGCAAAGATTTACCTTGTGTTGCGCGCGACCCTTCAGGGATACCATTTAGGTATTTGTTGGTCAGCATGCCTTGTGCTAGCGGGGTAAATGCAATGGAGCCAACGCCAAGATCCTTTAAGGTATCTTTCAAACCGTCTTTCTCAACCCAGCGATTAAGCATGTTGTAGCTTGGCTGGTGAATGAGCATTGGTGTGCCCATATCTTCTAAAATTTTGACAGCTTGGCGTGTGCGCTCAGAGTTGTAAGATGAAATGCCTGCATAGAGCGCTTTGCCTGAGCGAACAATTTGATCAAGCGCGCCCATTGTCTCTTCCAAAGGTGTGTTTGGATCAAAGCGGTGAGAGTAGAAAATATCTACATAGTCAAGGCCCATGCGCTTCAAACTTGCATCACATGATGCCATCAAATACTTGCGGCTTCCCCACTCACCATAAGGGCCATCATACATTTTATAGCCAGCTTTTGATGAAATGATCAGCTCATCGCGATAACCGCGGAAATCTGTCTTTAAAATCTCGCCAAAGGCTTCTTCTGCACTACCAGCAGGTGGGCCATAATTGTTGGCCAAATCAAAATGCGTAATGCCATTGTCAAATGCTGTGCGGCAAATATCAACTTTCGTATCGTGAGGCGTATCACCACCAAAGTTATGCCAAAGACCCAATGAAATAGCCGGCAATTGCAAACCTGAATTTCCGCATTTGCGATAGGTCATTTTTTCATAGCGATCAGCGGCGGGTGTATAAGTCATAAAATAGCTCTCAAAATTTACGGATTGTTCTCGGGAAGGGCAATTTATTTGAGTCTTGAAGAAAAGGCTAGGGTCACGCACCTGATAATTCTGATCAGGAAGCTTACAAACGCTTGTTATCTTGGAACTATACCAGTCCCTTCATGTCTTCCGCTAGTTTGCGATAGATATCTAGGAGGATTTCTTTGTCTGGATTATCGACATCGCGGCAAATGCGCGGATAGGTGACGTTTGCAAAATGATCCGGGCTGAGATTTGGCCAATTTGTTCGTTGCTGCAATATTGCTTCTGCGGCTTGGTCACTCTCGCCCAATAAATTCAAAATCGCAGC
>JAHDEP010000086.1:4585-8412 GCA_020628775.1 Rhizobiaceae bacterium | reverse complement strand
CCATGCCAGTTATATTGCGCAACGTTGAACACAGTGTTGGGATCACTCGCATCAAGTTGAATAGCAGTACGCGCGCTGGCTGCCGCTTCATCTAAGGCTTCTTGCGTGTCTGATGGCCCATCAACCGCAGCAAGATAGGCAAGCTTGTCCGCAAGCACAGAATATGCCGGGCCAAAATTTGGGTCTTTTCGAATAGCAAGGCGAGCCAGCGTAACCCGTTCTTTTTCCCATTCTAATGTGCTTTTCGCAGGGCCGGGCACCCAAGTTGCCAACACAAAGAGCTGAGCCGCGGATAAGCGTCTTGGATCGCGCCCCTCTAGGGCCCGTACTGAAGCACCAAACAGCTGGCTGTTCACATCGCGAATAGTTTGCGCCAAAAGATCTGGGTTATCATCACGGGCATAGGTATTGCCCCATACGAGTTCATTTGTTCGGCCGTTGACGAGTTCCAACGAGATTAATCTATTGGTTTGGGTGCCTAAAAAGCTCTGCTCGATGATAAAGTCAGTTGTCGTTCTGGTGTCATGTCCTTCGGTATACATCACCGTAAGCGAGGCATTTCTCGATAGTGCCTGTCGAAACTCCTGTGCAAATTGCAGATCATTTTGGTCAACGCTTTCTTGGGAATCCAATCCGCCATGGATAATCACGCTAATTGTATCAGCTGAATTTGCGATTGTTTCTGGTGAAGCCCCATCCTGCGGATCGTCGTTAAAGAATTGATGCCGTAAAATGCCGCCGGCAAGCACAATAATGATCGCAAAGATCATTGCGGTTAGAGCAATTCGACCTGTCTTACTCTCGTCATTTGTTGCAACTGGGGGCGGCGGCAAAGCGTCGCTAGGTGCGTTGGAGTTCTCGCCAAGCGATGTGTTTTGATAAGTAAATTCAGGACGATAGCTGCCCCGCGGTACATCAATCCGCACAGGGTCATTTGCGCCAGCACCTTGGTAATAGGTTTCTAATTCTTTGCGCAAACGGCCAGCTTGTACGCGCACAATAGGATCAATTTGAGAATCAAAATCCTCGGATCGCCCAAAAGCATCAATGGCGATTGAATAGGCTTTTAAACCTGCTTCATTGCCGTCCAGTTTCTGTTCGATGATATAACTTAGGAACTTTTTTAAATTTGGAGACGAAGCAAATCCCTCGGACGCTAAAACCCGATCAAGAGAATCCATGATTTCATCTCGTGATATTTGTTCCATAAATATGCTCGTCTTTCGTCCATCTAGGGAAAAGTACCAGTATAGGTATAGAAGAAGTAATAGCGCGTCTTGTCAAGCAGCGAGGGCAGAATTGCTCTTAACAATGAAATAAAAACGCTGAAAATAAATAGTAGAACTGAAAAAACGGGCTGAAAACTTCACAAAGTTAGAATTTTGCTATCGCTAATGTATAAAAAACGGCTTTCTTTAAAAATCGGCATTTTGAGCAAAATTCATGCGTTCATGGCTGGTCGGATGGTCAAAACTGAGCTCCGATGCATGCAAACATAGACGTGGTGAAGCGCTAAGCGCTTGATCTGTCGCATAAAAAACATCGCCGAGTATGACGTGACCAATTTCAAGCATATGCACACGTAACTGGTGGGAGCGCCCTGTTATCGGGTGAAGTGCTACACGTGCAGATTTAAAACCATCCTCACGTTGATATGTCTCAACCACTTCATATTCAGTTTTTGCAGGCTTTCCGTTTTCAAAATCAACCATTTGCTTTGGTCTATTTGGCCAATCAACGAATAAAGGCAATTCCACAACACCTTTGGTCTCTTTCGGGTGTCCAGCAACAAGGGCATGATATAGTTTTCCGATATTTCGCGCTTCAAATTGCATCGATAAGTTCCGGTGCGCCTCAGCGTTAAGCGCCATAACAATCAACCCTGATGTGTCCATATCAAGCCGATGGACAATGCGCGCTGTCGGAAACAGTGTCTGAGCACGGCTCACTAAGCTATCTTGGCGGCCCGGTCTTGTGCCCGGAACAGATAACAGGCCGCTTGGCTTACTAAACACCACCAATTGATCATCTGAATAAATGGTTTGCGGCATCTCAGCGGGTGGCTGGTAATCAAATTCAATCAAATTGGACGGCGTCTGGTCACGTTCCTTGGGGATCTTCTTCTTCCAAGGTTTGTTTTTCGCGGTTTTTACCGAGTTTTTGTGATCGCGCTTATGTGATTTTGGTGCCATGGCCTGCTTATCTTACGTAACTTCAGATATGGCAAGGGGAGAGGCAATGCTTGGGTATGTTTTCTTCACCGTCAGAAGATTTTTGCATCCAAATCTGGCAATTAAAATTTCACTCGCATTTTTGTCATTCGGCGCTAACATCTTACCATGAAAGAATCATACGGCATCGAGATCACCACCGATAAACGCCATATTGAGTTTGAGCGTGTATGTACCTTTTTGCAAAGCACTTATTGGGGTGCAGGGCGCTCTCCTTATTCAATTCGAACCTCGTTTGAGAATTCATTGTGTTTTATCGCGCGCTTGCATGATCCCAGCCATGGACCACATCACAATCGGCAAATCGGCTTTGCGAGGGTTGTGACTGATAAGGCGTTTTTTGCCTATATATTTGATTTATTTGTTTTTGATGGCTTTCGCGGTCACGGGATTGCCAAGAAACTGATGCATGAAATTCTAAGTCACAAGGAACTAGAGCAAGTTCCAAGTTTTATGCTTGGGACCGATAATGCGCATGATCTTTATCGTAAATTCGGCTTTCAAAATTACATCGATTCAGGCCGCTTAATGGTCAGACGCGTATAGCCGATGACCTTTTGCTGACATCAAAATGTCATAAACCTTGCAGCTCGCCTTATTTAGTTATATGAAATTAGGAGACTATTCGTCATATGCGAATAAATGCCGGGGGCGACATTTTATTATGTCGTGGGCATGAGACCCGTCATCGAAGACCATTCGGTGGCGGGTTCTTTTATTTAAACATCATCCCAATCACCACCATCTTTTTGGTAGGTGGGTAAAGCCGCAAATCGCATGATCTCGGCAGTATTTTTCAAGCTATTGGCCTGAATATCTGGCGAAGTCATTGAAACATCGGTTTCGTTGGCTGTTTTGATATTTAGTGCTTTCAATTCATCATCAGTATCTGAAATCGGGCGATTTTGCTCAGCTGTTTTAAGGCGCAATGCTTCAATTGAACGAGATAATTCAGATAGCTCATCATTTTGCTTATCAGTGCGAACTACAAATTGCGTATTACCCAGCGCAAGTTCCTGAACTTGCAATTGAGCAATTTGAACTCTTCGCGAGGATAGTCGAGCAGCAAGTATCGCAAAATTGAGCACTGCAAGCAGTGCAAGTGCGGCGACACCTGCAATCCACAAGGCCGTGTTTTCTGCAACGTTATTGACCATATAGATCGCCGCATAACCAGTTACGATCGCTGTAAAAACAGAGCACCCTGTGACAGTGAATATGATTTTAGCTGACAAACGCATGTCGTATCGCAAACTCGTTGATGATCTCAAAGGCTCATTTTGAACGCTATTTGTTTAAGGCGGTTTAACAAATCTCTATGCATCCTTGGCATTGTAAAACAGCCTTAATAAATGCTGAATGCTTAAGCTATCCTCGTAAAAAAACCCGCCAGGTAGAGGAACTGGCGGGTATTGTTTAATCCGGTTTAAGGGTTGAAAAACCGGATCAATTTTGTTGATTTTAGAACTCATCCCAGGATGCATCATTGTCTTGCCACTCTTGTGTTGCAGCAGCTGGTTTGGCTTGAGATGTTGTTTTCATCGCTGTTGCCATGTTCTTTAGCTGATCCGCTTGCGCTTCAGGTTTTGCCTTTGG
>JAHDEP010000086.1:0-4485 GCA_020628775.1 Rhizobiaceae bacterium | reverse complement strand
TCGCTGATGCGGAATGACTGAACCATTTGTGTTAGTTGATTAATCTCATCAACCAAGCGTGTTGTTGCAGCGGTTGTTTCTTCAGCCATTGCAGCATTTTGCTGAATACGCTGATCCATCTCATTCACTGTTGAATTGACGGTTTCAATACCACCAAGCTGCTCACTTGCACCGGTGGCAACAGCTGCAATGCGCTCTTCAATTGTTGCCACCTGGCCAGAGATTTTTTCCAACACTTCACCGGTTTTCTTCACCAGTTTCACGCCTTCACCAACCTCAGTATTAGATGTGTTGATCAAGCTTTTGATTTCCTTAGCAGCTTCTGCTGAGCGGCCTGCAAGTTCACGAACTTCCTGCGCAACAACCGCAAAACCTTTACCAGCTTCACCGGCACGTGCCGCTTCCACACCTGCGTTAAGTGCAAGAAGGTTGGTTTGGAATGCAATCTCGTCAATCACGTTGATAATACCGCTAATATCACTAGATGCTGTTTCAATGCGTGACATTGCAGACATTGCGTTAGAAACCACTTCACTTGATTGATCGGTATCTGTTTTTGCGCTCTGAGCGAGGCTTGCAGCTTCTGCCGCTTGTTCTGAAGCTGAGCGTACATTTTCAGTCAACTCAGTCAACGCAGCAGCAGCTTCTTCTAGTGCCGCGGCTTGAGATTCAGTGCGGCGAGATAGATCGTCAGTCGCTGAAGAGATCTCGTTTGAATCGTCGCGGATCAAACCGGCTGTGTTGCTAATACCAGATAGTGTTTCGCGAAGCTTGGCGACAGAGCTGTTAAAGTTCTGACGAACAGGCTCCATGCCTTCCATGAATGGGTTATCAAGTGTTGTAACCAAATCACCGCTGGCAAGAACTTCCAAGCCTTTGGCGAGTTCTTCAACTGTCAGCGACACTTCCTCGGCCTGACGTTGTTTTTCGCTTTCATTTGCTAGGCGTTCTTTCTCGCTGCGATCACGGTTTGCAACAGACTCTTCTTCCATACGCAATTTATCAATTTCTGACTTGCGGAAATGTTCGATAGAGCGAACGATATCACCAACTTCGTCTTTACGATTTTCACCGCGAAGTTCGAAGTCTGTATTGCCATTAGACAGCTCATGCATGTTATCAATAGCAGCATTGATCGGGCGAGTAAGGCTACGTGCGAACCAGAATGCAAAGCCAAGAGCAGCTAATAGGGCAAACAGAGCAACCGATAAAATCCAGTTGCGCATGGTTGTTGCACCTTCAAGCGCTTCATTATGATCGATGATCGCTGCAACCTGCCAAGGTGCTGATCCATATGAGACTTTCGCAATTGCGGCCATGGTTTCCATGTCACGATAGCCATGGAGAATTGTCGGAACAATGTCGCGTCCCTGAATGGCGCCTACGCCTGAGAGATCAATTTGTGTCACCAAAGGATCAACGACTTCTGTCTTAAGAGAATCTGATAAAAGCAATCCATCATTACGAAGCAAAATTGTCTCGCCTGTTTTACCAAGCCCGGTGCCATTATTGAGAATTTGTGCAATGCGCTCTTCAGATAGCTGCGCAATGATCGCGCCATAGAAGAAATGATCAGCATCTGTCACAGGAATACCGACAAATGCGACCGGCTTGCCATTTTGAACTGAATAGGGTGCAAAATCCTGAAGTTGAACAGATTTGTTCATATCAATACCGGATTGCTCTTGGATTTGCCCGGTGCCGCTTTCAGTTGTTTCTTTTGCGGCTGCTGCTGCTGCAGCCTTTGCTTCTGAATCTTTGACAAGATTGCCATATAATGTGCCAAGGCTTGTCTGGGCAAATGGTCCGTCAATCAGACTTGTCGAAAGCTCTGCATTAGCAACAGAGGAATAAACCACAACGCCGTTTTTATTGACCAAATATAGATCGCCAAGCGAGTTATCCGCGGTAAATTGCTTCAAAAGAGGACCAAATTTCTTCAATTGCGTGCTGTAGCCCGTCAATCCGGTCTCTTTATAATACTTAAAGAGATCTTGCTGCTCACCTTTAAAATTATAAAGTCCCTTGATCGCGCCTGCAGGATCTTCTGCTTTTACTTGCTCAATGCCCATCTTAAACATATTGAGCGCTGCCAGCATGCTGTCATTGTTTGCCAAAGAGCTCAGATTATCGTCAACGCCCATGAAAAATGTTTCCAGCTGATTGCGGCGACCGTCAGCAATTGCGGAGAGTTTTTCATTGTTTGCTTCTTCTAAGCTGCCCGAAGCTACTTTAATTCCGGTATAACTGGTCGCGCCAATTGCAACGACAGTTGTAAGCGACATAGCTAGAAGTAATTGATGAGAAAGACGCATGATAAAAATATCCCCGACGAATAGCGAATTCGTATTATTTGCGATGAAGATGTTGGACATGGCAAACGCGGCTCTATCAATCGAGCGGTAGCGACAATTGTCGATAAAATGCCTAAACTTTGATCTAGATTATTTAAGCTTTATTGATGATAACTTAACAGCAAATCCAAGTTTCAAGGGCCTATTTGTAGGGGCGTATTTATGCGTTGGAATAATTTTCTAATAAATCAGAATGAGTATAAAATAGACGAAAATTAGCTGAAGTAAAAAACATTAAATATTACAAAAACTTAGTATAAGTGATGGCTTACATAATCAAAATGCTGAATATGTTAAAAATAGCGAAGAATTGGAAATATAATGCACCCAAATCGAAATTTCAGGAATATTGAAATAGAAAAAAAGTATCAGCTATTGATAGAAAAAGTATTCGGATCTCTGATTTTTGCCCATTCTGAAGGCATTTTAGTCTCCCATGTGCCATTTTTACTAGATGAAAGTTGTGAATTCTTAGAAATGCATTTGGTTCGATCGAACCCGATTCTCCGTCATTTGGATACGCCAAAAGACGTGGTTTTTACCGTTCAGGGGCCTGATGCTTATATCTCGCCAGACTGGTATGGCGTGCCCGATCAGGTGCCAACTTGGAATTATGTTGCGGTTCATATTAGGGGGCGTTTAGAGCGTTTACCGCAGGAGGAAATCCGTGGCGTGTTGGAACGATTATCAGCTGTGACAGAAGCGCGATTAGAACCGAAAAAACCTTGGACGATTGATAAGATGACGCCAGAGGTTTTTGACAAGATGACACGGCAAATTGTGCCGGTTAAATTGACGATAGCCAAGATTGAAAAAGACGGTGAAACAAAACCAGATATGTCAGGCACCTGGAAATTATCACAAAACAAACCAGATGACGTTCGCCATGCTGCAATTGAAGGTCTTGCAACCAGCAATATCGGCACAGAGATCGAATGGATGCGCAGATTAATGCGCGAGTTGGACGAATAACTCATCAATCGGTTTTAAAAATGTAGTATTCACATAACACCCGTGATCGCTCCCTTTATGTCACATTCTCCTTACATATCGTGCAAAAGGAGGATTAAGCATGGCGAAGATTTTAATGATTACGGGTGATTTCACAGAAGACTATGAAACAATGGTGCCGTTTCAGACCCTGTTGGCATGTGATCACAATGTAGACGCGGTTTGCCCGGGCAAAAGTGCTGGTGACAGTGTGAAAACCGCAATTCACGACTTTGAAGGCGATCAAACCTACACAGAAAAGCCCGGTCATAACTTTGCATTAAACGCGAGCTTTAGCGATGTTGATGTAACTGCATATGATGCTTTGGTCATTCCAGGTGGCCGCGCACCCGAATATCTGCGCTTAAACGAAGAGGTGCTGGCAATGGTGCGCCATTTCTTTGATGAGAACAAACCAGTTGCTGCCATTTGCCATGGCGCACAGCTTTTAGCCGCCGCTGGGGTGTTGTCGGGTAAAAATTGCTCCGCATATCCTGCTTGCGCGCCTGAAGTAGAGGCCGTGGGCGGCAAATTTGCTGAGATCGAAGTGACAGATGCTGTCACCGATGGTAACTTGGTGACAGCGCCCGCATGGCCCGCGCATCCTGCTTGGATGAAGCAATTTATGGCTTTGCTGTAGCTTTCAAGCGCTAAAAAAGGGAGGCCCGAAAATGTGTGAGTTATTCATTGGTTCTGAAGGTGATAAATGGGTATCGCGAACGAAATCTTTGCGTATTGATGGCGTTGCGACCTCAATCAGAATGGAAAACTTCTTTTGGGCCATCCTGTCAGAGATCGCAGCGCGCGATCACATGACAACCAATCAATTGATCACCAAGCTATATCTTGAAGCTATGGATGCTGATCATGATTTGGGGAATTTCACTTCCTTTTTGCGCGTGTGCGCAGGGCGCTATTTATCACTCATCGCAGATGATGAAATTGCCCGTGATGATCAGACAGAACTTTCATCGGTTGATGCACCAGCATTGCTAAAACGCGAAGCCGAACGCGATCAGCGCCGTTCAAAACACATGAACAATGAAAGTATTAATCTGCGTTATTCCGACAATTCGTCAGATCAAACAGCAAAAGCATTGAACTAAAGCTACTTTTGGAAAAACGCCAAATGTGCGCCTAA
>JAHDEP010000365.1:1124-1878 GCA_020628775.1 Rhizobiaceae bacterium | reverse complement strand
AGCCGGTCAGGTCGTTGGCCTGATCGGCCCCTCGGGGGCGGGTAAATCCACGCTTATTCGCTGTGTAAACCGGCTTGTTGAACCCACCAGTGGTTCAGTCCACCTGAACAATCAGGCCATAACCGGATTATCAAGAAAACAATTGGGTGAGATGCGACGCCGCATCGGTATGATTTTCCAGGAGTACGCGTTAGTAGAACGGCTTACGGTTATGGAAAACGTGCTGTCAGGTCGTTTGGGCTATGTGTCTTTTTGGCGAAGTTTTCTGCGCAAATTTCCTGCAGAAGATGTGCAGCAGGCTTACGCTTTGCTGGATAGAGTGGGTTTAATTCAGCACGCAAATAAACGTGCGGATGCGTTGTCCGGTGGTCAGCGGCAACGTGTTGGCATCGCAAGGGCACTTGAACAGAACCCTGAATTATTGTTGGTTGATGAACCCACCGCTTCGCTGGATCCCAAAACGTCGCGTTCTATCATGCGCCTGATCGTTGGCATCTGCCAAGAGCGCAATTTACCCGCCATCATCAATATTCATGATGTGGTGCTAGCGCGACAGTTCACACAGCGCCTGATTGGTTTGCAGGACGGTAAAGTGGTGTTTGACGGATTACCTTCAGAGTTAGACGACAGCGTTTTAACGCGAATTTATGGTGAAGAAGATTGGACTGCCATAGAAGGTGATCGTGCAGAGGATGCTGAATCAGCTGAAGACGAGAGCGTGGCGTGAGTTCATCGCCGGGCAACTCATCAGCGG
>JAHDEP010000365.1:0-1059 GCA_020628775.1 Rhizobiaceae bacterium | reverse complement strand
CGATTTCACCACTCGGTGGTCAGATATCAAGACGGGTATGATTGAAAGTCTGACTATGGCGTTGACGTCAACCGTGGCAGGCGTTCTGATTTCCATTCCCATTGGTATTGGTGCAGCCCGAAACTTGGTGCCACCATTTGTTTATCGGATTTGCCGAGCCATCATTGCGGTGTCTCGATCGTTGCAAGAGATCATCATTGCTATTTTGTTTGTAGCCATGTTTGGGTTTGGCCCGTTCGCAGGTTTTCTTACCCTGTCGTTTGCCACCATTGGATTTCTATCAAAACTACTGGCTGAAGACATCGAAGTAGTGGATAAAAGCCAACTGGAGGCAATTAAAGCGACCGGTGCGTCGTGGTGGCAGCTGGTTAACTATGCTGTGCAGCCTCAAGTAACCCCACGTCTGATCGGCTTGTCGTTGTATCGATTAGATATTAACTTCAGAGAGTCGGCCGTTATTGGTATCGTGGGTGCCGGCGGGATCGGTGCAACACTCAATACGGCAATCGATCGTTATGAGTTCGATTCAGCCGGTGCCATCTTGCTGCTGATCATTTTTATCGTCATGCTGGCTGAGTACTCTTCTGGGTATGCGCGGAAGTGGGTGCAATGAGTACAGACAGCACAAGCACTACACCCAAAGAATGGCAACACAGGACCAGTAAGCAGCGCTTGATCATTTGGGTATGCTGGTTGGCGCTGGTTACACTGACGGTTTACTGCTGGCAACTCATGACCGAGTCAACTATCTGGGCATTTGTTGCGGACGCACCGCGGCAGGCGGCAGATTTAGGCGCGCGGATGATGCCACCCAAGTGGAGTTACATCAATGTGTTGTGGGTGCCGTTATGGCATACATTGAACATCGCGACATTAGGTACGTTAATTGGTGTGGCCCTGGCGGTTCCGGTGGCCTTTTTAGCAGCAAGAAATACCACTCCAAGTCGCGCCATTGTCCGGCCTATTGCCTTATTTATCATTGTGTCGTCACGCTCTATCAACTCGTTGATTTGGGCGTTGCTGCTGGTGTCGATTATTGGTCCTGGCATCCTTGCTGGA
>JAHDEP010000364.1 GCA_020628775.1 Rhizobiaceae bacterium | reverse complement strand
CCCATATCGAAAGATAAGACCTTATCCAAACCATAGCGCGCTGCAATATTGGCTGCAAAGACTGCGCCGCCTGCGGGGCCGGATTCAACCAAGCGCACAGGAAAATCAGCAGCACTTTCAATGGAAATAATCCCACCGCCTGAATGCATGAGGAAGATATTGCAGTTAACACCTTCATCGCGAAGTCGTCCCTCAAGGCGGCCAAGATATGATTTCATCAATGGCTTGATATAAGCGTTGGCAACAACGGTATTAAAGCGCTCATATTCGCGCATTTGCGGTGAAACTTCAGAAGATAGCGACACCATCACATTGGGGAGTTTTTCTTCTAAAACTTCGCGCACCATTTTCTCATGCGCATCATTTAAGTATGAGTGGATCAGCCCCACCGCGACGCTTTCATATTCGCCTTGGGCAATCTCATCGACCAATGCTTCAATCTCAGCGCGCTGAAGTGGAATTAAAACATTACCTTTTGCATCGACGCGTTCTTCGAGCGTATATCGCATCTGACGCGGCAGGAGCGGTTCAGGAAGCTTGAGATTTAAATCATATTGCTCAAAACGCGATTCGGTTCGCATCTCGATCACATCGCGAAAACCTTTTGTTGTGATGAGCGCAGTTTTTGCACCACGACGTTCAATCAGCGCGTTGGTTGCAAGCGTAGTGCCGTGAATT
The DNA here is from genome assembly GCA_020628775.1 of Rhizobiaceae bacterium. Taxonomy (GTDB): domain Bacteria; phylum Pseudomonadota; class Alphaproteobacteria; order Rhizobiales; family Rhizobiaceae; genus Lentilitoribacter. The sequence continues at coordinate 1,212 of JAHDEP010000364.1, read as the reverse complement.
GCCTGTTCAATATCAGACGGGCTGATGTTGGCTTTTTCGCAAACCTGTAACATGCCATCGATAATCGCATTTTCAGGCGCTATATATGTTGTCAGAACCTTGGTGGAAAATAAGGTGCCATCTACCTCTAAGACGACATCTGTAAATGTGCCGCCAATATCAACACCCAAGCGGATCGAAGATTTAACCATCGCAATAGAATTCCTGACAAAATATTTTTGAATATGTAATTGTCAGAATTCTATCAAAACACGGAGATAAATAAAAATCGAATAATTGTATTTATTTGATAAACTTTTGTTATCTTATGGCCAAAGTCTTCGGGTAGTTTTGTGAAATTTCACCTGCGAGTTTGGCGACCTTTTCAACAGACCCCGGTGCTGTATCTGCATCAAACCTTGCTAAAAATTCTAAAGATGTTGGTAGCCAGGAATATTGGATATGTATCAAGTTGCCATCTTTAATATCTTGATGCACCATTGCGGCGGGTAGACAAGCTAGTCCCAAACCATCGAGCGCCATAAGATGACATGGGGCTAAGCTTGATGATGGAATGATCGTCGGTGCCTTGCCCTTAGAGCTGTTGAAATGGTCTTCAATTTCCTCATAGAGCCGTGTGCCGCGGGTGTGCGTTAATATCGGAACCGTCTTCATTTCATCACAAGTTGGATATTTTATTTTGGTGATATCCAATTCGGGGGAGGCGACCCAGACAAAGGGATAAGCACCTAAGTCGATTGATCCGCTGGTACGCCTGGTAAACGGGCCGTTCTGAAAGGTTAGATCAAGCGATCTGGAAAATAGAGCGGGGCGCAGATTATCTGATAGATCCACCCTCAGTTCGATGCTTAGTTTGGGAAATTCATCTTTGACCCGTTTCAGAAATTGTCGAAGCCAGGTGTTGACGATCATCTCCGTAACGCCAAGTTTAATCACACCTTCAACGCGTTTGGATTGACCTGCAGTTTCAATCAGATTTTCAACGCCGCGCAGAATTTTCCGCGCCTCAGGTAATAGCTGCTCACCTTTGGCGTTGAGCCTTACAGATCCAGCATCGCGTTCCATAAGTTTGGTATTGAGTGCTTGCTCAAGCGAGGATATCCGCGCAGAAATATTGGGTTGAGTTGTGTTTAAACGCTCAGCCGCACGGCGAAAGCTTTCTAAATCAGACACCCAAATAAAAGCTTCTAGCTGCTTGAAGTTGATGTTCAT
>JAHDEP010000085.1 GCA_020628775.1 Rhizobiaceae bacterium | reverse complement strand
TAGCATTGCCGAAAGTTGTAACTTGTTTAATATTAACCGGTTTTCCGCCAGGACGACTAACGGCTTGCACTTTCGGTGCGGATCTTTTCACACCAACGATTTTGGCTTTAGGACCTGGTCCTAAAACGCGTAACGGACTGCGTGCGTTGCCCAGAACTCTCACACGTTGATTAACACGAACATCAGTTCGCAATCCACGGCGTGCATCCGTGACTTCCACCACGCCTTCTTCAACTGATAGCTTTGCAGAGCGTCCGTTTACTTTAACTGTGAAGATGGTACCTTTTACAACCGCCGCAAGGTAAGGTGTTTCTACCTTTAAATGCTTTTTCTTACGTGTTTCAACATCCAGCAACAATTCACCAAACTGTTGAACAACCAATGTTTTTGACCCTGATCTATTTCTCTTGGCAATTGAAGCCATAGTTTGCGGCTTAAACTGAATGCTTTCTGTGCCGCGTTTAAGCACGAGACGACCGGATCTGCCAGTATGAATCCAACTTGCATCTGGGATTTTCGTACCCTTAACGATCTTGACCCAATTTTGATTATCAACCGTAAATTTTGCTGGTTGCCGCACTTTACTTGCAACCCAATCCGATGCGGACGCAAATCCGGCGATCCCAAGGGTTAGAAACAACGAAAATGTGATCAAGCGAACTAGATAAGCCATAAAAATTCCAGTGTAATAAATTTAATTAACGACTAGACAGTATCAATTTCACCATAAAAAACGGTTAACATTAAACCATAGAATTTATCTAAATAACTGAAATTATTCAGATTATTAAAAGTTGCATTGGAAATATAAAATACTTAAAAATTGTATTTTATTGGGTTTAATTCTGAGGGATTTAATAAGAAATCAGCCCAAATTTTGAGACTTCTTGTGCGCTAAATATTGCCGGTTTTTTGAATAATATTTTCACCGTACCATTCGCGATACTTGGAGAAAATTTGGAATTTTTGCAACAATTCTGGGTCAATTACGCAATAAAAGTCTCAATAATCATATTTCTAATTACACAAAACACATGCGTCAAAAATCTCGCATTGTTTGCAGTAACCCATTGAAAAACTTATAGGTTGTCTTAAATTCATATTTTTCGTCATATTTCTGTCATATGGCGGCATAAGTTCATAGTTAATTAAGAATTAAATCTAATAACAAGTGTTAAGGGGTGTAATTTTACGCTGGTATGATGCCGTAGCCTGCATTTGCATGTCATTTCAAATTGGCTGGGGTTAGGCTTATGTGTATCTCTGTTTCTAGATTATCCTTTTTTACGTTTTTTCTTCTAATCGGCGTTTTTTCGACCGATCATACGATTGCGGCCGAGCAGCTACCTGTATGGGCCGCGGAGCTTCAAACGCAAATCGACGCTCAACAAACGAACTCAGATCATATCTGGACAATGACAGCTGCAGCACTTGTATTAATGATGCAATTTGGCTTCTTACTTTTAGAAGCCGGCATGGTGCGGTCAAAAAACTCCATTAATGTTGCGCAAAAGAACATCTCAGATTTCTTCCTCGCCGTGGTGGTGTTCTATCTATTCGGTTTCGGTCTGATGTTTGGTGCAAGCGAAAGTGGCTTGATCGGTAATATTTCTGAACTTAGCATGTTCGATAAAATGGACGAATGGCCATATACTTTCTTTGTTTTCCAAGCCGTATTTGTCGGCACCGCCGCAACGATCGTTTCCGGCGCGGTGGCTGAGCGTATGAAGTTTGGCGGATATCTTCTCATTTCGATCGTCATCGCTGCTATTATCTATCCCGTCTTCGGACATTGGGCTTGGGGCAATCTACTCATCGGAGATAATCCAGCATGGCTCGCTGATCTTGGCTTTATCGATTTTGCAGGTTCTACTGTAGTCCATTCTGTTGGTGCTTGGGTTGGACTTGCAGGCATTGTCGTCATGGGCGCACGATTTGGTCGCTTTGGCAAAGATGGCAAACCGATTGAAATCCAAGGTTATTCAACAGTCCTTTCCGCAGGTGGTGCTATCGTCCTGCTTGTAGGGTGGATTGGCTTTAATGGTGGTTCAACGACCGCAGGCACCCCAGACTTTGCACGTGTCGTCGCCAACACAGTTATTGCGGCAGCCTTTGGCGGTATCGCAGCAATGTTTATCGGTCGCTTTTATGACGGCCTTTATAACCCTACCCGCTCGATTAACGGTCTTTTAGGCGGCTTGGTCGGTATCACTGCAGGTTGTTTTGCAGTTGATCCCCAAGGGGCTGCTATCATCGGCTTAATAAGCGGCATGTGCGTTGTCATAAGTGAAGAAGTGATGCTGCGTGTCTTTAAATTAGATGACGCAGTTGGCGCAGTTTCAGTGCACGGTATCGGTGGTGTAGTCGGCACATTGTTGGTGGCTGTATTTGCAACGCAAGATAATCTGATGGCTGCAACACGTTGGGATCAGTTCCTAATTCAAGCTCAAGGCGTTGCGGTCGCATTTGCGTGGGCGTTCCCACTAGCATTCATTGTATTTAAGTCAATTGATCTGTTGGTTGGTTTACGCGTCTCTCAAGAAGAAGAGCATGAAGGGTTAAATGTTGCCGAGCATGGCGCTTCTTTAGGCACCGGTGAATTGCAAAAAGTTCTCGCAACATTGGTCACCGGGGATGCAGATCTTGGCACACGTCTTAAAGTCGAACCAGGCGATGAAGCTGGCGAGCTTGCAGAGCTTTTCAATCTTCTTTTAAACAATCTAGAAGATGAAGAAAAAGCAAAAAACCGAGATGCGGCTCAGCGCGCAGCTTACGCGGAACAAGAAAAACAAGCAGTGATGCAAATTTCTAAAATTATTGAAGCTGCAAGAAATGGCCAGTTGAAAGGTCGTATGGATCTTGATGGCAAAACCGGAGTTATTCGGACAATTTCAGAAGGTCTAAACGGACTGCTTGACGCCACATCAAATGTCGTAGGCGATATGAAGACCTCACTTTCAGAACTTGCAGATGGCCGCTTGAAAACAGTTGAGATGCAAGACGCGAAAGGCGATTTTGCAGAAATAAGACACTCATATAATGAAGCCACGTCAAAAATGACGAAGGTTATTCAAACGATCAGCTCAAGCTCGAAAGAGATCGATGGATCTGCAGGACAATTGGACGAGACAGCTTCCAAGGTGCGTAGCCAATCGGAAATTCAGGGGGCAAAAATCAACGAGTCTACCCAACGTCTTACCGAGATGGAATCTGCGATCTACGGCACCGCAAAAAATGCTGAAGATGCCTCTTTGGCGGCATCGGAAACAAGTAAGCTTTCAGTGATTTCTCACGAAAAGGCGAATGCGGCCATGCAGAGTATGCAGCAAATAAAGGAATCCTCTGAAAAAGCCCAAAAGTTCATTGAGCTTGTTGATGATGTGGCATTCCAAACAAATATCCTAGCGCTAAATGCTGCAGTTGAGGCTGCACGTGCGGGAGAATCTGGCAAAGGCTTCGCTGTTGTCGCGCAGGAAATTCGAGATTTATCAATCAGGGTTGCGGATCTTTCCCACGAGATCGGTGGCATCATGAAAGAAAACGATGTTCTGATAAAAGGTGGTGTTAGCGTTATGGATGAGATCAAAAACTCACTTGGTCAAATCACCGATGTTGCGCAAAATTCAGCAAAGATCATTTCTGAAATCAGTGAATCATCTAAATCGGACACGCAGAATATTTCCGCGATTAAGCATCTTGTTGATGACATCGAAGAGCTGATGCAATCAACGCTTGGCGAGGCACGCAAAACCTCCGAAGTCACAAGCTTACTGCGCAGCTTCTCAGCAGCATTACATAGCGATGTTTCTCACTTCGATACAGAAGCTGGGCCAAATAGCTCAAAAGCTGCTTAACGTCAGCAACTTGCATTCATAAACAAGCACAAGGCCCCTTCCCCGGGGCCTTTTTCATGAACTGGCACCACATCAATCTAGAAATCTTCATCCTGCATTGCATCGCTGATAAATTGCTCAGGGTCTGAAATGAATGATTGGTAAAACTTGAAATGCGCCGTATTTTGATAATCGATCTCTTCCAGTCCAAAACGCGAAATTTCTAGAACACGTGCATTTGGTAATGCCATTAATATTGGAGAATGTGTCGCCATGATCACCTGCGCATTCTTGGCGTCCTGAATACGCGATAATATGCGTAACAGTGCGAGCTGCCTTTTAGGTGATAACGCACTTTCAGGCTCATCCATAAAATAGATACCTTGTTTTGACATGCGCTCTTCAAAAAAGCGGACAAAACCCTCACCATGGCTCCACGATAAAAAGTCAGGCGGCGGCCCACCTGATGGATCATCCAATGCAGCTTCATCAAGATAACGCGCAACTGAAAAAAATGATTCCGCTTTAAAGAACCAGCCACTTGTCACTTTCGGCAACCAGGATGCGCGCAACACACGTGCTAAATTCGCCCCACTTTTATCAATAGCGCGCGAATGATCCATCGGCATATAACCTTTGCCACCGCCCGCTTCATCATAACCACACAGCGCAGCAATTGCTTCTAGGAGCGTTGATTTTCCAGTACCGTTTTCCCCAATGATAATTGTCACAGGCGTGTTAAATCCAACTTCGAAACCCTTTGTTTCAAGCCATGGCAGATTAAACGGATAACCGCTCATTTCCGCCATTTTCTCGGTATCCACCTTTAAGCTTTTTAAAAAAGGTGACGGCAGGTTTGTTCCGTATTTTCTGCGGGCCATTTGATCTTTCGAGATTTGTGATTCTTATCTAAAGATACATAAATCCAAACCCACATTCCAGATGGCCGCTTCGCACTCGTTTTGAGTTGATGAACAATCACAAAATTTCGTTGTTGTGATTTAAATTCACGCAATTTCAACAGGTGATTGAAGCAAAATACAAAGCGTTTTATAAAAGAATCGCTGACATTTTAACGATAAAAGAAAACGGAACGAATTCCATGAGTGAGACAAAAAAGAGAAAAATCGTATCATCGAGACATCTGGCAACTGGCAAAGCCTGGCAAGCCTCGGAATTCGAATATGGTTTGATCATTGCCTATAACGGATTTAATCGCTGGATGCATAAATGCATGGCTGCATGCGGTCATCCAGAATTAAATGGTCTTGAGATATTGGTTGTTCATCATATCAATCATCGCGAAAGCTCAAAAAGATTGTCTGACATTTGTTTTCTGCTCAATATTGATGATACGCACACCGTTAATTACGCCATCAAAAAACTCTTAAAGGCAGAGCTTGTAAAAGGTCAAAAGCAAGGTAAAGAGATGTTCTACAGCACGACCGAAAAAGGTCAGAATGTCTGTGAACGATATCGTGAGATAAGAGAGCAATGCTTACTTGAGAGCATTACGCGAGTTGATGGTATGGACGAAGAGCTTGGCGAAATTGCCAATACCCTTCGAACATTATCTGGAATGTACGATCAAGCATCACGAGCCGCTTCTTCATTATAGCGGCCCGTTACGCGTCTTGGGATTATCTTGCATCCATTAATGAGGGCAATAAGGTTACGATTTCTGGGAAAATCGTAATGACCCCAACTGCCAGTAATAATAGCAAAAAGAATGGGAAAGCAGCCGCGGCGATTTGCAGGATGTTTTCCTTCACCAACCCTTGTATCACAAACAAATTAAATCCAACCGGCGGCGTAATCTGAGACATCTCAACAACAATGACCAGATAAATACCAAACCACAGCGGGTCAATTCCGGCAGCTTCAATCATCGGCATGATGATGGCAGTGGTTAAAACCACGACTGAAATACCATCCAAAAAGCAGCCCAAAATAATGAAGAATACAGTAAGGGCCGCCAATAACGCATATTGCGATAATTGGAATGTATCAATCCACGCGGCAAGGTTTCGCGGAATACCGGTGAACCCCATCGACACTGTTAAGAAGCCAGCACCTGCCAAGATAAATGCAATCATACAAGACGTTTTAGTGGCGCCCATTAATGCATCAATGAACATGCTTTTTGACAATGCACCATTGAACCAAGCAAGGACCAAAGATAAGATCACGCCCACTGCGGCGGCATCTGTAGGAGATGCAATACCAATATAGATCGAACCAATCACACCAATGATCAAAAGCATTATTGGGATTAGTCTTTTCGATCCCTGAAGCTTTTCCATAAACGTATAGGACTGCTTTTCTGCGGGAAATAAATCTGGCCGAACAAGCCCATAGATCCCAATGAAGATCGCAAACATCGACACAAGTAATAACCCAGGCAAAACACCTGCAATGAATAATCTTGCGATCGATTGCTCAGTGGCAACACCATAAACAATTAGGATAATGGATGGCGGAATGAGCAAACCCAAAGTGGCCGAACCTGCAAGAGTACCGATAATAAGACCCATTGGGTAGTTACGGCTTTTTAGTTCAGGCACCGACATTTTACCAATTGTTGCAGCGGTAGCTGCGGAAGATCCTGAGACCGCCGCAAAGATTGCACATCCAAGAATATTGACGTGCAGCAGCTTTCCAGGAACCTTGCCAAGCCAGGGAGCTAAGCCTTTAAACATATGCTCCGATAAACGCGAGCGCAGCAAGATTTCACCCATTAAAATAAACAATGGTAGTGCCGCAAGCGCCCATGAGTGACTGTGCCCCCAAAGGGTTGTTGCCATTATCGGACCAATAGGTGCGTTGGAAAAAATAAGCATGCCTAATGCACCGGTTAATGTCAGGGCAAAACCTACCCAGACACCAAGTCCAAGCAAAACAAAAAGTGTGACTAACAGGCCAGCTGTAAGAATAATTTCAGACATAATATCTCCTATCCTTCCAACGGGGTTTGTTCAGATTTTGCCGCGCTGAATAAATTATCGACGATGGAAATCGAGAAAATAAGCAAACCCAAAAACACAAAAAACTGTGGGATAAAAAGCGGGATCGCGACGATACCAAATGACTGATCGCCAAACTCGTACGCTTCTAAAGTGAGATGCGCCATGTAATAAGTCATGTAGATCGCGGTTGCTGCGGCGACCAATAAAACCAATCGATCGACGTGATATTTTAACCGCGGGCTAAATGTATCGCGAACCAAAAGAACGCGTATGTGACCATCATGTTTGAATGTATAAGCAAGCGCCATAAACGAACTTGCTGCGAGAAAATATCCGGAAAAATCCGCATAGGAAGGTATGGTCAAGGCAACGCTTGTGCCAAACAGTTTGGTGATCAAATTGGCGACAACTTGTGCTGAAACCAAAAGACAAATAGCAAAAATTAGTATGGCTGCAAGCGCCCCGGACACATTATATAAACCGTTGAGATGCCGTCTCATGTGTATTCCCCAATACCAATAAAGTTTGAGCGGCCACTTATGAGCCGCTCAGGTTTCATGAGATAAAAGCTATTATTGATTATAGCTTTCAACGATTGTTTTAGCTTCGGGAGACGCACTTGCCTGCCATTCTTCAAGCAGCTGCGCACCAATTTTAGCAAGATCAGCTTTTAGAACTTCGCTTGGCTCTACGATAGAAATGCCGTTTTCGCCCAGAACTTTAGTTTTTTCTGTCGCTTCTTTTTGGCTCATTTCCCAACCGCGTTTTTCAGCTGCAGCTGCGGCATCCATAACGGCTTTTTGCGTTGCTTCATCAAGAGCGTCAAAAGCGGATTTATTGATAACCACGACGTTCTTTGGAACCCAGGCATTGATCGGCGAGTAGTGCGTTACAAAATCCCAAGCCTTCGTATTCGCGCCTGTTGATGGTGATGTGATCATTGCTTCTACACGACCTGTCGTGAACGCTTGCGGGATATCAGGCGCTTCAATCTGCGTTGGTGCCGCACCGATGAGGCTGGCAAACTTTTCAAGGTTCGCATTATACGAACGGAATTTTGCGCCCTTAAGATCATCAGCTTTTGCAATCTCTTTTTGTGTATAAAGACCTTGAGGTGGCCACGGCACAGAAAATAGAGGCTTTAGCTTTTGACGATCCAGCAATTTCTCAACTTCTGGCTTCTGCGCAGCCCACAATTTTTGTGCATCTTCATAGCTTGTTGCGACCAATGGCAATGTATCAATACCAAAAGCTGGGTTCTCATTTGCAAGCAATCCCATGAAGAATTCACCAATAGGCACGAGCTCAGAGCGGATGGCGTTTTTGATATCACCATGCTTGAGCAATGACCCGGCCGAATGGATTGTGATGTCCAATTTACCGTCTGTCGCAGCGCGCACATCATCGGCAAATTGTTTAATGTTTACAGTGTGAAACGTCTGATCTGAGTATGGTGTTGGCATGTCCCATTTTTCAGCTTGAGCTGCGGTGGAAGCTGTCAAAAGACCTGCAACCAATAGAGCACTGTTAAATAATTTTCCCATTTTTGTTTTCTCCCTAACTTGAGATTTTGTTGAATTCTTATCTTGACAGAAAAAACTAATAACGGCATTTAATCAATAAAACAATGATAATTTATCAATAAAATGTAATTTTAAAAAATAGAAGGTTCTGCACATGTCGCAAAAATGGGATTTCTGGATTGATCGCGGTGGCACATTCACTGATATCGTGGCTCGAACACCAGAGGGAGAACTTAAGCCGCACAAATTGCTGTCGGAAAACCCCGAAGCTTATCCTGACGCAGCCATTCAAGGCATCCGCGATTTAATGGGCATTGATAAGTCAGAGCCTATCCCTTCTGATAAAATTGCAACTGTAAAGATGGGCACGACGGTGGCAACAAACGCGCTTTTAGAACGCAAGGGCGATCGTGTTGTCTTAATTACAAATGTTGGTTTTGCGGATGCATTGCAAATTGGCTACCAAGCCCGCCCTCGCCTGTTTGATCGCGAGATTAAAAAACCAGAGCTGTTATATGATCGTGTGTGCGAGGTTCCTGGTCGTATTCTTGATGATGGAACAGAAGAAACCACACTTGATAGCGATAAAGCACGCGCCCAACTGCAATCAGCATATGATGATGGCATTCGCTCTGCTGCGATCGTCTTCATGCATGGTTATAAACATCCAAATCACGAGATGATTGTCGCTGAAATCGCGCGCGAAATTGGTTTTGAACAAATTTCGCCAAGCCATGAAGTATCACCTCTTATCAAATTTGTTGGTCGCGGTGACACAGCCGTCGTTGACGCATACCTCTCACCAATCTTGCGTCGATATATCGATCAAGTTGCAGGCGAACTAGATACAGAAAACACTGATCTGCAATTGATGTTCATGATGTCCTCAGGTGGACTAACAGCTGCAAATCTATTCCAAGGCCGCGATGCAATTCTATCTGGCCCTGCTGGCGGAATTGTTGGCGCAATAGAAACATCAAAGCTTGCAGGATTTGAAAAAATCATCGGCTTTGATATGGGCGGAACATCCACTGATGTCGCCCATTATGCCGGTGATCTTGAAAAAGACTTTGAAACTGAGGTTGCCGGAGTGCGCATGCGTGCACCTATGATGAAAATTCATACTGTTGCTGCAGGTGGTGGATCGCTTTTGCAATATGATGGTTCAAGATACCGTGTTGGCCCTGAATCTGCGGGTGCAAACCCTGGCCCTGCAAGTTATCGGCGCGGTGGACCTCTGGCTGTAACAGATGCCAATGTTATGCTTGGTAAGTTACAGCCAGATCTATTCCCAGCCGTCTTTGGCCCTAATCAGGATGAACGATTGGACAAAGAAGCGGTCGCAGCAAAATTCTCACAGATCGCAGAAGAATCGGGATCCAATTCAGCTGAAGAAGTTGCCGAGGGTTTCCTTAAGATCGCAGTTGAAAACATGGCAAATGCGGTGAAAAAAATCTCGGTACAACGCGGCTATGATATCACTAAATATGCCCTGACCTGTTTTGGTGGTGCAGGTGGTCAACATGCCTGCGCTGTTGCCGATATTTTGGGTATGCGTACGGTTATCGTCCATCAATTTGCCGGCATTCTTTCCGCTTACGGTATGGGACTTGCTGATATCAAAGCCTCACGACAAAAATCATTTGAAGATGAGTTAAACCCTGAGTTTTGTGCTCAGTTAAATTGGACTTTGGGCAAACTTCGCAAAGAAACCGCACTGGAGTTGATTGATCAAGGCATCGCAACAGATGATATAAGAACAACAGCGACAGCGCATATTAAATACGCGGGAACCGATACCACTTTAGAAATTCCGCTTGGTAATTTCGACAAAATGAAAACCGCTTTTGAGGCGCTTCATAAAGAGCAGTTTGGTTTTAATATGCCAAATACAAAACTCTTGATCGAATTGCTGGAAATAGAATCAGCTGGCGGAAAATCAAAAGACACAGAAGCTAAAAAGTCTAAATCTACATCATCACTTTCACCTTTACGTTCTTCCAAATTTTTCTCAAACGGAAAATGGCAGGATGCAAACATCTATAAACGTTCTGAACTATCACCCGGGCATTTAATAAAATCACCGGCGATCATCGTTGAAGATATCGGCACAATTGTTGTCGAGCCAGGTTGGAATGCTGAGGTTAATGAATATGGGCATATCATCCTAAACAAAGTGACAGCCCTTCAGGACAAGCAGTTAATCTCAAAAGATGCTGATCCTGTCATGCTCGAAGTGTTCAATAATCTGTTTATGTCTATTGCCGAACAAATGGGCATCCGCTTACAAAAGACGGCCCATTCAACCAATATCAAAGAGCGTCTTGATTTCTCTTGCGCAATTTTTGATGGCGATGGAAAATTAATCGCCAATGCACCACATACCCCTGTGCACTTGGGTTCAATGGACCGTTCTGTCGAGAGCATTATTCGTGTTCATCCAAATATGGAGCGCGGCGATGTTTATGTGACCAATGCGCCTTATAATGGCGGGACGCATTTACCGGATATTACGGTTGTTACACCTGTGTTTGAAGATGGCGACAAACCCACCTTTTTTGTCGCTTCTCGTGGTCATCACGCAGATGTGGGCGGTATTGCACCAGGATCAATGACCCCCAAAGCAACAACAATTGAAGATGAAGGCATTGTTTTAGATAATTTACACCTGGTGAAAGCCGGTAGATTTTTAGATGCTGAAACCCGTTCAATTCTAAGCGGTGGCAAACATCCTTGTAGAAATGTTGATCAGAATATTGCCGATCTAAAAGCGCAAATCGCTGCAAATGAAAAGGGCGTTGCCGAGCTTTTGGCCATGGTTTCATCCTTCGGCTTGGATGTTGTTTACGCTTATATGGGCCATGTTCGTGATTACGCGGAAGAATGCGTGCGCCGAGTGATCGCCACCCTGGATGATGGCGAAGCAGAGGTTTATTTCGATCAGGGATGCAAGATTAAAGTTAAGCTGACCATCGATAAAGAAACGCGATCTGCAACGCTCGATTTTACTGGCACATCCGATCAACAATCTGACAATTTCAATGCACCTGAACCGGTAACGCGTGCTGCGGTTTTATATACATTCAGATGCATGGTGGACGATGATATTCCACTTAATGCAGGATGCATGAGACCGCTAAACGTCATCTTGCCTGAAAACAGCATGCTGACACCCAAATACCCTGCAGCGGTGGTGGCTGGAAATGTAGAAGTTAGCCAGGCTGTTACCGATTGCTTATTCCAAGCGCTTGGTGCTCTTGCCGGTGCACAAGGGACGATGAACAACTTCAATTTCGGCAATGATCAATACCAATATTACGAGACGATTTGCGGTGGCTCAGGTGCTGGTGAAGGGATAAATGGCGCGCATGCTGTGCATACGCACATGACCAATACGCGCCTAACCGATCCTGAGATCCTTGAGCAACGCTACCCTGTTGTTTTGGAAACTTTCCAGATCCGAAAAGAATCCGGAGGTAAAGGTCAATGGAATGGCGGTAACGGGCTTAACCGAACGCTGCGCTTCCGCCAGGAAATGGATGTCTCATTTTTATGTGGTCGACGTATCGTTCCACCTGCAGGGCTTAAAGGTGGGGACTGCGGAGCCTTGGGCCATAATTTCAAGCGCTCCA
>JAHDEP010000363.1 GCA_020628775.1 Rhizobiaceae bacterium | reverse complement strand
AACCATGTCATATTGGTTCTAAAAGGTGTTTCGCTCAATGTGACCAAAGGTGGGATCACCGCATTATTAGGTGGCAATGGTGCGGGGAAAACCACGACCCTTAAAGCGATCTCGAATTTGCTTCATTCAGAACGTGGGGAAGTGACAAAGGGCTCCATTAACTATCGCGGTGAAGCCATTGAAGACATGGATCCAGAGACCTTGGTTAAAAAAGGTGTCATTCAGGTGATGGAAGGACGTCATTGCTTTGAACATCTGACCGTTGAGGAAAATCTCATGACCGGCGCCTATACGCGAAATGATGGTCGCGGTGCGGTCCAAGCAGATTTGGACATGGTCTACACTTACTTTCCACGACTGAAAGAACGCCGAAAAAGTCAGGCGGGTTATACCTCAGGCGGTGAACAACAAATGTGCGCCATGGGACGTGCATTGATGGCGCGACCTGAAACAATTTTGTTGGATGAACCATCCATGGGCTTAGCACCACAATTGGTTGAAGAAATTTTTGAAATCGTAAAAAGCCTCAATGAGAAGGAAAACGTGTCGTTCTTATTGGCTGAGCAGAATACCAATGTTGCGCTTCGATATGCGCATCACGGATATATCTTAGAATCTGGCCGCGTTGTGATGGATGGTCCAGCTGCCGAGTTAAGGGAAAACCCTGACGTGAAGGAATTTTATCTTGGTATGGCCGAAGAGGGGCGAAAATCATATCGAGATGTGCGCAGTTATCGTCGCAGAAAAAGGTGGTTAGCCTAATGACCGCTCCATTACAAATGCCACAATCAAGAGATCAATTGGAAAGCGAACAGCTTTCTACTTTGAAGAAAATCGCACCTGCGGACGTGGTTATAAACGACTTTTCAGACTTGCAGAAAATACCCGTAATTCGAAAAGCTGACCTGTTGAGTTCTCAGCGTGCTAATCCGCCATTTGGTCAACTTAATCCAAGGGATGTGACGCATATTTTCCAATCACCAGGTCCGATTTATGAGCCAGGTCGTAAAGGTGGCGATAGCTGGCGCTTTGGGCGATTTTTAAAAGCCATTGGCGTTAACAACAATGACATTTTGCTCAACACATTTTCCTATCATTTTACCCCTGCAGGCGCGATGTTTGAAAGTGCTGCGCGCGCCGTTGATGCGATCGTTTTGCCAACGGGACCGGGAAATTCGCGCCAACAGGCAGAAGTAGCTTCAACGTTAAAAGCCACAGCCTATGCGGGAACGCCTGATTTTCTGACGACTATTTTGCAAAAAGCGAATGAAGAGAATTTTGATCTCAGCTCCATGCGTTATGCCGCAGTTTCTGCCGGACCATTGTTCCCTCAGTTACGCGCCTCTTACGAAGAGAGAAATATTCTGTGTAGGCAGTGTTATGGCACAGCTGATGTCGGTTTGATTGCCTATGAGACCAAAGATCAGATCAACGAGATGTTTATTGATGATAACGTTATTGTTGAGATTGTATCACCAGGAACAGGCGAAACGGTAGAAGACGGCGAGATTGGCGAAGTTGTTGTAACTGTTCTTGATAAACAATATCCAATATTGAGATTTTCAGTTGGTGATCTCAGCGCCTTTGCACCATCAAGTGAACTTCGCCGAAAAATTGTTGGCTGGCGTGGTCGCGCGGATCAGGCAACAAAGGTCAAGGGTATGTTCATTAGGCCAGAACAAGTCTCAGCGATGGTCAAGCGTCATGAGAGTATTCACAAAGCGCGCGTTGAAGTCAGCCATGAGGGTTTAAAAGACTGTATTAATGTCAAACTTGAAAGTGAGCTTGAGGCAGATGCTTTCAGCAACCTTGTTCAAGAGGCTTTCAATCTGCGTGCCAATATTATCTGCGTTGAAAAAGGTTCATTGCCCAAAGATGGTGTGCTTGTCGCTGATTTAAGAGAAAT
>JAHDEP010000362.1 GCA_020628775.1 Rhizobiaceae bacterium | reverse complement strand
TCCTCACGTCTATTTAACTTACTATCAATTCCGCTCAGTGCTGCTGCGCTCTTAAGTCTTGCATCAGCATTATATTTCCAATTCCAAATATCAAATGGAAAGCTTTGGAACGGGCTCGATCCAGAAATTAAGTTCAACGAAACCTGGCTTTATGGCGCGCCGCTTTTAATCGCGACATTTGGTGCTGTGATACTTTCCTGGTTTGATAAAAAATCCAAGGGCAGTCTGTCTGGTTTAGACGTGACACTCGCGGTTTCAGGTTTGGCTGTTGCTGCATACTTGATTACCATTTTTGGAACTCAAATGCGTAATGCAACCGGCACCCCGTTTGCACCAATTGGTATGTCGATCGCTGCGGTTGCGGGTACGGTTCTTATTCTTGAGCTCACACGACGCGTTGCAGGTTTAGCACTCGTGATCATTTCAGGTGTTTTCTTAGTTTATGTATTTACAGGGCAATTCATGCCGGGTGTTTTAAATGCACCGGCTGTTACCTGGCAGCGCTTCTTCTCTCAAGTTTATACAGATGCAGGCATTCTTGGGCCGACGACTGCCGTGTCATCAACCTATATCATTTTGTTCATCATATTTGCTGGCTTCCTACAAGCATCAAAAGTTGGCGATTACTTTGTTAATTTCGCCTTTGCTGCAGCGGGTCGTGCACGTGGTGGTCCGGCAAAAGTTGCGATTTTTGCATCGGGTCTCATGGGCATGATTAACGGAACAAGCGCGGGCAATGTGGTTGCGACGGGTTCGCTCACCATTCCGCTTATGAAGCGTGTGGGTTATTCTAAAAAGGTATCAGGCGCTGTGGAAGCCGCCGCTTCAACCGGTGGGCAGATCATGCCACCAATCATGGGTGCTGGCGCTTTCATTATGGCGGAAGTTACCGGAATTCCATATCAGGAAATTGCGATTGCGGCGATCATTCCAGCTGTTCTGTTCTACGTATCAGTCTATTTCATGGTGGATTTTGAAGCTGCTAAACTTGGCATGCGCGGTATGCGCAGCGAAGAGTTGCCGAAGCTGGGTGAAATGGCACGTCAGGCATTCTTATTCCTGCCAATTATCATTCTGATCGGCGCACTCTTTATGGGATATTCTGTGATCCGTGCGGGTACGCTAGCCACTGTTGCAGCGGCTGTTGTGAGTTGGCTAACGCCTTACAGAATGGGTCCAAAATCCATCGCCAAAGCCTTTGAGCTTTCAGGCTTAATGTCTATCCAAATCATTGCCGTTTGCGCATGTGCGGGTATCATTGTGGGCGTTATTTCCCTAACGGGTGTGGGCGCGCGCTTCTCTGCATTGCTGCTTGGTTTGGCTGAAACATCACAATTGCTCGCGTTGTTCTTTGCAATGTGTATCGCAATCTTGCTTGGAATGGGTATGCCAACAACCGCAGCTTATGCCGTCGCTGCTTCCGTAGTTGCGCCTGGATTGGTGGATTTAGGTATTCCACTGCTCACCGCGCATTTCTTTGTGTTCTACTTTGCTGTAGTTTCAGCGATAACGCCGCCCGTAGCGCTCGCCTCCTATGCGGCGGCGGGAATATCGGGTGCAAACCCAATGGAAACCTCGGTCACATCATTCCGCATTGGGATCTCAGCCTTCATCGTGCCGTTCATGTTCTTCTATAATTCAGCGCTTTTGATGGATGGTACGACGATTGAGATTGCGCGTGCGTTCATCACAGCTGTTGCAGGGGTGTTCTTACTATCCTCTGGCATGCAAGGTTGGTTTATGGGTAAACCCGTCGTGTGGTTCAACCGTATCGGTTTGATCATTGCAGCCTTGTTCTTAATTGAAGGCGGCATCTATACCGATCTGATGGGGGGCGGCATCGCAGCGCTGGTATTCTTTGTGCAGCGGGTCTTGAAACCAAAACCAGGCGCGATGATTGGCGCTAA
>JAHDEP010000084.1:8081-12075 GCA_020628775.1 Rhizobiaceae bacterium | reverse complement strand
TTGGAAATTCCAGCCAACTTGATGGCTCAGTAAACCCTACGGTTTGAGTTAAATATATTGGGCAGCTTGGCATTCTAAGCTGCCCTTTTTTATAATAATTAAAAAAAGATCTATCTTGGGAAGCTCGTCAGATGGCAGAGGCAATAAACACATCCGGTCCAACGCGTGAAGCGCATTATGCCGATCGTTATTCATGGCTCACATTAGAAGGGGCCAGCCGAAGCAAAACCGCAACATTGGTTGCGTCTTTTGCAGTTTTATTTGGTATTTGGCACATCTTGACCAATGTGTGGTTTGTTGAACCTGGCATGTGGCAAAACGCCATTCACTTTGCAGGATTTGCCTTTCTAGCGAGTGTTTTTCATAGCCCATTTGGCGAAAAAGTCGGGCAAAAATATGCATTACCCTTTGATCTTGTCTATGGTTTGATCGTTGCAGCTGCCGCACTTTGGATTGCAGGTGGTGAAGACGGCATGTACGAGCGGACCCTTGCAGTAACCGGTCAGGCTTGGCAATTTAGAACAATTGATTGGGCAGCGGGCTTTATTCTTGTTTTTGCTGGTATTGATCTAGCGCGACGCGTCTCAGGCTGGGTTATCCCAGTACTGGTGATCATTTCGCTTTCTTATATCCTATTCCTCGGCTCGCACCTCCCAGGCGTGTTCCGTGCTGCATCGCTTCCGCTTAATGATGTGATGTTTAGAACGCTCTTCAACGATGAAGGCATGTTCGGCATCCTCGCCAGTATCTCATCAACAAACATTACGCTGTTTATGATCTTTGGCGGGTTTTTGGTAGCATCTGGTGCCAGTGACTTCGTGATCGAGTTATCCAAGCTTGTTGCTGGGCGTATCAGAGGCGGTGCAGCATTTGTCGCGGTTATCTCATCCGCGTTAACAGGCACAATTTCAGGCTCAGCCATTGCGAACACTGCTTCAACCGGGGTGATCACCATTCCACTCATGAAATCTAACGGTTTCCGGGCAAAATTTGCAGCAGGCGTTGAAGCGGCTGCATCAACCGGGGGGCAACTTATGCCGCCAATTATGGGTGCAGGCGCCTTTGTGATGGCAAGTTACACATCCATCCCCTATTCAACCATTGTTGCTGTGTCTGTTGTTCCCGCCTTCTTATACTTCCTATCTGTCGCGTTTATCGTGCGGATCGAAGCTGTGAAATATAATGTTGGTGACGAGATCGATCTGACAATTGATTATGGCAAGCTTATCTCAGGCGGTTTGACCTTTATCATCCCACTCACTGTAATGATTACTTTGCTATTATCGGGCGTGACACCAAGCTATGCTGCATCATGGGCAATTGGTGCGCTTGTTTTGGTATCTTGGGCAACATGGGTTGTTTCCAAGGTTATCAATCACCAACGTTTCCAGCCAATTTTGATGGATCATAAATTGATCACGCAGGCGTTTATGATCGGTATTAAATCATCAATCATGACCGGTATCTTGCTTGTCGTCATTGGTATTATGAACAATGCGATCGTTACCTCAGGTGTCGGCAACGGCTTCTCGCTGATGATTGCTCAGTGGTCGCAAGGCTCGCTTGTGATCGCCATCTTGCTGATTGCATTAGCGTCATTGGTCTTAGGCATGGGCCTACCGGTGACAGCCGCCTATATCATTTTAGCGATCTTAACCGCGCCAGCGCTTGCCGGGATCATGGCCGATAGCTTGATCATCGAGCAGTTGGTTGAAGGCATCACCGATCCAACCAAAATGGCAATGTTTGCACTGGTAGATAGCCCACATGTTGCCAATATCGCAACGGGTCTTACGCGCGCGGATGCATCCGAACTCATGAGCACAATTCCGTTTGAAGTGGCAATCACGCTAAGACCATTGCTGATTGATCCTGAAATTCAAACTGTATTCTTGCTTACAGCGCATCTGATCATCTTCTGGCTAAGTCAGGATAGTAATGTGACACCTCCTGTATGTCTGGCTGCATTTGCAGCTGCAGGTATCGCGGGATCCAAGCCAATGGCGACGGGTTTCCAATCCTGGAAAATCGCCAAAGGGCTTTATATCGTGCCGCTCATGTTTGCATATACTCCACTTATTTCCGGCAACTTCATAGAGGTTATGCAGATCGGTATATTTGCACTGTTTGGGATTTATGCATTTAACGCACTTGTGCAAAACTATGCTGAAGGCCCGCTAAAAATCTGGTTCATTCCGGTTCTTATTTTAGGAGCAGTCGGGGCGTTTTGGCCACTTAATCTGATGGCCAATATCGGTGGAGCTATCCTTGTCATTGGTGTGATTATGATGTCAAAGCGCCATGGTTCTGAGGATATGCAAAGCGAAGCAATCGCCCAAAGTTAGAATTTGGTTTTCGCGAAATTGTTTCATTTTTCGCATCAATTTGTGTTGATTTAGCCATCTTGTTGTTATTATCCGCTCCGATTATGTTCAATATCAAGACGAACGTAATTGGAGCGAACAAATGGAAATTCAACGCGAAGATACTGATACCAAAGGTCGTTATGTACTCATACAGGACGGTTCTGACGCGCATGCGGAGCTAACATTTTCCAAGGTTGGCAGAAGCATGATCATTATTGATCACACAGAGGTACCCGAAGAATTTCGCGGGACAGGTGCTGGCTTAAAGCTTGTTGAAAAGGCAGTTGAAGACGCACGCGCAATGGGCATTAAAATTATGCCGCTTTGCCCATTTGCTGCCGCTCAATATAAACGCCACCCAGAATGGGCTGATACGCTTAAGCAAAAGGGAGTGCCTTCCTCATGAGTTGGAACCCAAGCTTAGAGCCGCATTGCCCAAACGCAGACGATGCAGATGCTATTGAAACCCTCATTGTCCCCCGCTCGCGTGATATCGGTGCATTTGAAGTGCGCCGAGCACTCCCAGCCGCCGGGCGCCGTATGGTTGGGCCATTTGTGTTTTTTGATCAAATGGGACCAGCGGAGTTTTTGACCAATGAAGGGATTGATGTGCGCCCTCACCCACATATCGGTCTAGCAACTGTGACATATCTGTTTGATGGTGAATTTCAGCACCGCGATAGCCTTGGCACCAATCAAATGATTTACCCCGGCGAAGTAAATTGGATGGTTGCAGGCAACGGTGTGACGCATTCAGAACGCACGAGCGAAGCAACGCGACAAGGAAAATCCAACCTCTTCGGTATTCAAACTTGGGTCGCACTGCCGGAAAATCACGAAGACGACGATGCAAGCTTTGAGCATCAGCCGGAAGCTGCTCTGCCTTTTTTAGAAGGTGAAGGCAAAGAAGTGCGTCTTATCTTAGGAAATGCTTATGGTGAGAAAGCGCCGGTAACGACATTCTCAGAGATGTTCTATGCTGATGCGGTGCTCGAAGCGCATGCGAAAATGCCTCTACCTGATAACCACGAAGACAGAGGGGTTTATGTGGTTCAGGGATCGATCAAAGTTGCCGGGCAAGAGTTTCAAAGCGGGCAAATGATGGTGTTTAAACCAGGTGATCAAATCACGCTTGAAGCCGGTGCTTTTGGTGCACGTTTGATTTTACTTGGTGGCGAAACATTAAATGGCCCTCGCCATATCTGGTGGAATTTTGTATCATCATCGAAAGACAAGATCGAAGCGGCAAAACAAGCGTGGATTGAAGGCGATTGGAACCATGGGCGATTTAAACTTCCCCCTGGCGATGATCAGGAGTTCATTCCGATCGTTGAGAAATAGAAACGAGCATTTATGACGATTACCAAAGAAGATACCGGCGGCAATAAAGGCCGATATGTGAAGCAAATGGGTGATGGCACAGAAGCCAATCTGACTTTTATAAATGCCGGTGAAAAACATATCGTCATCGATCATGTGGGCGTGCCACCACAGTTTCGTGGTGGTGGAATTGCGGCCCGACTTGTACAACATGCAGCTCATGAAGCTCGGGCAAATGGTATGAAAATCACGCCACTTTGCCCTTATGCTGCCATGTGGTTTAAACGTCATCCCGAATGGAGCGATTT
>JAHDEP010000084.1:0-7981 GCA_020628775.1 Rhizobiaceae bacterium | reverse complement strand
GCTCTTGTGAACATAAACTCCCAATGGAATGAGATTGATTTCGGCTTCATGAGAGACACATCAAGCGGACCCGGATCATCAATGATACCGATCTTGCCACCTGGTTTAAGCAGATCAATCATCGCACCAAAATGCAGATCTGTCCGCGTTAATCCCGCTGCGTAATCAATATGTTCAATACCCAAAGCTTTTATCTGATCGACCAAATTATCACGATGGGAAATGACGTGGGTCGCTCCCATTTTTTGGCACCAATCAACAGTATCTGGTCGAGATGCAGTTGCTATGACGGTCAAGTTTGTCATTTTGCTCGCAAGCTGCGTCATCATAGATCCAACACCACCTGCACCGCCAATTACAAGAAGAACGCCACTCGCGTTTTTAGATTTCTCAATACCAAAACGTTCAAATAGCAATTCCCATGCCGTGATCGATGTCAGAGGCATTGCGGCGCTTTGCGCAAATGAGAGAGATTTTGGCTTAAAGCCAACAATGCGCTCATCTACCAGTTGGCTTTCAGAAAATGACCCCGCACGGCTGACTAGCCCAGCGTAGAAAACTTCATCTCCCACCTTAAAGCGTGAAACCTTGTCTCCAACAGCTTTTACAATGCCTGAAGCGTCATAGCCCAAGATGACTGGTGCATCTGCCGTCGCAGCAGCGCGCTCGCGCACTTTTGTGTCGACAGGATTGACCCCAACAGCTTTCACTTCAACGAGAATGTCATGTCCATTGGGTGCAGGCGTTGCAACATCAAGCTGCTCCACATAATTTTGTTCTTCTTGCGAAAATGGACCAGTGAATCCAAATGCTCTCATAATTAACCTCGTGCTTTTTGTTCAGGTTGATTTACTTTCGAGCATCAGTTAGGCACAAATAACACTTATGACAAGTACGTACAATTTGGACATATAGGTACATTTTGTATACTGAGAGGAACTCCAATTGCGACACAAGAACTATGATTTTTCGAAAGCCTGCCCTGTGGAAGCAGCTCTTGAAGTAATAGGCGGCAAATGGAAGGGAATTATCCTTTACCACCTATTGGATGGTGAAGTGCGTTTTTCAGAACTCAAAAGACAAGTTGGCTCGGTGACACAACGCATGCTGACCAAGCAATTGCGAGAGCTTGAAAATGACGGTCTCATTTCGCGCAAAGTCTATCCCGTCGTGCCGCCAAAGGTGGAATATAGCTTAACCGAAAAAGGGCGCACGCTTGATCCTATTTTGATTGCCTTACGTGATTGGGGCCAAGAACATGTCAAAGATCAACGGAATTAAACCGCTACTCCAGATGAAGCGGCTTGTAATCCGAGTTTACTAAGGATGCATTTTTGCACCCTTGGTGATTTTATCGACAACCTTTTTGTCAGCTCGCAGTGCAATCCCAACAAGTTTTAGATCTTCAGTGGCACAATCTTGTATCGTGGCACGATTAGCCGCGTCATGCCCTGTTGCAAACATCTCCTCGACATAAATTCCCATATCAACCATACGCCCCAATGCTCGGTTATGAATTTTCGACATACCATTTGCATCCGTTGTCAAAACAATGATCGGTTGGATAATCAACGAGCTATAACTGTGCCCGCTACCATCTTGATAACGTTCGCCAACAAGATCAGGATTTTGTCCAACCAGGCCTCCTGATAAAAACGCTGTTACATTTAACTTTTGCCAGGACAAAAGATCTTCACGCACAATAATTGCTATTTTTGTTTCGAACATATCGATATTCCACACATATAAATTCATTAGTATTGACTTTTTGCAGAATATTCTTTGGATTAACTTATTTCAAACGAACAAATTTCGGAATTTTTATCAAATGTCTGAACTTGACCGAATAGATCTTAGAATACTCACGCTTCTTTCGAATAATGCTCGGATTAGCAACAAAGAGATTGCAGCCGATGTAAAACTAGCGCCCTCAAGTGTTCATGAGCGCGTTAAGCGTTTGCTTGAAAGCGGCATCTTAAAAGGAAGTTATTCTGATATTGATCTTGATAAAATTGGCCTACCCATCAAGGCGCTATTATTTATTCAACTAGCAGAACATCGCAAAAGCGATTTAGAGGAATTTCTAAATCGGCTTCTTGATATTGCAGAGGTTAAAGGCGGCTGGATGGTCACCGGCAAATTTGATGCAATTGTAGAAATAGTCGCTCGTGATACTAACCATGTGCATCGGGTCGTGATTGAAAAATTTTCCTCGCGGGAAGAGATCCATCGAATTGAAACATCGATCATATTTGAGAGCATTACTCAGCGTGACATGACCAATACTCTTAATCTTGTGCAGACGGACTAAAACGCCGGCAAGCTCCCAAATGCCGACGTTCTAGCTGCGGTGACACCTAGACCTTGTCTAGCATCTCCGCGATATGGTCTTTCAACATCAAACGTTGTTTACGCAAACTTGTTTCATGAACTTCAGAAGCAGCTTCCACTCCTGTTTCAATGCGATGTATCTCGCGGTTCACGTCATGATAAAGCTCTGAAAGTTTGACAAAATGTGCATTATTGAGCTTCAATTCGTGCAATTTTTCAATGTCATTTGGAAACTCTTCAGCCAATTCATGCGGTGTATGGGACATGGATACTCCTTTTGTTTTTATTGTATTTATCGGATGTTTAGCGTTTTTGATCCGGATGTAATGTCTTGCCTAAAATATGCTGGGAACGACCAATGACATCGCTGCTAGAACCAACAATCAGCGGATCTGGCTTTCCAACAATCTTCTCATTTTTGTTCGGATATGGAATGGATGCCAAAAAGTGTTTCATACAGTTCAGGCGTGCGCGTTTTTTGTCGTTAGATTTAACAACCGTCCATGGCGCATCGGCGGTATCTGTATAAAAGAACATGGCTTCTTTGGCTTCGGTGTAATCATCCCACTTATCCAATGACAGGCGATCAATGGGTGATAGCTTCCAAGCTTTAAGCGGCTCCAACTCGCGGGATTTAAATCGCCGCATTTGTTCATCCTGCGTGACAGAGAACCAGTATTTATAAAGCAAAATACCAGAGCGCGTTAACATGCGCTCGAAGTCTGGCGCCTGACGCATAAATTCTAGATATTCATTTGGCGAGCAAAAATTCATCACCCGCTCCACGCCGCCGCGATTATACCAGGATCGGTCAAATAGAACCATTTCACCAGCGCTGGGAAGATGCTGCACATAGCGCTGGAAGTACCATTGCGATTTTTCACGATCCGTTGGTTTATCGAGCGCAATCACGCGCGCGCCTCGGGGATTTAAGTGTTCCATGAAGCGTTTGATGGTGCCGCCTTTACCCGCAGCATCTCGTCCCTCAAACAAAAAGACAACTTTTTGTCCGGATGATTTAATCCAGTCCTGCGCCTTTAACAGCTCAACCTGCAGCTCAGCTTTTTTACGCTCATAGACCAGTTTTTTCATCTTACGTGCATAAGGATATTCGCCGTTTTCAAAGATCCGTCGGATGTCATCGGCAGTGCGCGGTTTTTCAGCATGGTGCGGGTGAGAACCTATTGGCGTTCCGATTTGCTCATCTGGTGCCGCGGTGTCTTTGTCATCAACCAATTGGGTCAGATTATCTAACTGTTCGACCATATTTATCCCCTTCAGCTGCTGTTTTTATGAGATTACCGCTGCCCTTGGTTCCTTTCTTTGATCCAGATCAATTTTTATCGATGGTTTTTATCCGATACTTGGCCAAGCGTTGCGATGAGGAGACCGCCTCGCTAATTTATAAAGCGCGAGATATTTGAGGAGATATTCATGACGACGGACCAAAACTCCCAGCCTTTAAGTATGTTGCAGGCTCTAAAAGTGCGCCAGATATCGTTTAGCGACATCCGACATGCCTTTTCCGCTGGCTTGAAAGACTTCTCCCGCAGACCGCTCCTATCGATGTTTTTTGGCTTGGTATACGCAACATTTGGCATCGTGCTGGTGCTTGGTTTTACCGTATTTGATAGCATCTGGATGACGTTGCCAGCCGCTGTTGGGTTTCCGCTTGTCGCCCCTTTTGTGGCCGTTGGTCTTTATGAGATGTCGCGCCGGATGAAAAAGGGTGAAGACTTTACCTGGAAAGAGATATTTTTGGTGATCTTCAAACAGCAGCAGCGTGAATTTGGCTGGATGTCATTTGTTGTATTATTTGTATTTTGGATATGGATTTATCAAGCGCGGCTGTTGCTCGCACTGTTTTTACAATGGCAAAGTTTTTCATCGCTGGATAATTTTGTCGAGGTGATCACAACCACCCAAAACGGCATCCTATTCATTACCATAGGCACGCTTGTTGGCGCTGTTTTAGCCACCGTTTTGTTTAGCCTCACGGTGGTGTCTATGCCGCTTTTGCTGGATAAGGAAATTGACTTTATTTCAGCCATGATCCTCAGCGTTAAAGCCGTTCACACAAATCCAGCTGTCATGTTGCCTTGGGGCGCTATGATCGCCATTTTGGTTTTCCTCGCGTTGGCGCCAGCCTTTATCGGCATCATTTTCGTGCTGCCAATTTTAGGTCATGTGACTTGGCACTTATATGAGCGCGTGATTGATGACAGTGTGCTTAAAGCCTTGCAAAGCAAAGCTTAGCCCGCGCGGAGCCAGACTTTGTTGTCATGGAAGGCAACCCCACCAAAGGGTGCGATACTATCAGCGCTTGTGAGCGTATTGATCCCCTCACCCTTTGCAAAGCTTGAATTTGGCCACAGACCTTCCTGAATGAGAACACCGCGCCGCACACCATCAAAGAAACGCGTATGAACAGAAACTTCCCCGCGATCGTTACCAATGGTGACCAGATCCCCCTCAGCAATATTCAAATCACCTGCATCATCTGGGTGAATTAAAATCTCAGGTCGACCACCTTCTTGTTTGATCGAACTTGGCGTTTCAGCAAATGTTGAATTTAAAAATGCGCGCGCGGGCGATGTCGCGAAACGGAATGGATGCTTATCATCAACGATTTCAGGCGAAGCTAGATAATCTGGAAATTCCGGCAGGAGATCAATATCCCCCATGCGGCCAAGGCGTTTTGGCGGAAGATTGATAGTTTCCGTTTCTTTCCAATTTGGCTTGAAATGAAATTTGCCATCTTCATGCGCAAAGCCATTCAAGAAATGCGACGTTTCAAAATCTGGTTGTTCATCAACCCATTTTTTCGCAGCGAATGCCTCATACTCTCCATAACCTGAATCAGCTAATATGCGATCAAGGTGCTGGCGCGCTGTCATATTAAAGTCTTCGCGATCTCCAAACCCCAACCGTTTAGCCAAACCGTCAATCACGTAGAGATTTTCGCGCGGACCACCCAGTTCATTTGTTGGACCATCAACGGCTTTAGGACCTAAAATAACATGCTGATGCCCACCACCTTTATAAATGTCATCATGCTCTAAGAACATTGTTGCGGGCAACACCACATCAGCAAGCTTTGCCGTATCAGTCATGAACTGCTCGTGAACTGCGGTAAACAAATCTTCACGCATAAAGCCTTCGCGCACACGGCGTTGCTCAGGTGCAATATTGGCGGGATTGGTATTTTGAATAAGCATGGCGTGAACTTGCGGCCCGCCCAAAAGCGCATCGGCATCTCCGGTTAAAACGCGTCCTATTTTAGATTGATCCATAACGCGCGCATCCTCATCCAGCATTTTAGTTCCGGTGACATAGGATGCATCCAACGATGTAATTTCCGCATTATTGTGAAACGCTCCGCCACCTTCATGCTGCCAAGCACCCAGCACAGTTGCGATCGAAAGCGCAGCATGCATGTTTACCGCGCCATTTTGCTGGCGGGCAAAACCATAACCAAGACGCAAATAAGTGCGCTTTGTGTGCCCCATCAATTGCGCAAGGGCCTCGATCTCATCAACCGGCAATCCAGTAATATCCGATGCCCACTGCGGAGTTTTATCGCGCAAATGAGCCTCTAAGCCCTTAGGGTCATCACTGAATTTATTCAAATAATCCCAATCCGCCAATCCATCACGGAACAAGATATGCATAATCGCACAAGCCAAAGCGCCATCTGTTCCCGGCTTTAAGATGACTTTATGATCGGCTTGTTTCATCGTCGGGTTGTCATAAATATCAATGACAACAATCTTTGTGCCGCGAGTTTTGCGAGCTTTTGCGGCATGGGTCCAAACATTGATCTGGGTGGAGACCGGATTTGTGCCCCAAATTACGATGCAATCTGATTTGGCCATCTCACGCGGGTCCACCCCGCGAACGGCGCCTGTACCCATCGCAAATCCTGTCCATGCAGGGGTGATACATACAGTTCCATGCATTGAAGAATAGCGCTTTGCATAGGTCAAACGACGGATCGAATTGATCTGCACAATACCCATCGTACCAGCATAATAATATGGCCAAATACTCTCAGCACCATGGCGTTGTTCTGTCTGGATAAACTTCTCTGCAATCAAATCAAGCGCGTCGTCAAAATGAACTTCATGCCAATCGCCGCCACCTTTTTCACCCTTGCGGATCAATGGCTTTAACAAGCGGTCAGGGTGATACATACGTTCGGAATATCGCGCAACCTTGGCGCAAATGACACCTGCAGTATAGCTATTATCTGCAGATCCTCTTAGGCGGCCAATTTTGCCATCCTCGGTGATTTCCACATCAAGCGCACATGTTGAAGGACAATCATGCGGGCAAGCAGAATGTAGAATTTTTGCTTGGTTTTTTACTATTCCGACATTCATTTGATGATTTCCTCTTTTGGCCGCGATTCCCTCTTATGACAATCTAATCATTAGTGTATAGAAGATTTTCAAAACCAATAGCCAAAATTTTAGATATAGAAATCAATTAATTTCATGAATTATCGTCACATTTATCACGCGGGCAATTTTGCCGATTGTCTCAAGCACACGGTGTTCTCGCGGATCATCACTTACATGCAACGCAAAGACAAAGCGTTTCGCATAATCGATACCCATGCCGGACCGGGCATTTACGATCTTTCATCGGAAGAAGCGCAAAAAACCGGCGAATGGCAAGACGGCATCGGTCGCCTTTTAGAAGCTGAATGGTCGAAGAAAGCCAAAGAGCTTCTCGAGCCATATTTTAGCGCAGTTGAAGCTTATAATTCTGATGGCAAATTGCAGTTCTATCCTGGTTCACCAATGCTTGCGCGCAATTTGATGCGCAAACAAGACAGACTGACACTCAACGAGTTACATCCTGAAGATTTTAAAAATCTTTCTAAACATTTTGCTGGTGATATTCAGGTGAAGACACAAGAGATCAGCGGATGGTCAGGGTTAAAATCAAACCTGCCACCAAAAGAAAAACGCGGAATATTGCTTGTCGATCCAGCGTTTGAAGAAAAAGGTGACTTCTTTCGCATGGTGCGTGGTGCAGGTGAAGCACTTGAGCGTTTTTCAACCGGCACCATGTGTTTTTGGTACCCGATCAAGCACGGTCTTGAGATGAAAGAGTTTAACCACGACATGACCAATGTTGTTGGCCATCCCAACACAATTGTCACCGAGTTATGGGTGAAAGATAGCCAAAAATCGCTCAATGGATCTGGCATGGTGATCGTCAATCCACCGTTTACGCTGGTGAATGAGCTGCGTATTATCTTGCCTGAAATGGCAAAAATTCTAAGTCAGGGGGATGACAGTGGCTGGCGGGTGAATGTGCTTGTTGGCGAGGATGGCAATACTTGAGAAGCGTAAGGCGTCAACACATCCACTTCCCCGGATTTGAACCTCTTTCATCGGCTCAACATTATCGCCGTTTTTCAAAAGGTGCTGAAAAAGCCACAGAAGTGTGGGGCAGTGAATTTCAAATTTCTGAATTTGATGAAAATACTGAAAGCTTTTCGATCAATGCACGCGGCAAGGATTGGGAAGCAAACACCAATATTTTTATCGCAGAAATAAGCGAACGAATTTTAAACTACGGCAAAGAACCGCTCATCATCCAACTGTTAAAGGGGTATCGCGCGTTTTTTGATATCCTG
>JAHDEP010000361.1 GCA_020628775.1 Rhizobiaceae bacterium | reverse complement strand
CGTTGACCCTAGACCGCCAAACGCAGTAGTAGCACCACGTGCGCCGCGTGTGACCTTCTCAAGTGGATTACCTTTGAACGCCCGTTGTGCTTCCTGCGCTTCGCGTTTGTATTGTTTTGCGGCTTTAGCGGCTTCTCTGAACTCCTTTTCAACCTTGTCTACGTTTTTGGCCGCTTCTGGCGTTGCCAGTTTCTTTTGAGCCTGTGCCACATCAACCAGCGCTTTACCATATTTGGCCGCGCTAACGGTCGCTTCCCTCTCTTGCCGCTCTAATTGTTTTAGTTCTGCGGACAAATCCAGAATTTTGTCAGCGCCTTTTGACATGCTAAAGGCCAAATCCTTCATGTCACCTGATAAGGCGTCAGCACCACGTGAGACGCCTTTGAACGATTTTTCAGCCTCATTGCCCGCACGGTCTGCAATGTTGCCGAACGTGAGTAAATCTCCACCAGCACCAGACAATCCACGCTGCAATGATTGACGGATAGTTGAGCCACCATTCTGCGCCGTGTCAATTAGTTTTTGTATTTTTGCGTTTGCTTCGTCAACACCGTTTAGAACGGCAGTCACAACGATTTTCACTTCTTCATTTACAGTCATAATAAAAAAAGGCCACGCCAGAATTTTGGCGTGACCTCAGTAAGTCGATGGTGCGCAAGTTGCGCGTCTGATTTATACAGTTTTCAGCTAACGGTTCTTAGATCGTTGTTTGTACCGATTTTGTTTTGAGAACGATTTTTTCAAGCTCAGTAGTAACTTTGCTAAATGTCCAATTCTGAGACGTTTTGAGAACGCCGCCAACTTTCCGGTTGTTTTCAATCGGTCGGTGATTACAAAAGCGCCGCGTTTCGTTGTCTCTGCGTTCCAATTCCTGTGAGAGCGCAATAAGCGCATCGGCATCGGCAAAGAAGCGCCGCTCTAACTCGCGAACCTCTATTCGTAATTTCTGGCCGTGGTCTTCGTTGCGCTGCTCAACCGCTTTTGCAATCAGTTCGCGTGTTGCCTCTATCCGTTTTGATAGAGCAGCTTGCGCAGTTTTGTTTGAGCGTAAAGTGTTTTCTGCAACCCTCACAGCTTCTTTAGCTGCGTGTATATCGCCAGTGTCACCACCTACAGTTTCAGCGCGGAGCAGGGCGGTATTTAGTCCAGAAATTCTTGTTTCAAGCCCAATCGCGTCATTTTCGGCCAACACCATCTCATTTTGCAGGGTTGCAATTTTGGCGTTGAGCGTGTCAATAGTTGCGTCAAAATCTGCCATTATTTACGCACCACACGAACCGCATATTTTTTACTAGCAGTTTTGTAACTTCTACTATCACGCACCAAGCGAAGAACGCGGCGTACCCGCTTCTTATCGCCGTTTTTACCATTGGCCTTATCTAGCGTTTTCAATGCTGGATCAAACGCAACGACTTCGCGCCCGTGCACATTTTGCAATAGTTTCATATGGTCTAGTTTTACACGTTTCATAATTTTTACCTGTTTTGCCTCGTAATTGAAATACATTTTTCAATGTACATTGTCTAAAAAATAGTTACCGACTAATTGTACGAATTGGTAACAATCCCGTTTTCATCGTCATCCTGCCACGGTTGCCACTCCATTTCGTGGATGACATCATAAACGATTTCTAAATCGTTAAATTTCTCTTGACGCTCCGCTTCACACTTCAACCGAATCTCTTCAGCCGTTTTAGGAAAATCAACAATTGATAGAAGTTCATTTGCATAATCCGTCTTTAGAAACTGGATTGCGTCCGCTGCGTGGCGTTTGTTAGTGTGTCCTAAATCTCTCACAGTGTTTGCAAATATTGCATGGATCAACCGTTTATATGGTGGGTGGGTTATTCGTAGATAAACGTTTTTTCTAGCCATATGTTTATATCTCCTAAAGCTAGGTGTGTAATTACACACCCCTTTACACACC
>JAHDEP010000360.1 GCA_020628775.1 Rhizobiaceae bacterium | reverse complement strand
ATAGCAACCTGGTTCATCACACCCCAACCCCACATCAAGACATTGTCTGGACGCTCGCGACGGATCTGCAACCATTGTGACTTTTGTTCCTGACCAGGATGATCAACCGCAATAGCTTTGAACTTAAAGCCATGTTTTGCGGCCAACGCTTCCAATGTTGGAATTGGCTCCTTGCCATAACCAGAGTTATGATAGAGCAGAGTGATCTTCTTGCCTTCAAGAGATCCGCCATGCTGATCTTTTAGGTATTTAACTGCGATCGAAGCACCATCCCAATAGTTCACAGGGAAGTTGAAAACATTGCGGAAGACAGCACCGTTTTCTGCAGATGTTCGGCCATAACCCATGGTGAAGAGTGGAATGCCATCCGCTGTCGCTTTAGGAATGAGCTGATAAGTCATACCGGTTGAAAGTGGTTGGTAAACAAGCGCACCTTCACCTTTGGTGGATTCATAACATTCAACACCTTTTTCAGTGTTAAATCCTGTTTCACATTCAATGATGCGAACTTGTTCGCCACCAATACCGCCATCGCGACTATTCAGCAGTTTAAAATAATCCTGATAACCATCAGAAAATGGTGTTCCACCTGCAGCATATGGACCCGTGCGATAGCTTAGATCCGGTATCACAAGATCAGCTGCAGCTGGTGTTGCGATAAATGCACTTGAAAGTGCGAGGGCAATTAAACTTTTCATTTTCATCGGTTTTCCTCCCAAAGTTTTCCGAATATTTTGAACAACAATAATTTCCTGGTTAGTGAGGGAATGGCCACAAACGTAATTTTTCTTTGATCACGTTCCAAAGTTGAGCCAATCCATGTGGTTCCTTGATCAAAAAGAACATGATCAAAAATCCAATGAGTACGAGTTGAAGATGCGCTACGAGATCCGTTGGCCATCCAAGTAAGTCAACGCCAATCAGTTTGAGTATGACGGGCAAGCAGACCAAAAATGCTGCGCCGGCAAAGGAACCGAAAATTGACCCTAATCCGCCGATGATGACCATGAATAAAACAAGCAACGATTTATTGATGCCAAAGGCTTCACCCACTTCGATTGCACCAAGATATACGGCAAAGAACAGAGCGCCTGAAATACCTATGAAGAAGGATGAAATGGCAAAAGCACTTAGTTTGGCACGTAGTGGATTAACGCCAATGATTTCAGCGGCGATATCCATATCGCGGATACTCATCCATTGGCGACCCAATGATCCGCGCGTTAGATTACGTGCGATGATCGCGCATGCGGTGACAAAGACAAGGCACACTAAATAACTCGCCCAAGCGGATGTATTTGGTCCGGTAACAGCGATACCCAGAAATTCGCGTTCAGGAGCACTGATTTGCCCGGAAGCTGAATAGTTAAAGAACCACGGCACTTTGTTAAACAGCCAGACTAGAAAGAACTGAGCCGCTAGTGTTGCAACCGCAAGATAAAATCCTTTGATCCGAAGTGAGGGTAATCCAAATGCTGCCCCGACAAGTGCAGTAACGCCGCCGGATAAGACGATATGAATAAGGATATTTACCTCAGGGAATGAAGTCATCAACTTATAGCAGGCATAAGCGCCAACAGCCATAAATCCACCG
The DNA here is from genome assembly GCA_020628775.1 of Rhizobiaceae bacterium. Classification (GTDB taxonomy): domain Bacteria; phylum Pseudomonadota; class Alphaproteobacteria; order Rhizobiales; family Rhizobiaceae; genus Lentilitoribacter. The sequence continues at coordinate 337 of JAHDEP010000360.1, read as the reverse complement.
GTTCCAAGGCTTACCTGACCGCAATAGCCAGCTAGGATGTTCAAACCAATTGCAGCAATTGAATAGATCAAAAATGGCACGAGGATTGCGCTTGCCCAATAGTCGGTAATAACAAATGGGATCACGAGATATGCGACAGCCAAAACAACCCAGTAACGATAGCGATCAAAAGCGATCGGAAAGGTTTGATTATCCGCTTTATACGATGTTTTAAAATCACCAGATTCACGATAGAGCATTTAGAAACCCTCTGATTTTTATGATTGTTATAGTTCTAAACACGTTCAATGATCCGCTCCCCGAGTAACCCTTGTGGTCTGAAGATGAGGAAGACCAG
>JAHDEP010000083.1:10418-12218 GCA_020628775.1 Rhizobiaceae bacterium | reverse complement strand
TCTGGCTCTGGCTCTGGCTCTGGCTCTTGAGCTGTTTCCGGTTCAGCAACCTCTAGCGGAGGCTCTTCTTCTAAAGCTTTGGGTTCTGCTTTTGGCGTTGTTTGTTCTTCAACGTCTGGTTCTGAAGGGATTTCAGCTTCATCTGAGCTGACACCGACTTTTATGACCTCATGGGTCTGGATGGCTTCAGGGACATCGCCTTGTTTTTCGACGACGTCGTCTGTTGTTTCTTCGACCTTTTTCTTGCCGAATGAAAACACCTTTTTGATAAAGCCCATCGCCATAAAAGACTACGCCTCGCTTAACACTTGTTTGAGATCTGCTTGTTTGACGACAGCAGATAATTGTTTGCTATTGTGGCCATTAATGCGGGCGGTGACAATCGCGCCCGTTGGCAAGTTAGATAAAACTCCACCGTTTTCGTCGTATAATTCGACCATGGTGAAGTTTTCTGTGCGGCCAATACCAGATTTCTCAATCAAAATTTTCGATTGTTGAGCATTATTGGCCATTTTGTCTAAATGGTTTTGATATGCCGCTTCGCCTTTTGAGCGCAGTTTTGCAGCACGCTGTTTGATCAATCCACGATCAAGCTGAGGCATTTTAGCTGCTGGGGTACCCTCGCGCGGGCTAAATGGGAACACATGTAAAAGCGATATCCCGCAAGCATCAATCAGCGATATACTCTCTTCAAACATCTCGTCTGTTTCTGTCGGAAAGCCTGCAATGATATCCGCGCCAAAACTGATATCAGGGCGTAGATCGCGGACTTTATCGCAAAACTCAATTGCATCATTGCGCAAATGACGTCGCTTCATGCGTTTTAAGATCATATCTGCCCCATGCTGCAAAGACAAATGCAGATGCGGCATGAACTTTTCTTCATGAGCTAGTAGATCAAACAAATCCTGATCGGCTTCAATACTATCAATTGAAGATAGTCTTAGACGGTTCAAGCTAGGAACTTGTTTAATGATGGCTTTAGCAAGCTGCCCAAGTGAAGGTTTGCCAGGAAGATCGGCACCATAGCTTGTCGCGTCAACACCGGTTAGCACAATCTCACGATAGCCATTGCCACAAAGGCTTTTGACCTGATCGACAACAGCGCCCATTGGAACCGATCTAGAATTGCCGCGGCCATAAGGGATAATGCAAAATGTGCAGCGGTGATCGCAGCCATTTTGAACCTGCACAAATGCGCGCGTATGACCTTCGATCGCATCGACCATTTGCGGGGCGTTTTCTTCTACCTCAAAGATGTCGTTAACGCGGACTTTTTCGAAATTATTGATGCCGAATTCAGGAAGCGCGCGATAGGACTGGCTTTTGAGCTTGTCATCATTGCCGATGATCAAATCAATTTCATCCATGCTGGCAAAGCTCTCAGGCTCTGTTTGCGCTGCACATCCTGATACGATGATGCGTGCATCGGGATTTTCGCGTCGCGCTTTGCGGATTGCCTGTTTTGCCTGACGCACAGCTTCGCCAGTCACCGCGCAGGTATTGACCAATATCGCGTTTTCCAAGCCAGCTTTATCCGCTTCTCGTTTCATCACTTGTGTTTCATAAGTGTTGAGGCGGCAGCCAAATGTGAGCGTTTTAACGTTCGAGTTTTCCGACATAAAAGCCTATATGGCGTATGTCGGGCAAAATTGCCAGTCGTGATTTAAAACCATAAAAATCTATGAGTTTATCATATGTCGCGCGTGATGCTTGATTTTACGATCTCTATCGGTTTACCTTCCGTTCAACTAATTATCTGGGGAGAATAATCGTGACAAAAATCAAGTTGTTATTGGC
>JAHDEP010000083.1:0-10318 GCA_020628775.1 Rhizobiaceae bacterium | reverse complement strand
TGCATCTCCGGAACCAACTTTTAATTGCCGAATTCCACCAGGTACGTTTTTGCAGCGCGATGGTTATTCGCTTGGCGAAAACCTATATGTGTTTGATAATTCGGTGGCGTTGGAAGGATATCAAGATCCATCCGAACAAGTGCCTTATGTCAGCGATGAAGGCGATGTAACAACTTACGCCAATGATCAATTGTCGATCTATGTCTCAGCATATGGCGCGGAAATTGAGCTCAAAAGCGGGCTGTTGATCAATTGCGAATTTGCCAGCCAATCCAATGACCAACAAGCTGAGATCATCAATAGTGAAAGCTATGGTTTATCCGATGGTATAGCGTATGAAAGCATTATCCGTGAGCAACCATCACCTAATGGTCGCCGCCTGCAAAAGCTCGGACAGTATGAAGAGATTTATATTGTTGAGAATATGGGCAACAATTATCAAGGCTTTGATTGGTTTAAGGTTGAATATAATCGCGGACGCAATGGCTTTGTTTCAGAAGCCTATGTATGGGGTGGCACAATTTGCGCAGCTGGCGGACCAATCCCCGGCATTATGCAGCAGTGTCCTTAAAAAGCAGTATTTAAATTACTCCTGATCCCGAACCCAATCACCGGTTTCGGGGTTCAGCATTCCGGACCATTCCCATTCAGCCGGGCCTGTCATGATGACATGATTATTGTCTTTCCATTCAATAGAAAGTTCAGCGCCGCTTGGTACTTTCAGCGAGACATTTCTTCCGGTGCGTTCTGTACGCGCTGCGCTTACGGCAACAGCACATGCGCCTGATCCGCAGGCGAGCGTAAGGCCAGCGCCACGTTCCCATGTGCGCATTTCCATTTGATCTTCACCCGTTAATTGCGCGATAGAAATATTGGCGCGTTCTGGGAAAATCGGATGGTTTTCCAATAGTGGGCCAAATTTTGCCAAGTCATATGACCAGACATCTTTATCCACCCAAAAGATGGCATGCGGATTGCCCATAGACATAACAGATGGTGAATGAAGGATCGGGTCATCTATTGGGCCAATTTGCAATTCGATTTTGCTGGTATCGGCAAATTCTTCTTCCAAAGGGACTTTGTCCCAAGCAAATTCAGGCTCACCCATATCAACTGAGATCAGTCCGGTTGCGTGTTCTTTTGCTGTGAGAATGCCTGCAAGCGTTTGAAAGGTGAAAGCATCTTTGCCTGTTTCAGCGGAAAGTGCTTGAACCACACAGCGTGTGCCATTGCCACATGCTTGCGCTTCAGATCCATCAGAATTTAAGATCATCACATATGCATCGGTGCCATCTACACGTGGATCATGAATTGCCATTATCTGATCAAACTTGGTGGCTTCATTTTGGGCTAAATTTATCGCAGCCTGCGGCGTGATAGGCGCTGAACTTCCGCGCATATCCACCACTAAAATCTCATTGCCAGCGCCATTCATTTTGGCGAAAGGTGTTTGTTCAGTCATGTCTTTCATCCATCTAGACCCCCAATATAGTGTTGGGTCAATGAATTTCCTAGTTCAATTAAAAAGACCATGCGCAAGACCCTAAAGCCCTGCGCATGGTCTTATAAAATTGATATATTAAAAATTAGCGATATTTGTTCTTTGGCTCAAAACCTGTTGGTTCTGCTGAACGCATGTTACGAACCCAAACTTCACGATTTGGATGCATACCACCACCACGAACCGCAGGGACCGCAGATGTGCGCATGCGGTGAAGCAAGCGTGTATCTGCAATGCCGCAATTTGGATGCGCGCCGCCATTATCATCAACTTCTTTTTGCCATTTCGCTTTGCGCTCTGCCAAGATTTTCTCGTCTTTAAGCGGGATGCAATCAAGCACGTTGTCATTCAGATCGATGACGATTTCATCACCATCTTCTACCAAACCAATCGCGCCGCCAATAGCTGCTTCAGGACCCACATGGCCAATCACAAGACCAACAGAACCACCAGAGAAACGGCCATCTGTCATCAACGCAACCACGATATCTTTTTCACGGCAAAGCGTTGTAATGCGTGACGTTGAATCTAGCATTTCAGGCATGCCAGGCGCGCCGCTTGGACCTTCATAACGAACAATGACAATGTCGTTGTTTTCAAAGCGTTCAGGGCGTTGCTCTAACTCATCCAAAAGTGCTTGCTCACCAGCAAAGGTTTTTGCTTTGCCTTTAAATAAGTTATCTTCAAGACCGCCTTCAACACCGGCAAGTTTAAGCACGGCGCCAAAATCTGGTGACAAGTTACCACCCAATAGGCGCAAGCCGCCTGTTGGCTTATATGGTTTTTCAGCTGGGTAAATCACTTTGCCATCAGCTTTTGGTGTGTTGAGGCTTTCAACCTGCTGGGCCAAAGTCTCACCAGTACATGTGAGCGTATCACCATTTAGAAGACCAGCTTCGAGCAGTTCGCGCACGATCACTTGAACACCGCCAACAGCATCGATATCAACCATTGAATAACGGCCATAAGGGCGCGCATCTGTTAGAACAGGAACTTCGTGTTTTGAAAGATGGTTAAACTCATCTGGGGTCATAACATCACGCCAGAAATGCTCGAACCCTGCAGCACGTGCGATTTCAGGAATGTGCAAGATCACATTTGTTGAACCACCCACAGCCATTGCAACGATCAAAGCATTACGCAATGAATCGCGCGTTACGATATCACGTGGCAAAATTTGCTTGTCGATCAAGTTTTTCAAGTGTTGAACAAGTTCAGCTGGGAATTGCTCGTAGCGGCGACGATCATCAGATGCAGGGGCTACCATGTGCAATGGCTGCATGCCCACAACGCCGATGAAAGTTTGCATTGTGTTATAAGTGAACATGCCGCCGCAGCTACCAATTCCTGGGCAAGCAGCGCATGAAACTTTGAATTTGTAATCCGCATCATCATGACCAGCAACCTGATACGCTGATACGATATCAATCGGTTCATTTGTGTCTGGGTGCGTGCCTGGATGGATTGAACCATCTGACATGATGATGGCTGGTTGGTTATGTTCCAAAATACCAGAAAGCGTTCCGACAGGTGGTTTGTCGCAAGCAACAACAGCGATCGTGCCGCCAAGGCCTGTTGCGCTTAAATGCTCACACACACTGTCATTGGTAACTTCACGGCCAATAAGCGAGTAGCGCATTTCGCGCGTACCATTGCGGATGCCATCTGATGTCGCAATCGTATATTCTGGCTGCACCAGACGAAGCGCCATTTTGCCTTCTTCATCACCAATATTGTCGAGAAGGTTTTGGTGAATTGCTTCCACCTTGTCCTGCACGCCCATGTAACACTGGCTATCACCTTTTGTACCAATCACACCGACCGATGGCTTGTGGATCAGGTTAATATCAGTACCCAATTCGCGCGCGATGCCGATGGCTTGCGCATTACGACCGGGATGTGCATCAAGTGTAACAGGTTTAGATTTAGACAAGACTATACTCTTTCCAGGTTTCAATAGGGATTGTTAATCCGCGCTTTTTATTTTGTTCGAGTTGTTGTGTATCGTTTTTAAAACCAACTGCAATATTTTTTCACAAAAAAAGCCAAAAATGTAGCTTTTTTCGTCTCTCGTATTGCAAGAATATCGATGTTAGGCTGATTAAGCGCTTAAGATCGAGATGATTTACGTGAATTGCGAGAGTTGGACAGTTGAAGATTTCACTTCATAAAATTACCCGAGAGAACTTTGATGCTGTCATTGGTCTTTCTCTTCGTGATGATCAAAAAGATGTTCTGCCTTCAAATGTTTTTTCAATTGCGGAGTCTACTCTGTCGCCGTTATTTCATCCTCGTGCGATCTGTCAGGATGATAAGGTCGTTGGTTTTGCGATGTACCAATTTGGCGAAATTGGTGATTTTGACGAGGATGATTGTACGATCTGGCGGTTCATGATCGATCAGCAACATCAAAGTACCGGGATTGGCACAATTGCGCTGGGGTTGGTGATTGAAGAGATTAAATCCTATCACCGCGCGAAACTCATCGATATTTATTATCATCCCGAAAATCTCGCGGCGAAGAAGCTCTATGCGAAATTCGGGTTTAAAGTCGTTGGTGACCGAGATGATGGGACGCTGATCGCAGAGATCGCGATATAAGCTTTTATAGCGGTATTACGATTTTGGGATATCCCACACTTCGCCCGGGCGCATTGGCCTGAAACGATGCGGTTCGATAGCTTCTTCTTCTAACGCTCTGGATAGATGTTCAACAGGTTCATGAATAGCTTCATTGGTGAGTTTGAACGTGCCGAAATGATGGCCAGCCGCATATTTGGTATTGCTAAGCTTGAACCCTTTCACCGCTTCGGATGGGTTTTGATGTTGATGCTGCATAAACCAGCGCGGTTCATACGCCCCGATGGGCAAGATGCTGGCGCGGAATTCACCATGCTTTTCACTTGCATCGCGATAGTTGATCCCATCATGAAATCCAGTATCGCCAATATGATAGAGCTTGCCCGCAAGGCCTTCGATGACAAAGGCGGCCCAAAGCGCCATTCTGCGATCTCTCGTCCCGCGCGCTGACCAGTGATGGCAGGGTTCAAAGTGAAATTTGACACTGGCGAATTCTGCGATATCACCCCAGTCGCCAGTTTGGATTTTCATTTTCGGTATGGCTTTGTGAACAATTTTGTCATTGCCAAGCGGGGTGATGACGAGCGGATCGAATTTTTGATGGAGTTGTTTCAGCGTGGCTAAATCCAAGTGGTCATAATGATTATGCGTAAGCAAGATCACATCAATCTTGGGTAGATCTTCCATCGCAATACCCGGAATATTGCGTCTTTTAGGGCCGATAAACGAAAATGGGCTGGTGCGAAATGACCAGACCGGGTCGGTCAAAATATTCAACCCACCGGTTTGGATCAAAAATGTCGCGTGACCAACCATCGTGAGCCGCATGGCATCTTGCGCCAAAGCGACATCCGGTTTTGCTGGTTTAAACGGGCTTTCATGTTCATCCGGCCAAGCTTTATCGGTTTTATCGCGAAATCGCCATTTCAAAAGATCTTTGAAACTGCCCGGTGGCGTGCCATTGGGATTGAAAAAATAGGTGCCGTCAAAGTGATCTGACACCGGGCCTTGGTAATATGGGTTTTTGCTCATGCTTCTCAAATAGGGTTGGGCATATGTGATTTCAAACTCGGACTTTTCACATTATGTCTCATCATAGCGCTGAAACACGTGATTTACTTGACATATCCATGCATTTGCTGTTTAAGCCGCATCACATATCTCAAAGCTACGAGTTTTAACTCTAAGCCACCGACCGGGACCCGAAAAGGTATAAAGAGATCCCGATAGGTTCACATCCGACAGCGCGTTGCGCCCTCGGGTGCGTTTTGGCTTTGGTCATTGGTTTGATCAAAGTCTGGCTTAAATGTTGAAATTCTTGCCAAGGATGACGATTTTCTTAGTAAGATCACAAAGGATTTTACGGAAAAAAGGACGATAAAGCAGATGTTTGATAATCTTCAGGACCGCTTGGGTTCCATTTTAAACGGCCTTACAGGCAGAGGTGCACTATCTGATAAAGATGTGTCGATGGCTCTGCGTGAGGTTCGTCGTGCTTTGCTAGAAGCTGATGTGGCCTTGGAAGTTGTTCGTGATTTTACCGAAAAAGTTCGCGAAAAGTCTGTTGGTGCTGAGATTTTAAAATCCATCAAACCCGGCCAGATGGTTGTCAAAATCGTTCATGATGAACTTGTTGAAATGCTCGGTTCAGAAGGTGTGTCGATTGATTTAAATGCACCTGCACCTGTTGTTATTATGATGGTGGGTCTTCAAGGGTCTGGTAAAACAACCACCTCTGGCAAGATCGCTGCGCGTTTAGCATCTCGTGACCGCAAAAAAGTTCTGATGGCTTCTCTTGATACGCGCCGTCCGGCAGCACAAGAGCAATTGCGCCAGTTGGGTGAGCAAACTGATACGGACACATTGCCGATTATCGAAGGTCAATCACCAACGGATATCGCAGCGCGTGCTGTGCAAGCTGCAAAACTTGGTGGCCATGATGTGGTTATTCTAGATACTGCAGGCCGCACTAGCATTGATGAGCCATTGATGCAGGAAATGGCTGATATCAAAACCAAAGCCAATCCGCATGAAATTCTTCTTGTTGCCGATTCTCTAACGGGTCAGGACGCGGTGAACTTAGCGCGTAATTTTGATGATCGCGTTGGTATTACAGGTCTTGTTCTAACTCGTATGGATGGTGATGGCCGTGGTGGTGCAGCTCTTTCAATGCGCGCTGTCACTGGTAAGCCTATCAAACTGATTGGTGTTGGCGAGAAGATGGATGCTCTTGAAGAATTCCATCCAAAACGGATTGCCGACCGCATTTTAGGCATGGGCGATATTGTCTCCCTTGTTGAAAAAGCTGCGGAAACCATCGACGCTGAAAAAGCTGCAAACATGGCCAAGCGCATGAAAGCAGGCAAGTTCGATATGAACGATCTTGCTGAACAGCTTGGGCAAATGAAATCCATGGGCGGTATGGGCGGCATTATGGGTATGATGCCTGGCATGGGCAAAATGAAAAATCAGATGGCTGCTGCTGGTCTTGATGATAAAATCTTTGACCGTCAGATCGCGATTATCTCGTCCATGACGAAGAAAGAGCGAACTAATCCTGAGCTTTTGAAAAACTCTCGTAAGAAACGTATTGCTGCAGGTTCTGGCACCTCAGCTGCTGACATCAATAAGCTGATCAAAATGCACCGTCAGATGGGTGACATGATGAAAGCTATGGGCGGCAAAAAAGGTGGCGGCATGATGAAGCAAGCCCTTGGCGCTATGGGCGGCAAAATGGGCATGCCTGGAATGGGTGGCGGAATGCCAGGTGGCATGGGAATGCCTGATTTATCCAACATGGATCCTAAACAAATTGAAGAGCTGCAAAAGCAAGCCAAAGCTGCGGGTCTTGGTGGTGGCGCAGGTGGTGGATTGCCAGGTCTAGGTGGCGGTGGCCTTCCAGGTTTGCCGGGTCTACCGAAGGGTAAGAAGTAGTTATGAGCCTTGCCCTTAACATACCAACTCTGGAGACCGAGCGCTTAGTTTTGCGCGGGTTTGAAGAGCGTGATTTCGGCTTTGTGACCGAAATTTTTGGTGATGAGGAAACGGCACGTTTCATTGGTGGGCAAATGCCTGCGTATCAAGCTTGGCGTATTTTGGCCGGTGTTTTGGGCCATTGGGCTTTGCGCGGATTTGGTCTGTTCTGTGTGGAAGAAAAATCGTCAGGCAATTCAATCGGATTTTGCGGACCTTGGCGTCCTGAAGGTTGGCCGGATAATGAAATTGGATATGGGTTTTTAAAATCTGCCCAAGGCAAGGGTTATGCCTTTGAAGCGGCAAAAGCATCGCTCATATTTGCCTATGCGCAATTGGGTTGGTCAACAGCGATTAGCTTGATTGATGAGAAGAACCCGGCGTCGCAAAATTTGGCCAAAAAATTGGGCGCAATGAATGAACAACAAAATGCGGTGATTAATGATAAGCCATGCGATATCTGGCGTCATTTGCCCAAAGACGAATTCCTAGCGAGGTACTCATGAGCGAACAATCTCCAATGGACCAGCTTTTAGAGTTGCGCGCATCTATCGATAATTTTGATGCAGCGCTTGTGCACATTTTGGCGGAACGTTTTCGCGTTACCAAAGAAGTTGGCAAACTCAAAGCGAATCACGAATTCCCTCCTTCTGATCCGAAGAGAGAGGGTGAACAAATCGAACGGTTGAGACGTTTGGCAGAACGTTCGAACCTTGACCCCGATTTTGCTGAAAAGTTTCTTGAATTCATTATCAAGGAAGTCATTCAGCATCACAAACAGGCGCGAGGATAACCTTCGCGACAACACTATCCGATGCATAAATTTTGCATCAAACGTCATTAGAAAAGGAAATTAAAATGGCTACTAAAATTCGTTTGGCCCGTGGCGGCTCAAAAAAGCGTCCTTACTACCACATTGTTGTAGCAGACGTACGTTCACCACGTGATGGTCGCTTTATCGAGCAAATCGGTCACTGGAACCCAATGTTGGGCAAAGACAATGAAAACCGTGTTGGTTTGAATGAAGAGCGCGTAAAGTTCTGGCTTGAAAGCGGCGCACAGCCAACAGACCGTGTTCACCGTTTCCTAGACGAAGCTGGTCTTCTTAAGCGCGAGCCACGCAACAACCCGAACAAAGCTAAATTGGGCAAGAAAGCTCAAGAGCGTGTTGATGAAGCTGCTGCGAAAGCTGAAGAAGCTGCTGCTGAAGCCGCTGCTGCTGCGGAAGCGCCTGCTGAAGAAGCCGCTGCTGAATAAACAATTACTCTTAGTAATTCTTCAAGGGCGGCGCGATTGTGCCGCCTTTTTTGTCTTTATCGCACGAGTTTAAATCATGACATTAAAAAAGTGGAAGACCATTTCATCCCAGCATGTATTTGTTGATAAATGGATCAAAGTTCGTGCTGATCATTGTGTTGATCAATTTGGTAAGGACATAGCACCTTATTATGTGCTCGATTATCCGGAATGGGTGAACATGGTGGTTTTAACGCCTGACAATGAGCTTGTGATGATCAAGCAATATCGTCATGGTGCGAGGGTGATCGACTGGGAAATTCCCGCGGGTAACGTGGAAAATGGTGATACGGATTATGAAGGTGCTGCGCGACGTGAACTGCTCGAAGAAACAGGGTTTTCCGCCGAGAATTTTGAACTGATTACTTTGCTGTCGCCCAACACCGCAAATCATAGCAATAATATTCACTTATACTTGGTGCGGGATGCAGTTAAGACGCAAGAACCGGAATTTGATGAGACTGAAGATATCGTCACTGAGTTAATGCCAATTTCGACGGTTCTCGATCTGATTAAATCCAACAATTTCAAACAATCCATGCATATAACTTGTTTGTTGGTTGCGCTTTCTCATGCGAATTTGATTTCCCTTGAAGCAAAAGCGCTGTAAGAGACACTAAAACTCAGTTGGGTAACGTCATTTAGGCAAAACATTATGAAACTTGAAAATCCTATCATATTGGGAACTATTGGCCGCGCGCAGGGCGTTCGTGGTGAGGTTCGGGTAAAATCCCACACTGATGATCCAGTGGCTTTGGGTGATTATGGTGTTTTGTTTTCTAAAGATGGCAAACGCTTTGAAGTGTTGGATATTCGTCAACACAAGAATGTTGTGGTTGTGCGCTTCTTGGGCGTCAATGATCGCAATGCCGCTGAAGCGCTCAATGGAACTGATCTGTTTGTTGAGCGGGCTAACTTGTCTGATGCTGACCTTGAAGAAGATGAGTATTTCTATGCTGATCTGGAAGGCTTAGAAGCATTTGATGAGTTTGGTGCAAGCTGGGGTTTCATCAAGGCGATATTTGATTTCGGTAGTGGCGATCTCATTGAATTGCAGGCCAAGGGTGAAAAATCGGTGATCATACCGTTTAGCCAAGCAGCAGTTGTTGATGTTGATATCAAAGCGGGTAAAATCATCGTAGATCCTGAAGCTGCAGGGTTGATTGACGATGGTTCGTCTTCCGATGATGAATGGCCCGAAGAGGGCGAAGACCCAAAACCGGAAAGCTGATCATGGGCTTTAAAGCTTCAATACTCACGCTTTATCCAGACATGTTCCCAGGTGCATTGGGGCATTCAATGTCGGGTCGCGCTATTGAGCGTGGTGATGTTGAAATCAATGCAATCAACATAAGAGATTTCGCTGAAGGTAAGCATCGTAACGTCGATGACACCCCTTCAGGCGGTGGCGCTGGGATGGTGCTGCGCGCTGACGTACTAGCGCGAGGCATTGATAGTTTGCCCGATGATAATAGGCCAAGATTACTCATGTCGCCGCGCGGTAAACCGCTGACCCAATCGCGTGTCCGTGAACTCTCCGAAGGTGATGGCGTTGTGATCGTTTGTGGACGGTTTGAAGGTGTTGATCAGCGCGTAATTGACGGGCGAAATTTAGAAGAGGTTTCCATCGGTGATTATATCCTTTCCGGTGGGGAACCCGCAGCATTTATCGTGCTTGATGCAATCGTTAGACTGCTGCCTGGGGTTATGGGCAATGCGGAATCAGGTGAGTTTGAGAGTTTTGAAAATGATCTTCTTGAACACCCGCATTACACCCGCCCACAAGAGTTTGAAGGACGTGAAATACCTCAGGTTTTGCTCTCTGGTAATCACAAGAAAATAGATGAATGGCGCAAAGCTCAATCGCAGGCTCTAACTCAAGAGCGACGACCTGATCTTATTCAGGCCAGAAACACGCAAAAACCTAGAAAATAGGGGTGACAAAGCCGCCAAGATGCTGTATTGACC
>JAHDEP010000082.1 GCA_020628775.1 Rhizobiaceae bacterium | reverse complement strand
CTTTCTTGCCTTTAAGTTCAGCAACATTGTCTTTTGTGATTTCAAGCTCAGAACGTACAACACAGTTGTCGTTGTCTGAGTATGAAACAGCAATATCAACTGTTGTTAGATCTTGACCAGCAGCTGTTGCTACCAAGAAAGGTGTCACACCTTGTGAAAATGAAATGTGCACATCACCTGAAGCCATCGCTGCAGACATTGCAGTACCAGCGTCAAATGATACCCATTTCACAGGAATGCCTAGTGCTTCTTCATAAAGACCATTTGCCTGAGCAAATTGGTTTGGCGTTGGCCACTCAAGGAAGTAAGCGACAACCAGTTCATCAAGCGCATAGCTTGGTGCAGTTGCCATCAAAGTCATCACACCACCGGCCAATACACCAGCAAGTTTTTTCAATCCCATATTGTTCTCTCCTATTTTAAAAACCAGTATCGCTCAGATTTCTTTTTCGACTTTTTCAGAGCCTTTTTATGTGAGCGCTATCATCAGTCTAATGATAATATGCACACTGATGCAATCACAATTTTGCCAATAGGTCCAGTTTCTTTACTTGCATGTGTCAGATTAAAGTTTTCGCAACTTTCTAACATGCCTTGTTTTTAATCTTTTTATGCACCTCACTGGGGATTACAGCACCTCTTCCACGCATTGTGCCAAAAGATTAATCCCTGGCTCTATCTTATCGTCTGAAATGGATGAAAATCCGAGGCGAAAATAGTTCCGATTATTTTCCGGATCAGAAAAGAAAACGTCACCTGGTTCGATCAAAACACCCTTTTCCTTTGCAAGTTTCACAAGTTGCCGCGCATCCAATTCGCTTGGTCCTTTTATCCAATAAGAGCTTCCGCCGAATTTCGGCACTTCGTACCAGCCATGAAAGTTATTTGCTAATGCAAGCCCCAAAATCTCGGATCGTTTTTGATAATTTTGGCTAAGCTTATTTATCAGCGCGTTGTGAATACCCAGCGACAAGAATAGCGCGACCACGCGCTGATTATTACCGGGAGGATGCCGCAAAATCAGGCGGCGCATAGCACGAACTTCTTCGATCAGCTCAGGCGGTGCAACAATAAAACCAACGCGCAACCCCGGCATCAGAGATTTTGACAAACTGCCGATATACAAAACACGCCCATTACGATCGAGAGATTTAAGCGCTGGTGTTGGCTCCTGCCTAAAGTTTGTTTCATATTCATAATCGTCTTCAACGATCAGACTATCGTTCTCATTTGCCCACTCAAGTAATTGATGACGACGCTGCACGCTCATGGTCACATTTGTTGGATATTGATGACTTGGCGTAACAAATGCGAGTTTGGCATCTTCTAATTGATCAACACGCATACCTTCCTGATCAACTGGGATATTAACGATGTTATCCGTGCGTAATCGAAACATATTGCGGATGTCCGGATACCCCGGGTCTTCAACCGCAACTTTCGTATTTTGGCGGACCAATAAATGCGCTAGCATAAAGAGTGCATTTTGCGCGCCCATCGTCACCAAAATTTCTTCGCGTTTCGCCATCACCCCTCGGCGGGTCAAAACACGTTGCTGGATCTGCTCAATTAACATCGGATCATCTGCACTAAAGCGATCATCAGTCCAAGCATCCAGCCATTTCAAGCTCAACGTTTGGCGAATACAATCCCGCCAGGCGCTAATTGGAAACAACTTTGGATCAACTTGACCGTAGATAAACGGGTAAGGATAGTTATTCCAATCATTGGGCTTGATAATATTTAACTGCTGCGAAGGCTTGAGGCGCAGCTTCTTACTCCAATCAACCGAAGACAATGACACCTGCTTATCTTCATCCGCAAGTTCTGATTGGAACAGATCATTTCGTACATCTGCGGAAACATAAAATCCAGAACGCTCGCGTGAAACCAAATAGCCATCGGATGCGAGCGCTTGATAGGCAAGCATCACAGTATTGCGCGAAACTTTAAGACGCTTGGCCATCGCACGGGTTGAAGGCACCGGCGCATCCGCAGGCAATTGCCCAGCCAACATTGCTGACACCAACATTTCTCTTATTTGCGTTTGCAGAGATTTTTGCTGCTCGCGCTCGACATGAAATAGGCTGTAACGCATTTTCTAATATCCATCCAACTCGCTGTCTCATTAAACGACAAACTGGCACTATTGGCAATCTTATTTGGCACTAACAGTATCAGAATTTTATCACTAGACAAATAAATCTCTTGCAAGGATGCAAAATAAATGAAATTAATTTGCTAAATTTCATTTTTAGGATGATTAAGTTTGGACAATTCAAATACAACATTTTCAGAATCTGAGGCAAGCGTTGGTGCAGATATTCGCGCCCTGCGCAAGTCGCGCGATATTCGACTTATCGAATTGGCCAGCAGCCTAAACCGTTCAACGGGATGGCTGAGCCAAATCGAACGAGGTCAAACAGAACCATCAATTTCAGATCTCCGTAACATTGCTTTATTTTTCGAAATCCCGATCAGTTTCTTTTTCAGAAATGAGCAAGCGCCGGAAGGCGAACAAGGGCTTATTGTACGAAAATCGGCACGCGCTGAATTGGGCTCACGTCATGCAGGATTGGTAGAAGAATTACTATCACCGCATTTGTCTGGTGATTTTGAAATGATCCGTTCCGAATTTGCGCCAAACTCCTTGAGTGAATGGGTTGACCCAAGACCGACAGAAGAAGGTGGCTATCTTATATCAGGGCGCATGAACCTATGGCTTGATGACAAGAAGTTTGAAATCAACGCCGGTGACAGCTTTCAGTTCCAGAACGAAAAATACCGTTGGGAAAACCCAACAGATGAAATAGCGGAGGCGATTTGGGTTATCTCGCCGCCGGTTTACTAGACTTAAAAAATGAATTTAAACAAAAATATTCGAGGGTAATATGTCAGACTTTCCAACTACAGCACGCGTCGTGATCATTGGGGGTGGCGCTGTCGGTGTTTCAAGCCTTTACCATTTGGGTAAAGCTGGATGGACCGATTGTGTTCTCTTAGAGAAAAACGAACTCACAGCAGGTTCAACTTGGCACGCAGCGGGTAACTGTCCAAACTTTGCAGCTTCTTGGGCGGTGATGAACATGCAGCGTTATGGTCTTAAAATGTATCGTAGCCTGGCTGAAGAAGTTGATTATCCAATGAACTACCATGTGACAGGCGCTATCCGTCTTGCACATAACAAAGAACGCATGCAGGAATTTGAGCGCGTTGCAGGTATGGCCCGCCATCAGGGTCTTGAAATGGACATTTGTACACCTGAGGAATTGCGCGAGTTCAATCCATTCATGGAAACACACGATCTTGCCGGTGGTCTTTGGGATAAGCTTGACGGCGATATCGACCCAGCACAATTGACACAAGCCCTTGCAAAAGGTGCACGCGATATGGGTCAAAACATTCTTCGCTTCACACCTGCAACGGGCGTCTCACGCGATGGAGACGAGTGGATCGTGCATACCGATAAAGGCGATATCCGTTGTGAGTATGTTGTAAACGCTTGTGGTTATTATGCTCAGCGCGTTGGCGAATGGTTTAAACCTTATGGCGGACGCACAGTTCCAATGATCGTTATGAGCCACCAATATTTCCTAACTGGTGAAATTCCTGAACTGGAAGCTTGGACCAAGGAACAAGGGCACAAAATGCCGATGATCCGCGACGTAGATATCTCCTATTATCTTCGACAGGATAAGCACGGTCTAAACTTGGGACCATACGAGCGCAATTGTAAAGCGCACTGGGTCACACCAGATGATCCAATGCCAGACGATTTCTCGTTCCAGCTTTATCCAGATGATCTTGATCGCCTAGAATTCTACATCGAAGATGCGATGGAGCGCCTACCAATTTTGGGTACACAAGGTGTTGAGCGTGTCATCAACGGTCCAATTCCATATGCACCAGATGGTCTTCCAATGATTGGCCCAATGCCGGGCGTGAAAAACGCATTTGAAGCGCACTCATTTACATTTGGTATCGCGCAAGCAGGTGGTGCCGGTAAAGTTCTTGCTGAATGGATCACCGAAGGTGAAACAGAATGGGATATGTGGGCCGTGGATCCACGTCGTTACACAGACCATGCTGATCAAGACTTCTGTTACCAAAAAGCTATGGAGACATATGGTCACGAATATGCCATGCATTTCCCTCATCATGAATGGCCTGCAGGACGTAATAAAAAGCTATCTCCGAACCACGAACGCCTTCTATCTGATGGTGCGCAGATGGGTGCATATAACGGTTGGGAACGGGCCAACTGGTTCGCAAAAGATGGTGACGACACTTCAGAAGCGGCAACTGAAACATGGGATCGTAATGGCCCATGGGCAATTCGCGTGAAGGAAGAAGTTGAAGCTGTACGCGACAATGTTGGCGTCTTGGATATGCCAGGTTTCTCACGCTACACATTAACGGGTGAAGGCGCAGCTGAATGGTTGCGTAATCAAATTGCAGGCGCATTGCCAAAAGCTGGGCGCATGAACTTGGGGTATTTTGCAGATAGCCGCGGTCGGATCATCACCGAGGTGACCATCATTCGTTGGGGTGAAGATGATTTCTGGCTAATGACAGCAGCTGTTGCCCAATGGCACGATTTTGAATTCTTGAAAAAATCATTGCCTGAAGATGGATCTCTAACATTAACTGACATCACCAAAGAATGGTCAACGCATCTTGTGACCGGTCCGAAGTCTCGCGATCTTATTGCAAAAATTGCACCTGATGCTGATCTTTCAACAGGTTGGCTCACCATTCAAGATGCGGTTGTTGCCGGTAAACCAGCTAAATTATTCCGAATTTCATTTGCGGGTGAATTAGGTTGGGAAGTGCACACTTCATTTGAAGATAGTGCCAATGCCTATTCTGCAATTCGCGATGCTGGAGCAACTCCATTTGGCATGTTTGCGCTTGATTCAATGCGAATTGAAAAAGGCTACCGTACTTGGAAGGGTGATCTCTCAACAGATTACACACTTCTTGAAGGTGGATTGGAACGTTTTGTTCGTCTCAACAAAGAACAAAACTTCCCCGGCAAACAAGCATTGATGTCCGAAAAACAACAGGGTGCGAAAAAAGGTTTCGTCACGCTTGTTGTTGATGCTGGCGATAGCGATGCACCTTATATGTCAACCGTTTGGAACAACGGCGAAGTTGTTGGCGAAACAACTTCAGGCAATTGGGGTTACCGCATTAATAAGTCAATTGCGCTCGGCGTTGTTAAAGCAGAATTTGCAGCACCAGGCACAGAGCTAGAAGTCGAGATCTACGGTGAACGCCGCAAAGCCGTCGTGCAAGAAGATCTTCCATTGTGGGATGCAGACAACGAAAGAATTCGTGCCTGATGTTAAACGCTTTTGCTCGGGATATTATTGAGACTTTCCGTTTGGGATTTGTGGCAAGCGTCACCCCAGACGGGCGTCCAAACGTCTCCCCCAAAGGTACCTTTTTAGTGTTGAGCGAAAACCAAATCGGCTTTGCTGATATTCGCTCACCACAAACAATTAAGAACATTGAAAACAATCCTGAAATTGAGGTGAATTTCGTCAACCAGTTTTCCCGCAAAGGAATTCGAATAAGAGGGAAAGCGACAATTGCCAAAAAAGATACGGATAACTTTCAAGAACTATTCATTCATTGGAAAAACGAATGGCCGTCATTGGCCCATCGGATCAACGCAATTGTAACAATTGAAATCTCACACCTAAAGCCACTCACAACACCGCCCTACGATGACGGCGTTACAGAAGAAGAAATGGTGGAGATTTACAAACAAAAATTTAGGGAGATTTACCCATGAGCCTGCCGGAAAAAGCACGCGTCGTCATCATCGGTGGTGGTGTCATTGGTTGTTCAGTGGCATACCATTTGGCAAAAATTGGTTGGAAAGACATTGTTCTGTTAGAGCGTAAACAGCTCACTTCTGGAACAACCTGGCACGCAGCAGGATTGATTGCCCAACTTCGCTCTTCAAAGAACATGACAAAGCTCGCTAAATATAGCCAGGAGCTTTATGGAACACTTGAAGCTGAAACAGAAGTTGCAACAGGCTTTCGTCGTTGTGGCTCTATCACAGTTGCGCTGACTGAAGCACGTAAAGAAGAAATTCTTCGTCAGGCAGCCATGGCGCGCGCCTTTGGTGTTGAAGTTGAAGAAATTTCCCCAACAGAAGTTAAAGAGCGTTATGAGCACATCAATATTGATGGCGTAACCGCGGGCGTTTATCTTCCAAAAGACGGCCAGGGTGATCCTGCAAATATTGCCCTAGCATTGGCAAAAGGTGCGCGTTTAAAAGGCGCCTTGATCAAAGAAAACGTCAAAGTTACCAAGATCAACAAAGAAGGTCGACGCGTCACTGGTGTTGAATGGCAACAAGGCGAAGAAACTGGTGCGATTGAAGCAGATTACGTTGTAAACTGTGCCGGCATGTGGGGACATGAAGTCGGCAAGATGGCCGGTGTAAACGTACCGCTTCATGCTTGTGAACATTTCTACATCGTCACAGAAAACATCCCAGAACTGAAACAAATGCCAGTTCTCCGTGTTCCAGATGAATGCGCATATTACAAGGAAGATGCAGGCAAAATTCTCCTTGGTGCGTTTGAACCAAATGCAAAACCATGGGGCATGGACGGTATTCCAGAGAATTTCGAATTTGATCAATTGCCAGAAGACTTCGATCACTTCGAACCAATTCTTGAGCAAGCGATCAACCGTTTACCTATGCTAGCTGAAGCGGGTATTCACACTTTCTTCAACGGTCCGGAAAGCTTTACACCTGATGATGCTTATCATCTTGGTCTAGCACCTGAATGTGATAATTTCTGGGTTGCGGCTGGTTTCAACTCTATCGGCATTCAATCTGCAGGTGGTGCCGGTATGGCGCTTGCATCCTGGATGGATACGGGTGAAAAACCATTTGATTTAGGCGATGTTGATATCTCTCGCATGCAACCTTTCCAGGGCAACAAAACCTACCTTTTTGAACGCTCGAAAGAAACGCTCGGTTTACTTTATGCTGACCACTATCCTTTCCGCCAAAAAGACACAGCACGCGGTATTCGCCGAAGCGCGCTTCATTATCACCTTAAAGAAAATGGTGCTGTGTTTGGCGAACTTGCGGGTTGGGAGCGCGCAAACTGGTTCGCAGATGAAGGCCAGAAAGCTGAATATGAGTATGGCTGGGAACGACCAAACTGGTTCGAAAACTCAAAGCGCGAACATGAAGCCATCCGTAATAATGTTGGCCTATATGACATGTCATCTTTCGGTAAAATCCGGGTTGAAGGCCCTGATGCGGAAAACTTCCTCAACTATGTTTGCGGAAACAACATGTCTGTTCCTGTTGGTAAATTGGTCTATACGCAATTCCTAAACAAAGCCGGCGGCATTGAAGCGGATGTGACAGCAACGCGTCTATCTGAAACTTCTTTTGTGGTGGTTACACCTGCTGCGACACGTCTTGCAGATCAGACCTGGCTTGAGCGTCACAAAGGCAATTTCAACGTTGTAATCATTGATATGACAGCGGCAGAATCTGTGCTTGCTGTAATGGGTCCAAATTCCCGCAAACTATTGCAAATGGTATCGCCAAATGACTTCTCAAATGAAGTTAATCCATTTGGTACATCTCAAAATGTTGAGATCGGCCTAGGATTGGCACGTGTGAACCGCGTGACATATGTCGGCGAATTGGGTTGGGAAGTTTATGTCTCCAACGATCAGGCCCCGCATGTATTTGAAACATTACACAAAGCAGGTCAGGAACTTGATCTAAAATTATGCGGCCTTCACATGATGGATTCTTGCCGAATTGAAAAAGGCTACCGCCACTTTGGGCATGACATCACATCAGAAGATCATGTTTTAGAAGCTGGTCTTGGATTTGCGTGTAAAACAGATAAACCTGACTTTATCGGTCGAGACGCTGTCTTGGCAAAGAAAGAAAGCGGTTTGGAAAACAGAATGCTGCAATTCAAACTCGTCGACCCTGAGCCTTTGCTATTCCATCATGAGCCAATTTTACGTGATGGCGAGGTCGTTAGTTACCTCACATCCGGTTCATACGGCCACACATTAGGTGCAGCCGTGGGACTTGGTTATGTGCCATGTAAAGGTGAAAAAGCAGCCGATGTTTTAGCATCAAAATACGAGATCGATGTTGCAGGTACTAAGGTTGAAGCTGAAGTATCCCTTAAGCCAATGTATGATCCAAAATCTGAGCGAGTTAAAGCGGATTAGTTCGACAAATTAATTACAAAAAAACGCCTAAATTGTATAAAACTTTATGGCTTGAACAAACGTTTTAGCCATAAATTTACTGTAGATTCTAGCAAGAGATAAACAGATTTTATTAATAGTTTTTTGCTTAAATTAAAGCTGGTCAATTAAAATTGCAGTTTTCTGCCAGCAAACGAACAGAATTTTCTATCAATGACATCAAATTCATCCGGTCGCCCACAAAGTCCAAGAACCAATCCTGCATCCAATGCTATGGCCAAAGTTGCAGCCTTTATGCAACGCATGAATATTGAATGCACACCTGCAAACTTTGAATTGCTATTTGCGGTTGTAGGTGGTCAAAATGATGAACTTCGTTCTGAGTTTAGCAAGCTTGATCGCAATATCCGTCAGCATGATCTGGATATTCTCATCCGCAAACACATCCCACACCATGTTGAAGATGATGTTGCATCTGAATCTATTGATACAGTTGGTGATGAATTAAACAAATTTATGGACCTAGTTAAATCGGAAAGCTCATCGCTTGAGAAATTTGACAAGGTTTTGCAGCAACAAACAAAGACACTTGCTGATCCTGCTAATGTTTCGCCGGAAAAACTGAAAAGCACCCTTTCAAATATTACAGCTGCAACTGCGCAGAAAATGGAAGAAGGTCGCAAGATTAAAGAAGCTGTCAGCGAACAAGTGCAGCGTCTTGATGTCGTTGCATCTGAGCTTAACAATTTCAAACAGCAAAAATTCACAGATCCTTTGACTGGCCTTCCTAACCGCCGTGCCTTTAACAAAGAAATGCTAGCGATCTACGCCAATGAGCAACCCAAAGCCTGCACCATGGTTATGATCGAGATTGATGCCTTTGCTCATGTTAAAGACAATCTTGGCCCGCTTATTGCGGATAAATTTGTGGTCCATGTGAGCAACATCATTAAAGAATCTTGCTCCGCGAAAGATTATCTCGCACGTGCGTCTGACACCCAATTTGCTTTCATTTTTGACAGTATTTCTGAAAAAACTGTTGAGGGCCTTGTCAACAAGTTCAGGCACTCAATTGCCAAAACACCTTTGATGAACGCGACAAATGGCAAACCTATTGGCAATGTTACGATTTCCGGTGGCGTATGCGGTTCAAACACCGCCTCTGGCACAGGCGATATTCTAGCTAAGACAGAAGCTGCACTGGAACTATCAAAGAAGAAAAAAGGCAATCAGGTTACTCTTTACCAAGAGCGTAAGAGTGGTGACAGTAGCCTTGAACGCAATGCTTGGTCGCTTTATAACGAAGCTGGCTAATTCAATCTAACACCTTCGATAACAAGCTTATCCAGTGTTAATCAACGGCTGGAGAATTCCCCATGGACTATATTAATTCCATAGATGAGTTGGAAGCTTTATACGGCACACCAGGCGAAGCATCGATCATCAAAGTGGTCAATAAAATCACGCCCGGTTATCGCAAATGGATCAATCAATCAAAGTTTTGCATCATATCAACGGTCGGCCCTGAAGGTACAGATGCAAGCCCACGTGGGGATGAAAACGCTGTTGCGCTGGAGCTCGACGAACAAACCCTTGCCATACCAGATTGGCGCGGAAACAATCGTATGGATAGTCTGCGAAATATCATTCGAGATGAACGTATTTCGCTGATGTTTTTCGTTCATGGTTCAAACAATGTTATCCGACTTAACGGCAAGGCAAAGATCACAACGGATGAAGCTCTATCCGCCAAGTTTGAGCGTAAGACGTCAAATAGCTCAGTCCGCCCACGATCGATTATCATCATAAAAGTTGAAGAGATCTATTCCCAATGCGCCCGCGCACTTATGCGGTCAAGAATTTGGCAAGAAGATCCAAATCTTGCAAACCTACCAACGATTGGCGACTTGCTAAAAGATGCGACCGAAGGTGAGTTTGACGGCACGACCTATGATAAGGAATGGTCGGCACGCGCTGCGAAAACCATGTGGTAGAGACAAAATAAAACCCGCATTAAGCGGGCTTTGATATTTAATTATTTTCCATGTGCCTGCAGCGCAGTGATCGCAATACAATCGCAGACATCTTGTGCACTACACCCACGCGATAAATCATTTGCAGGTTTAGCAAGCCCTTGTAAAATTGGGCCAATGGCTTTTGCCCCACCGATACGTTGCGCGATTTTATAGCCAATATTACCCGCTTCTAAATCAGGGAATACAAAGACGTTTGCATCACCTTTAATAGCAGAGTTTGGAATTTTTGATTTTCCAACTGACGGCACAAATGCTGCATCAAACTGCACTTCACCTTCAACAATCAGCTCAGGGTTTTGATCGCGCACAATTCGTGTTGCGTTCTCCACCTTTGTCACATTGGGATGAGATGCGCTACCAAGCGATGAAAAACTTAGCATCGCAACGCGCGGTTCTTCATTGGTAAAACGCGCTAAAGATTTCGCTGATGCAATGGCAATATCAGCAAGATCATCTTCTGACGGGTCAATGGTAATCGCACAATCTGCAAATACCACCGTTTCTTTTCGCGGATGATGTTCTTGGTCCATCACCATTAAGAAGAAACTGGAAATAAGCTTTGCGCCTTTTGCTTTACCGATAAGTCTAAATGCAGCACGAACAGTATCTGCAGTGGTTGCAACAGCACCGGCAACCGAACCATCAGCATCGCCCAAACGAACCATCATCGCTGCAAAATTGAGCGGGTCCATCATCGCTTCAACAGCGGCTTCTTTTGTGTAAACGCGAGGTTTTTTATGGTTCTTATAATATTCAATATAATGATCGGCATAATTAGAAACACGATCACTTATTTTAAGATCAATGATATCGATGCCATCAATTGAAAGACCATTGTCTTTTGCCATCGATGAAATCGTGTCTTGATCACCAATTAAAATTGGCTTGGCAAGGCCCAGCTCGTTCGCACGAGCTGCGCCTTCCAAAATGCGCGGGTCTTCACCCTCAGCCAACACAATGCGATATGTGTTGGCCTTTGCTTTTTCGTAGATTAAATCTAACGGATTGATCATGATACGATCTGTGGACGCATGTCATCTTTATTGATGCCAGCAACAACAACTGGTTGTTTCATAGCATCACGACGGAATGGCTCACCAAGTTCCTGATTCAATACAACTTCGATAAATGTTGTCTCATTACGTTTCATCTGACCTTCAACAGCATTGTTCAATGCCTCAGTCAATTGATCCATTGAACGAACCTGAACACCTTTAAGGCCACAGCCTTCAGCAACTTTAGCGTATTCCACACCAAGGTTAAGCTCAGTACCAACGAAGTTATCTTTGAACCACAATGTTGTGTTACGCTTCTCAGCACCCCACTGGTAGTTACGGAAGATGATCATTGTGATCGGAGGCCAGTCGTTACGACCGATCGCTGTCATTTCGTTCATTGAGATACCAAATGCACCATCGCCAGCAAAACCAACAACTGGTGTTTCAGGACATGCGATTTTAGCACCAACAATTGCTGGAAGACCGTAACCACAAGGACCGAACAGACCAGGAGCAAGATATTTGCGAGGCTCATCAAATGATGGATAAGCGTTACCAATCGCACAGTTGTTACCAATGTCAGATGAAATGATTGCATCTTTTGGAAGTGCAGATTGAATTGCACGCCAAGCCATACGAGGAGACATACGCTCAGGCTCACGATCGCGAGCACGCTCGTTCCAGTTTGTGCCTGGATCATCATCTTCGTGGTCAAGAGATGTTAGCTCTTGAGCCCAAGCAGATTTTGTTTTGTGGATCAAAGCTTCACGATCAGCGCGACCTTTATCACCAGCATCATCAGCTAGGCCTTCAAGGATTTGCTCCGCAACAAGTTTCGCATCACCCTGGATCGCAACAGATACTTTTTTGGTCAAGCCAATACGATCTGAGTTCATGTCAACTTGGATGATTTTCGCGTCTTTTGGCCAGTAATCGATACCGTAACCAGGCAATGTTGAGAATGGGTTCAAACGTGTACCCAAAGCCAAAACAACGTCAGCTTTTGCAATCATTTCCA
>JAHDEP010000359.1 GCA_020628775.1 Rhizobiaceae bacterium | reverse complement strand
AGATGGCCAATTGCAGCTGGTAGATCACCTTTTGCCGTCTTAAGGCGGCGTTTGATCAGCCGATCATCTTCTGAAGATACATCTTCACTCATCGAGCGGCGTTCGGAAAGCGAAACATCAAGCGCATAAAACTGTTCAGTGGCACCAAGGATTTGCCCTTGCTTACCAAGAACCGCAACACATGTTTCTTCATCGTCAAACCCGGAAATAATGTGGTCAACATCAAAAATGCCGCGTGCGGATGCATTATCTGTATTCACAATCACCAAAATTGCCTGCTCACCTTGCGGCAGGGTAATCAACTCAAGTGTTAGATCCAGCTCATTGCCCTTCTTTGTCGGCAATATTTGAAGATTGGCGCTTTTAATCACATCGTTGGCGATCAGCTGTTGAGCGGTCTCGCGCAATTTCTTGCGAGTTTTCTTACTGTCAATGAAGCCTTCATCTATGAAGTCATAGATCGTTTTATGATTAAAGAGCTTCGCAGCTGGACCGTTTGTCCAGATAATTGAATTAAAGTCGGTCGATACGATTGCTAAAGCATCGCCTTCAGTAAATCGATCGCGAATTGCAGCATGCACAGCCAAATCGATAAATGGATACAAAATGTCCGTCATATTAAAACCTAACCGACTTTCTTACTTATTATTACTCGTTATTTTCGCAATTATTATCGTGTTGTTATGCGCAGGTCCATAAATACTGGGGTTTGCGGCGGTCATTTATTAAAAAAAGGTTAATTTTGTGCGCTGCAACAAAAATGTTGCAATGCACAATAAAATGTACTATATAGAAGTCAAGTTATGAGAGCACTTGGCTCGTCAAGACCGCAAAACACACGTAATGGAGCATATTATGGTTGCTAAGAAAGCCACAAAAACAGTTGAAGCAAAAGTAGAAACACCTGCTGCAAGCGAAAACGTTGTCGCATTTGACCTAAACAAGGTCTCTGAAACATACCGCAAAGCGGCAGAAACTAACCTAGAGCAAGCAAAAGAAAACTTTGAGAAAATCAAAGTTGCTTCCGATGATGCAACTAAAGCAATGGAAGCTGCAATGGACACAGCAAAAACAGAAGGCGCTGAGCTTGGTATGAAAGCAATTGACGTTGCTCAAACCAACCTTAAGAGCTCAATCTCACACTTTGAGAAATTGATGGGCGTTAAATCAGTCGCTGAAATGATCGAATTGCAGTCTACTTTTGTTCGCGAGCAAACAGAAGTTGTGACATCACAGCTTAAAACTTTCCAAGAAGCTTCTACAAAATTGGCGCAAGACGTTTCTGCACCAGTTAAAGAAGTTGCTGAGAAATCTCTAAAAACTTTTAAATAAGTTTTGTGTCAAAGTAGATTTGAGTAAGAGTAATGCGTAAGGGCGGGGTATTTATCCCGCCCTTTTTCATATCTACCGTTAAAAGTCCGTATCTGTGCAAAGTTTTCTGAAAGAAAATTAATTGAAGACTTGCAAATTTTGTACGAGAGACGTATGTCACCAAAGTTCGCAGTAAAAGTGAACTTTGTGCGGTTGTAGCTCAGCTGGTTAGAGCGCCGGATTGTGGATCCGGAGGTCGGTGGTTCAAATCCACCCAACCGTACCATTTCTTAACAATTCCCCTAAAAGACATTCGGCGCCCAGCCCGTTCGTGGTTAACATATTCTATATGAATGTGATGATTTGGCGTAAAATTAATCATATTTTTCAATGAGAAGCCCAGTTTGCTGGCGAATTTACAATAAGTTAACCATGCAATCGGAATTCGCCAAAGTAAATGAAGTGTTTAGGAAATCGGCAACCTTTTAACTCATATATTAGCCACGTTCCATGAGGAGCAAACCGCATGAGGCGGGAGTTTTGTTGTGTTATTGTGAGGTTACAGCCACATGAAGTTTGCATGGGTTTCGGCTGTCATTGCTGGCGTATTAGGTATTTTTCTGCTTTGGCTCCC
>JAHDEP010000358.1 GCA_020628775.1 Rhizobiaceae bacterium | reverse complement strand
TCACGCTCTTTGATATTACAAAACTCAATTATTCGCTGATCATCAGCATCGGTGATTTCTATAAACCGTGCGTCAGCCAATTCACGTTGCCTAGTTGCGCAGATTTACAGTTGATATGATTTCACCATTGGTTAAATCGATGATCAAAATCTGTGACACGCCATTTTGGTCAACGCCATGAACAGCACCGCGCGCACCATCAAGGTTAAACCCCTGAACTTGAAAATCAGCTGGCAAAATGACATCCAAATTAGCAACAAAAGCTCTATTGGAAACAGATTGCGCCACAGCCGTTTGCGCCTCTTCATCACCACTGGTGCGTATTTTGTAGACAACGGCGGCCAATACGGCCATAACACCGATAAACATTACACCTAATGAAACACCCAATAGACGTATCATTTTACGTCTGACTTTTTCCATTGTTGGATCAAGTGGTTTTTCGTCATTATTATCTATGTCAGGGTTTTGCATAAAAAAGCCTATTTGGAACGAGTTGTGACACGCGAGATATCCTTTAACGAAGCTGAAGCCAATTTGAAAGCTTTCATTACTGATGAAGGCGATTCAGGCCGTTTAGACGCTTGGCTTGCACAGAAAATGGCGCCAGATTACTCCCGCAGCCGCATTAAAGCGCTCATTGAAGCCGGTGCAGTATCTATAAATGGCGCGATTGCGAAAGAACCCAAGAAAAAAATCGCCGCTGATATGAGCATTGAAGTCATATTGCCGGAAATTGCAGACGCTGAACCGCAGCCTGAAAACATTCCTTTGGACATTATATATGAGGATGACGATCTAATTGTCGTCAACAAGCCAATTGGTTTGGTGGTCCATCCCGGTGCGGGCAATACATCAGGCACGCTGGTCAATGC
The DNA here is from genome assembly GCA_020628775.1 of Rhizobiaceae bacterium. Classification (GTDB taxonomy): domain Bacteria; phylum Pseudomonadota; class Alphaproteobacteria; order Rhizobiales; family Rhizobiaceae; genus Lentilitoribacter. The sequence goes on along the minus strand of JAHDEP010000358.1, from coordinate 1,072 downwards.
GTTGCTTTATCACTGTGGCGCTTCATTGTCCGGGATTGGCGGGGTTAAACGACCCGGGATTGTGCACCGATTGGATAAAGACACGAGCGGTGTGATGGTGGTTGCCAAACATGACATTGCACATCGCCACCTATCCGAACAATTTGCCGATCATGGACGAACAGGCGAATTAGAACGTGCTTATTGGGCTTTGGTTTGGGGCGCACCAAATCCTATTAAATCGACAATCAGCACATTTCTTGGTCGTTCAAACGATCGATTAAAGCGCGCTGTGTGCTCAGAACGCGCCCCTGATGCAAAACATGCCGTCACGCATTACAAAACCAAACAGAGTTTTGGTGGCCAAGAGGGCGTAAATGCCTTTGCTTCATTGGTTGAATGCCGGTTAGAGACGGGTCGCACACACCAAATCAGGGTTCACATGGCTCATAACGGGCATCCTTTGATCGGGGATTTAACCTATGGTGCGGCATTTAAAACCAAGGCAAACAAACTTCCCGACGAACAACGCAATGCTATTAACGCTTTCACCCATCAGGCGTTGCATGCTTATCTGTTGCAGTTTAAACACCCTGTTTCAGGTGAAATAATGCGTTTTGAGGCAGAATTACCGAAAGATTTTGCAAATCTAACAAAGATACTTGAACGTATAGAATTATAAGAGCTTTACGTGACAATCACGCAAGGTTCACAATTTAGTGTTCAAACTCTTGGCGTGAAAAGCTTGAAACAAGCTTATGCCATAATTAAGTTGTATTAAATCGATGCGCAATAAGCGGTCGCAACTTGCCTTAATGGAAGTTGAAACAATAGGAGGGTGCTTTATGGCCCAGAAAACTTTACCATCAATCACATCCGGTAAGGGTGGATTGGATCGTTATCTTGCTGAGATCAGGCGTTTTCCCATGCTTGAACCACAAGAAGAATATATGCTTGCAAAACGTTATGAAGAGCACGATGACCGCGATGCGGCTCAGCGCCTTGTAACGTCTCACCTACGATTAGTTGCTAAAATTGCAATGGGTTATCGCGGCTACGGCTTGCCGATTGGCGAAGTTGTGTCTGAAGGTAA
>JAHDEP010000357.1 GCA_020628775.1 Rhizobiaceae bacterium | reverse complement strand
GCCATCATCACTGAGATTTCAAGAACCATCGTCCAAAGACGTGTTGCATGCTCAAAATCGCCAATGGCAAGATTGCCAGTTTCAGCGTTTTTGAAGCGAAGCAAGTTCAAGGAAGCCAAGTTACATGCTGTGTCATCTAAGAACATGTATTCAGAACATGGGTTAGACGCACGAATTGGGCCTTCTGAAGGGCAAGTGTGCCAATCATTCATTGTTGTATTGAAGTGAAGGCCAGGATCAGCTGATGCCCATGCGGCGTAACCAATTGATTCCCAAAGATCGCGTGCTTTAAGTGTTTTTGTCACTTTGCCATCACGGCGACCAATAAGATCCCAATCGCCATCATCTTCAACAGCACGAAGGAAGTTGTCTTTAATAGAGACTGAGTTATTTGAGTTTTGGCCTGCAACAGTCAGATAAGCTTCTGAATCCCAATCTGTGTCATAGGTTTTAAATTCAATGTCTGTGTAACCTTGTTGTGCAAACTGGATGACGCGTTTGACGTAGTTTTCTGGAACCTGGTTTTTCTTAGCAGCTTTAATTTCGCGCTTAAGGGCAGGGTTCTGTTTTGGATCAAAGCAAGCATCATTGTCAGCTTCGCAATTGATACAAGCCTTCATGATCTGACCGAGATGTTGTGATACGATTTTTGAACCTGTAACAAGTGCTGCTACTTTTTGCTCTTCGTTCACTTTCCAAGAGATATATTGCTCAATATCTGGGTGGTCGATGTCGACAACAACCATTTTCGCTGCACGACGTGTTGTGCCGCCAGATTTGATCGCACCTGCTGCACGGTCACCAATGCGCAAGAAGCTCATGAGACCTGATGATTTACCACCACCAGACAAGCTTTCGCCTTCACCACGTAGATGTGAGAAGTTTGAACCTGTGCCTGAGCCATATTTAAACAAACGAGCTTCGCGAACCCAAAGGTCCATGATGCCGCCTTCATTTACCAGATCATCTTCAACAGACTGGATAAAGCAAGCATGCGGCTGTGGGTGCTCGTAAGATGATTTTGATTTCACCAATTTCGCAGTGAACGGGTCTACATAGAAGTGACCCTGGCTTGGGCCATCAATGCCGTATGCCCAATGAAGGCCTGTGTTGAACCACTGGGGAGAGTTCGGAGCAACACGTTGTGTGGCGAGCATATAAGCAAGTTCATTGCGGAAGTTAAGCGCGTCTTCTTCGCTATCGAAGTATCCGCCTTTCCAACCCCAATATGTCCAAGTACCTGATAGACGGTCAAAAACCTGACGCGCGTCTGTTTCAGGACCATAACGCTCATCTTCTGGCAATTTAGCGAGTGCTTTTTCATCTGCAACTGAACGCCAAAGCCATGACGGCACGTCATTCTCTTCAACTTTTTTAAGAACTGCTGGAACACCAGCTTTACGGAAATATTTCTGCGCAAGAATATCAGCTGCTACCTGACTGAACTGGTTCGGTACATCAATGTTTTCCAAGCGGAAAACAATTGAGCCGTCCGGATTCTTAATTTCGCTTGTTGCCTTGCGAAATTCGATCTCGGAGTAAGCGTCTTTGCCTTCTTTAGTAAAGCAGCGTTCTATGCGCATAACTTCATTTTCCTTTTTGTGTTTTGCCTGGTTACCTTGCTGGTTTCTTCAGGCCAAAATTCCCCAATTGTCCGCTAACCTTAGGGTGTCACACTCAAAGACACCGCGGTCCGCAAACCTCGATAAGTATACAGTACTTTTTCAAAAAAAGAACCGCATATTGTGTTTCACATTTTGAAATATACTAGATGTAGTATTAACAAAACGTTAATTTGTAAATTGAAAATATCTAAAAACCGCCGGTTTTTTTCCATTTCCCCCAAATTTTAAACGCAAGAACACTCCGCTTGAAAAAGCGTCTCAACTCATAAAACAATGGATTTTGCTGGTTTTGGTAACCCCTCCAGCTCGCCGCCGCCGCAACGT
>JAHDEP010000356.1 GCA_020628775.1 Rhizobiaceae bacterium | reverse complement strand
TTTACTGACGGTAATTAAAAATGTCTGCAACTGAAAATCTATCTAAAGGCCCGCCGAAAGGTTTTGGGGCATTGGCAAAGCGCGAGCAGCGTTTGGCTTATCTCATGCTGTTGCCGACATTTTTGATTGTCTTAGGCATCGTGCTAGGGCCATTATTAGCAAACTTTTGGATCAGCTTTAAGCCGGTGCAACTTGCTGATCTACGTGCTGCCACGACCCTTGTTAATGAGCAATTACGACCGCGGCCAAAAGCTGCCGGTGATGAAGTTATCATGCGTTATCGCATACGAAATTCATCTCAAAAAGATCCAATTACCGATGTGACACTTACAGATACCGTTCCTGCGGGGCTGATCTTACAGCTCAGTGACGAACGTTGCTCTCTGGATGGTCGGGCATTGAGCTGTAATTTTGGCACCATTGAAGCAGGTGGTCGCTTTAACCTTGATATCCCTACAAAAGTTGAACAGGCATATTTGGATAATGGTGAAAGACCGCGCGACAGCAAATCAATCTTAACCGGGCAGTCAAAGAACATCCTCACTTCGTTTGAATTTACGCTTGAGAACTTTGATAAGGTTTTCTCATCCTCTGAGTTTTGGTCGGTCCTAAGAGTTTCACTTTACTATACAATCTTCGGCACATTAGGTGCGTTGGTTCTTGGTCTCTTTGCAGCACAAATTCTAAATACTGCATTTAAAGGACGAAGCATCCTCCGCGGTTTATTCCTGTTCCCATATGTTGCACCTGTGATTGCGGTTGCATTTGCGTGGGTCTTATTGCTCGATGCCGGCCCTGGTGGCACATTTAACGCAATGCTGATCCGCATGGGTGCAATAGACGGCCCCATCAATTTCCTCGGCCAACGCGCTATTCCAATGTCTATATTAGGGTTGGAGTTTGAATTTCCAATGGCGCTGACAACAGTGATCACGTTCGAGGCATGGCGGTATTTCCCATTGTCGTTCTTATTCATCTTGGCACGAATGCAGTCAATCTCGACAGATATGTATGAAGCTGCTGAAATTGATGGCGCAACACCGTTACAGCAGTTCTGGTATCTTTCATTGCCACAGCTTTTAGGCATCTTGTCGGTGTTGTTTTTGTTGCGCTTCATTTGGACATTCAACAAGTTTGACGACATTTTCCTTCTCACAGGAGGTGCGGCGGGCACCCGAACACTAACCGTGGATGTGTACGAGCAAGCATTTGCCGTATCCAATTTGGGTGCCGGTGCTGCGGTTGCAGTGGTGGTGTTCTTTGTACTGCTCTTCTTCGCACTCATCTTCTTTAAATTTTCACCACAGGATGACGGACAATGAAGATCGGAACAATAACATTATCCGCAGCAGTCATTGGTGCGATCTGGGGCTCAATCTGGATGATCGTCGTGGGCATTTTGCTGATGCTTGTGTCTGGGATCACCGCATCGCCGCCTGCAGGAACAGCACTTATAGCTGGTTTGGTGGCAGGGCTCGCCTTCATCTTTCTTCCAATTGAAAAACGCTCAATAACTCCTGTTGCTATTTTAGGTGTTGGAGTTGCGGTTTTGCTATTTGTTCTAACAGGTGGGCAAATTTTCGGCACACCTATCTCCGATGGAATTTTATATCAGATCTTAGCTTGGGCTATCTGGACAGCACTTGTGGTCTTATCAATTAAGATGTGCCTTGATGATTATGTCTCAGGTTCAGCCAAACGATATCGCATGGAGTTATTGCTCATTCGTGTGCTGAAAGGATTGGCTTTTGTATTGTTCACAATCGTCGTCATTCTACCATTTTACGTCATGGTGATGACGAGCCTTAAAAGCCAGCAATCATTGCTCTCAAATCCACTAGATTTCTCGATCAATCTTGCACAGGGACCAGAACTGCTTTTCCGTTCTTATATTGAATTGTTCACGCAATATCATTTTGGAACATTCCTTTGGAATTCAGCACTTGTTTC
>JAHDEP010000081.1 GCA_020628775.1 Rhizobiaceae bacterium | reverse complement strand
TGCTCTTCAAGGATTGCACTCCCTGTGACAATCGTCACCCGCGCAATCGTGGCGATAAACAGCATAAGAGCAAGCTCAATACCATATTGAGAAATCAGGCCATCCCAGCCTGCAGATGGATCAACGCCTGCAAGCACATCAACGATTTGCCCGATGAAGTAGAACATTGCTGCTTCAAAGAGTGCAACAAGCCCGCCAAATATCAGCATGAGGGCGAAAATAGGTTTTGCTTGACTGATATAATGCCAAATGAAAGCCAAAGTCGTCTTGGGTGGTTGAAGATTATCAACTTCTTCAAACGGATCGATTGTGCCTTCAAATTTTTTGAAAAAACGATCTAGAATCATGAATTATCTTTACCTTGCAGCCATGCTGCAGCGCAATGCAATTTATACCAAATAGAAGATTATTGATCGAACTGGCGCCCCATTGAGAGAAAATTAACCATAAAATGAAATAAAGCTTGCAATTGTAAATTTTGTATCGGTGTAAAAATGCGTATTGTAAGTATTGCCGCGTGTTTGGTAAGTGTGGCCCTATTGGCTGGGTGTGCAAGCAAGCAAGCTAAAGTCGACCCTAATGTGAAGAGCCTATCTTCACCATCTAAGCTCTCCAACACACAACGGGCGAATGCTGTCAGAAGCTTTGCACCAGTTCGAGAAGCTAAAAAGCCTAAAGTAAAATTCCCAGATACACCAAGTTCGTCGCCACTATCTCGGCCATCATCAGGTAGTCTTGCGGGCAGAACGATTTACGTCAATTCCATCTCAGATATCAAACTGAAACCTGGTGAAGTGGTGCTGACTTTTGATGACGGTCCGGTTCCTGGCAAAACACCGGCCATTCTTAATACATTGAGCAATTTTGGTGTGAAAGCCACGTTCTTGATGGTTGGCAGCATGGCAAATTATCATCCTGGAATTGTTAAACAAGTAAGAGCCCGCGGTCATTCAATCGGTTCACACACATATGATCACGCAAATCTTGCAAAGGTTTCATTTGATGCGGGTAAATCGAAAATTCGCGCAGGTGAAAAAGCCTTAGCGAAATCAGGCATCAATGCGCCGTTCTTCCGTTTCCCATATCTTGCAAGCACCTCAGCCTTGCGCAAATGGCTTGCACAACGCGGTGTCACAGTTCTCGATGTTGATATTGATTCAAAAGACTATTTCAAAGATTCAGCCGATACAATTGTCAAACGCACAATGGCGCGCGTTAAAGCTCGCGGTAAAGGCATTATCTTATTCCACGATATTCACGCCAGATCAGTTGCCGCACTACCGGCATTCTTACGCGAATTAAAAGCAGCTGGATATAAAGTGGTGGCGCTTAAATCAAATCGTCGCCCAAGCACAGGTTCATCCCTGCAAGTGAGCGCTCTGAGCGAATAACTTACACTAAATGAATTGATCGTGAGGCGGTGCTAATAGCATCGCCTTTTTTATTACGCTTTACTTCGGCCAGACAACGCCCTTACGCAGGATGAAATTACCGTAAAATCTGGTCTCAGTGGTTCGAATAACAACATAGGTCTGTTTTGCAGATGCATAAAATGCGTGCCGCTCAATAAGCTCAATATTTGCACCTGCATTTTTAATAATCGGATCAGCGAGTTGAACCACTTCGGGTATTTCATCAGGTGCACCGACGACCTGCATCCCGCAAGCTGGGGGGATATCAACATCAAAAGTATCAACTGGAAAAACGCTCAAGATGGCTTCAAGCGCAGAAATTGCATCTACACTCATTTCCAAATGATGGCCAAGCACACTTTCTGCGGCAACGGCGGCTGAAGGAAAGTTAGCATCACAAATAACAAGACGATCGCCATGCCCCATCGATGCAAGAGCATGAAGAATATCTGCATTAAGCAGCGGGTGAATACCTTTTAGCATGGCAAGTTCCTATAAGACTATCGTTTAAGATCGTTATTCTTTGCTTAGCGCCCGATCGAGATGCGTATATCCACCATCAACAAAGTGCCATTGCCCCGTCGTATGAGCTGCTCTACTTGATAATAGAAATACCACAGCATTGGCAAGCTCACGCGGCTCTGTCATGCGGTTACCCAAAGGAATGCGCTTCAATATTTTTGCAAGCTCTTCATCAGGCTCGCCCATTTGCTCAAGGCAACGCTCATATAGCGGTGTCATGCTTTCTGCTGGGATGACGGCATTGACCCGAACACCATCATCGGCCAAATCAGCGGCCCATTCTCGGGTCAGGCTCAATTGCGCCCCTTTAGCTGCACAATATGCAGATGTACCACCCTGCCCTGTGAGCGCAGTTTTAGATGAAATATTGACGATAGACCCTTTGGCTTTTTTAAGATCCGGCAAGCAAAGATGCGCCATCGTATAATAATGCGTCAGGTTGTTTTCGATTGATTTTCGAAACGCGTCAGGACCTGCATCTAAACCAATGGCATCATTTGCCCCGGCGTTATTGACCAGACCATCAATACGTCCAAATTCATCAAGGGTTTGTTGGACGGCACTCCCACATTGATCATCATCTGTGAGCTCGGTGATAATGAACCGTGCTTTTTCATTGAGCGCCGTCAGTTGATCCTTAAACTCAGCATCAGGGGCCCGGCGGGTTAAAACAATCGGGATCGCACTTTCTTCGGCCAAAACCAAAGAAATAGCTGCACCAATTCCGGATGCGCCACCGGTTACTAAAACGACCTTGTCTTTAAGTTCTAAATCCATATCAAACACTATCAAATTCATATTTTGCCAGCGAGGCTGGCTTCATTTCAATTGAAAAGCCTGGCGCTTTTGGTGCCGAATATGCTGCATTTTCAATCTCGCATGGATCGAGAAAATGCTCGTGAAGATGATCGACAAACTCAATCACCCGTCCATCTTTTGATCCTGATATACAAACATAATCTATCATAGATAAATGTTGTACATATTCGCAAAGGCCAACACCACCCGCATGCGGGCAAACTTTCAAATCATGTTTTGCAGCCATCAACATCACAGCCAAGATTTCATTAACCCCACCAATGCGGCAGCTATCAATTTGAACGACATCAACAGCACCTCGCATTATCAATTGCTTGAAAACAATACGATTTTGGCACATCTCGCCTGTTGCGACCTGTACAGGTTTTACCCCTTCGCGAATTTTGCGATGCCCTTCAATATCATCAGGGCTGGTGGGTTCCTCGATAAACCATGGCTGCACAAATGCCAATTCATTAACCCAATTAATTGCTTCGTCAACTTCCCATACTTGGTTTGCATCGATCATCAATTGCACATCTGGGCCGCATTCATCACGGGCAATCTTAAGCCTACGAACATCATCTTCAAGGTTTCCACCGACTTTGAGTTTCACATGTTTAAATCCTGAATCAACGGCTTCGCGACACAAACGACGAAGTTTTGCATCATCATAACCCAACCAGCCGGCTGACGTTGTATAACAAGGGTAACCTTCTGCCTTTAAAGTATCGATGCGTTGCTGCTTGCTCTCATGCAACTTTGTGAGATGTTCAAGCGCCCATTCAGGAGTTATGCAGTCCGTTAAATAACGAAAATCGATACAGCGAACCAATTCTTCGGGCGACATATCTGCCACCAATTGCCAAACGGGTTTTCCCTCAAGCTTCGCCCAAAGATCCCAAACAGCATTTACAATTGCACCCGTTGCTAAATGAATGGCGCCCTTATCAGGTCCAATCCATCTTAGTTGACTATCCGATGTGACATGACGCCAAAAGCGCGCCATATCTTCAGCAACCCATCCCATATCAAGGCCAACAACTAATGGCTTAAGTGCTTCAATTGCAGTGATGCAAATCTCATTGCCACGACCAATTGTGAAAGTTAAACCATGACCTTCATGCGCGCTGTCTGTTTCCAAAATCACATAAGCTGCAGAATAATCTGGATCTGGGTTCATGGCATCTGAACCATCAAGTGAATCAGATGTTGGAAAGCGCACATCTATCGTGCGGAGATTAGTTATTTTTGTCATGACTTTGGTCCAAGCACATTTTGTGTTTGCGTTCCTAATCTCTCAATTCCCAATTTCATAACTTCACCACCTTTAAGGTAAACTGGTGGCTTTTGCCCCATGCCGACACCCGGAGGTGTGCCTGTCGAGATAATATCTCCTGGCTGCAAGCTCATAAAACGTGAACAATATGAAATAAGAAACGGGATTTTATACACCATTGTGGATGAGTTGCCGTTCTGATAGCGCGTGCCATCCACCTCACACCACATTGCCAGATTATCGACATCATCAATTTCATCTGGCGTAACAAGCCACGGACCCGTTGGGCCAAAGGTATCGCAACCTTTTCCTTTATCCCAGGTGCCAGCGCGCTCGATTTGAAATTCTCTTTCAGACACATCATTGATCAGGCAATATCCTGCAATGTGGTCCTTTGCATTTTGTTCTTCAATATAGGACCCAGCTTTACCGATCACCACACCAAGCTCCACTTCCCAATCGGTCTTTTGTGAATGTCTTGGGATTTGAACATCATCATCTGGGCCAACCACCGCGGATGTCCATTTGTTAAAAATCACTGGTTCAGGTGGAATATCCATACCCGCTTCTGCTGCGTGATCTGCATAGTTCAATCCTATGCAAATGAACTTTCCTATTTGACCAACACAGGCGCCCAATCGAAAGTCTTGCTGAGGCTGGCCATCAACCACTGGCAAAGTAGAAACATCCAATGAGCGCAGTTTGTTGATCACCTCAGGAATTAAAGCTTGGCCCGCAACATCATCAATATGAGAAGAGAGATCGCGCACTTGACCATCACCATCCAATAGGCCGGGCTTTTCCAGACCAGTTGCTCCATATCGCAACAGTTTCATCGTATATTTCCTATTTTTTGAAGTTTGATGTGGGCCTGGCAAATCGCTGCCAAGCCCATTTTTAATCTATAGATTAATCGTATAAAACCGCTTGGATTGTTGGATCATCGATATTGGATTTGTCATACCAGTAAAATCCTGTGTCGATGTGCGGCTCAAGTTTTTCACCTTTAGATGCCGCAATACCAGCTTTCACAACCTCATATCCGATACCAACTGGATTCTGAGTAATCGCACCAGCAATTGTTCCATCACGCACAGCATCTGTCTGTGCTTTGCCACTGTCGTAACCAACAACAACGACATCAGAAGAAGATTCTTTTTTACCAATTGCAACACCAATTGCTGAACCTTCATTGGTTCCGAAGATGCCTTTCAGATCAGGATAAGCTTGAAGTAGAGTTTTCGTGATTTCTGCAGATTTCAAATGGTCACCACCACCATATTCAATCGCAACGATCTCAACATCACCATGCGCAGCTTCGATCTGATTGACGAAACCATCACGACGCTCAATGCCCGTCTGACTTGTTTGGTCAAATGACACAATCGCGACTTGGCCAGAACCGCCAATGAGCTCAGCAAGTTTATCCGCAGCCAATGCAGCAGATGCAAGATTATCAGTTGAGGCTGTTGTCAGCGGAATATCACTTGCAACACCTGAATCAAACGCGATGACAGGAATGCCATCTTTCTGAGCTGTTTTTAAAAGTGGTACAGTCGCTTGGCTATCAATCGCAGCGATACCAATCGCTGTTGGCTTTTTCGCAATTGCAGCTGAAATCATATCCATCTGACGATCCACGGCACCCTCACCATCAGGACCTTCAAATGTCACTTCAGCACCAAGCTCTTCAGCAGCTTGTTCTGCGCCGATTTTAACAGCCTGCCAGAATTGGTGCTGGAAGCCTTTTGAAACAAGCGCAATATAAGGCTTATCTTCGGCAAATGCCATGGTTGAACTTCCTGCCAAAGCTGTTGCAGCAACAAGTCCCAGTAGTATTCTTCTCGTGAACATAATTTTCCTCCCATATAGGTTTTGAGTAGACGAGTCTTAATTGTGGAGATTTGCACTCCTTCCCACTAAGCGAGATGCTTTGGAGAAATATTCTTAGAATTGAATTGCTAGCGCTTTCAGATCATGTCTTTCCTCGGCGCAATTGATCGGCATAAACCGCAAGGATGATGATCGAACCAGTCACAACGATCTGCCATTCCTGTGGGACGGACAGAATACGAAGCCCATTGGCCACCACTGAAATGATCAGCGCACCGATGATTGTGCCCAACATGGTGCCTTTACCGCCGCTTAAAGACGTGCCGCCAATCACCACAGCTGCAATCGCATCAAGCTCATAGCCTTGTCCGATCGCAGGTTGCGCGGAGTTAATACGCGATGCCAGCAAAATGCCTGCAATTGCGCAAATCCCGCCAGCAAGTGAATACACGACGATCTTCCAACGATCCGTGTTCACACCTGACAAACGAAGCGCTTCTTCATTGCTACCAAGCGCAAAGATAAACCGGCCTAATATTGTGCGGGTGAGAATGAATGAAGCAAAAATAGCAACCAAAAACAGGATCAGAACACCATTTGGAATTGGGAATGCAGGAATGATGTGACCAATGATCGAACCTGTTGAAATATCAACAAAGCCTTCTGTGTCATTGAAATAGATCGGACGGCCACCGCAAATCGCCAGTGATAAACCTTTATAAACCAGCATCATTCCAAGCGTTGCAATAAAGGGTGGAATATTGAGCTTTGCAACAAAGAAACCAGACAATGCTCCGGCTAAAAAGCCCGACAATAGCGCACCCGGAATACCGATATACATTGGTAGTCCTAAATTGGTCAGCAAGACCCCGGCGACAACAGCGCAAAACGTCATCAATGTACCAACGGACAAATCAATTCCTGCTGTGATAATCACCAAGGTTGCGGCAATCGCCAAAACCCCGTTGACCGACGTTGCCTGTAATATCGAGATGATATTTGATGTTTGGAAAAAGTTTGGTGAAGCCAAACTAAACCCAATCACCAAAAAGATAAGACCACTAAATGCCCAGAAGCGATGTTGGTTGCGTTTAGCGCGCTCAACCAAGCTGTTGGCACCAAGTTGGGATGAATTTATCGTTGTATCATTCATGATGACATCTCACTGATTTGATTGTTTTTATTGTTGGATGATTGCATGGTGGCCGTTGCCAAACGCATGATCTCTTCCTGACTGGAATTGGCGGGCAAAAATCCCGTCAGATTACCCTCACACATCACCGCGATACGGTGGCTCAGACGCAAAATTTCAGGAAGTTCTGAGGAAATAACGATGATCGCTTTACCACTGGCAGCAAGATCACGCAGGATCTTATAAATCTCACTTTTTGCGCCGACATCAACGCCTCTTGTAGGCTCATCAAAGATCAAAATATCGCAATCGCGTAGCAACCATTTTGCAATGACGACTTTCTGCTGATTGCCACCTGATAAGAGTTTGACTTCCTGCTTTTCAGAAGGTGTTCTGATATCTAGCTTTGAAATAAAATCCGTTGCGGTCTTTGATATTTTCGCTTCATTTAAGATCCCGAGCGAGCTGCCAAATCTAGCAATGCTCGCCAGCGAAATATTGGTTCGCACATCCATACCCAACACGAGGCCAAAATGCTTTCGGTCTTCGCTTAAATATCCAATTCCCGCTTCCACAGCCTTGCTTGGCGTATCGATAAACTTTTGCTCGCCATCGATAAAAATCTCACCACTTTCAAGCCGATCAGCACCAAAGATGACCCGAGCAACTTCAGTTCGCCCTGCTCCCATTAACCCAGCAAAACCCAGGATCTCACCCTTCTTAAGAGAGAAGCTGACGTTTTTAACAAACTTGCCGCGATTTAAATTTTTAACTTCAAGCGCTGTCATATTGTCAGATGTGTCAGGCTTTTGCTCTGTTTCAAGCTCAAGATCACGACCCACCATCATGGAAATGATATCTTCAATAGATGTATCTTTACTGTCGCGCACACCAACAAATTCACCATCACGCATAACAGTTACGCGATCAGAAATTTGCTTAATCTCATCCATCTTGTGGCTGATATAAACAATGCCAACGCCATCGGCTTTTAACTGATCAATGATGCGAAAGAGTTCTTGAATTTCAGTATCATTAAGCGCTGCAGTGGGCTCATCCATGATCAGGATTTTAGAATTGTAGGAAAGCGCTTTAGCGATCTCGACCATTTGCTGTTTGGCAATCGTCATGGTGCCAACTTCTGCACCAACGTCCATACCGACATTCATCTTTTCAAAGATGTCTTTTGCGTTCTTGTTAAGAAGCACTTCATCTAGAATGCCCAAAAAATTTCGCGGTTCACGACCAATGAAAATGTTCTGCGCAACGGTGAGATCATTCATCAAGCTTAGCTCTTGGTGAATAATTCCAACGCCCGCATCCTGCGCTTCACGCGGCCCAGCAAAATCCACATCCTGTCCCATGACCTGAACAGATCCGCCATCTCTGGTGTAAACGCCGGAAAGGATTTTCATCAAAGTAGATTTGCCGGCACCATTTTCACCCATTAAGGCGTGAACCTCGCCTTCGCGGAGTTCAAACTGCACAGATTTAAGAGCGTGCACGCCCGGAAAATGCTTTTCGATGCCGCTCATATCGACCAGAATGTTCATGATCGCACGCCCTCCAAACCATAAAACTGCTCTGCTGTATTAAATAAAATTGCGTTTTGATTTGAAGGATCGAGATCCTTCAAAAGCGCTTGAGTAAGATCATTCCAACGCGCATATCCGCCTGCTAAACGCACCACCGGCCAATCAGACCCCCACATAATTCTTTCAGCGCCAAATGCTTCAATAAGTTGATCGACAAGTGGTTTTAAGATCTCATATGCATTTGGAATTTGCTCTGCAGCCATCTCGGTCAATAAACCAGACAGCTTGCAATATGCGTGCGTATCATTGGCAATTTTCAAGATCCCATCTAACCAAGCATCAATGCGGGATTGATCACCATCGGCAAATTCTGGCTTTGCACAATGATCAATAACAATCGGCAGATTTGGGTGATCTAAACAGAACTGAGTGATCATCGGTAAATGACGCGGCTTGACCAAAGCATCCAATCGCAAGCCTTTGTCAGATAAATGATCCCAGATGGTATCCTGCGGGATTTTTATCAGCCAATTGGTATCTTCAATATCCTGCAACATAGGACGAATGCCTTTAAAGGCAGTGTTGCGCGCAAACTTATCAATCTGATTTTCAGCATCAGCTCTGCTTAGATCAACCCATCCAACGACGGCTTTGATCTCATCATGATCATCTGCCAAGGATAATAGATATTCTGTTTCAGCTTCAGTCGCAGCAGCCTGCACAAGCACAACATCGCCAACATTCGCCTCACGACGAACAACGGCTAAATCACTTGCATCAAAATCCCGAGCGATTGGAGCAAAACTTGGATCAGATGCATCCATCCAATGATAGTCACCCCGATCTAAAGCCCATAAGTGACAATGCGCATCAATTCTTTGAGGTAAGCGTTCGTGCATCATCAGATCGTCACCCCACCATCAACCAGCATGGCCTGACCCGTTACAAAGCTACTTTCATCTGACAATAAATATGTGACCAAAGGCGTGATATCATCAACTGTTGCAAGGCGACCAATTGGCTGCCGTGCGATAAAATCTTTCTCCGCTTGTATGGGATCATCCGCTTGCGAAATTCGTCCACGCAACGAAGGCGTATCAACAGTTCCAGGGCAAAGCGCATTGCAGCGAACACCTTGAGCAACAAAATCAATCGCGATGGATTTAGTTAAACCAATCACAGCAGCTTTTGTTGAGCCATAAGCGGCGCGGTTGACAAATCCTTTTATCGAAGATGCCATCGACGCCATATTTAAGATCGATGTTGAACCTGTTGTTTCAGCCCGTTCTAACATGCCTGGAATAAACGCGCGGCACATGCGGATAATCGATGTTGTATTGATGTTGAAGTTGATTTCCCACACCTCATCGCTGACATCCAAAATCGTGCCGTGATGCACAATACCTGCACAATTAAACAATCCATCCAATTGCTGGAATTCAGCTGCCAGATGATTAATCGCTTCACCATCGCGCACATCTAAGACGCGGGTTTCGATCCCGGAATTTTCAGCAGAGAGTGCTTCAAGCGCAGATTTATCGATGTCTGTGGCAATGACATTGGCGCCCTCAATTGCACATGCAAGAGCACTGGCTTTCCCCATACCACTGCCCGCAGCGGTTATGAGGATGGTTTTACCATCCAGCTTCTGTGTCATGGGTCCTCCCAAACCAAAAAATACAAAAGTTCGTATATGAACATAGTATTCATATATAAAAATAAGAGTCAACTGACGATTGACTTTAAAGAGCCAGATAGGCAAAGGTGAGCCGTTGGAGGCACAATGACAAAGAAAGAAAATGAAGACCGCTATCGCGCTCCCGCGCTCGACAAAGGGCTTGATATCCTTGAACTCTTAGCCGAGCAGCCGCGAGGTATGACGCGTAGTGAAATCGTGAAAACAATGGGCCGGAGCCCAAGCGAAATTTATCGCATGATTGAACGCTTGGTAGTGAGAGGTTACGTCACCAGATCAGCGGGTGGTGATCGATATGCACTGAGTATGAAGCTATTTTTGCTCGGTTCAGCGCATCCACCGATTCGCCGTTTGATCACCTATGCACAGCCTTTTATGGACCGTTTTGCTAATGAAACATTCCAATCAATTCATCTGGCAGTACCTGAAGGTGGATGCGCAATTGTGATTGCTCAGGCAAGCGGTCCGGCGAACTGGGAGTTTAGATTGCGGGTCGGCGCTGAACTTGATCTAATCAATACAGGTTCTGGCCGCACTCTCTTAGCTTTCCAAGATGAACGCAGTTTAGAAAGGCTCTTTCCTCTCTCCAAGGACAGCGAAGAACCAAACCAATTTAAACCAACGCCTGAGCTGCGGAAAGAACTGGATGACATCAAAAAGCAAGGTTATCGTTCGCTTGAAAGTGGACAGCTTGTTGGCATTACAGATATTTCCGTTCCTGTTAATGGATCCGATGGAAATGCGTTTGGGGTGCTAACATGTCCTTATATCGAGCGCGTTAATCCAAGTTCAGAACTCAAAGCCCGCAAGACCATCGATGAGATTAAGTCCTTGCTTTTGGAACTGGCTGCAATCATATCAATTGAATAATGATAAGATATTCGACATAGAAATAAAAATGCCTGCATTCATATAAATGCAGGCATTTTCGATATCTGGTAAAATATAGCTGAGAACTATTTGATCTCAATCCACTCAGCATTTTCGGCCGATGAACGAACGCATGCGTCAATAAACTTCACGCCTAGCAAACCATCCTGCACGGTGGGGAAAATCACCTCAGCGTCAACTTCGCTCTTGTTGCGCTTTGCAACAATCGCTTTGGCTGCCTCGCTATAAATATTGGCAAAGCCTTCAAGATATCCTTCTGGATGCCCAGGTGGTATCCGGCTCACACGCGCAGCCGATGCGCCCGCACCAGCCCCGTTTCGTGTGATCAAGCGTTTGCTTTCACCCAAAGGTGTGTACCAGAGATAATTGGGATCTTCCTGCGCCCATTCAAGACCACCTTTTTCGCCATAGACCCGCAAGCGAAGAGCATTTTCATTTCCTGGAGCCACTTGGCTACACCACAACATACCGCGAGCACCACCTTTATAACGCATCATCACATGTGCATTATCATCCACTTGGCGACCATCAACAAAGGCTTGAATATCAGCTGACAAACTATCAAGCTCTAATCCGGTGACAAAAGCTGCTAAGTTAAATGCATGTGTTCCAATATCGCCTGTTGAACCCCCGGCGCCAGAACGTGCCGGATCAGTGCGCCATTCAGCCTGTTTGAAATCTTGCTCTTCAGATAACCAATCCTGCGCATATTCAACTTGGATAACCCGCAAAGCGCCCAAATTACCATTGGCAATCATCTCACGTGCCTGACGGATCATCGGATAGCCGGTATAGTTATGCGTTAGAACAAATAATGCATTTGATTTTTCAGCAATCGCAACCAGCTTCTCAGCATCTTCAAGCGTTGAAGTTAGTGGCTTATCGCAAATAACATGAATACCGCGCTCCAAGAAAGCTTTCGCCGCTGCATAATGCACATGATTGGGCGTGACGATTGCAACCGCTTCAATCCCATCATCACGCGCGCTTTCAGCTTCAGCCATCGCGTTAAAGTCATCATAAATACGATCATCTGCCAAACCCAATTCGCGACCAGATTTTTGCGCGCGTTCAGGTGTTGAAGATAATGCACCAGCAACAAGACGATAATGATCATCAATTCTTGATGCTATTCTGTGAACACCACCAATGAAAGCGTCGCTGCCGCCACCGACCATACCAAGACGAATGGGCGCATCTATCTCTTCGCTTCGACCTTCAATTGCCATGACTAATCCTCCAAACCTAGCATCTGACGGTTGACCTTATCGTCTGTTCCACCATCTGCAAAATCATCAAATGCACGTTCGGTAACGCGAATGATATGATCTTTAACAAACTGCGCACCTTCGCGCGCACCATCTTCTGGGTGTTTCAAGCAGCATTCCCACTCAACGACAGCCCAGCCATCAAAATCGTTCGC
>JAHDEP010000355.1 GCA_020628775.1 Rhizobiaceae bacterium | reverse complement strand
TGATGTTGAAGCGCTATTTGATGTTTTTGCGCATCCCGAGGCGATGAAGTATTGGGATACGCCACCTCATACAATGATGTCACAAACACAAGGATTTGTGCGCGGGATGATTAATGCTAACCCCGAAAATAGCGAAGATTTTGTCGTGGTCTATGAAGGCAATGTTATTGGTAAGGCCGGCTTTTGGAATTTCCCGGAAATCGGGTTTATCTTTCATCCTGATTACTGGGGTAAAGGTTTGGCCAAAGAAACGGTTTCTGCTTTGATTGACTTTGGTTTTACAAAACGAAAACTTACCAAAATCACCGCCGATGTTGATCCGCGCAACGCAAGATCAATCGGGCTTTTATCCCGCCTAGGATTTGTCGAAACGCACCGCGAAACCAACACAATAAAAGTCGGTGATGTGTGGTGTGATAGCGTCTATCTTGCCCTTCTTAAAAGCTAGTATAGCGGCAATTAAATTCATCAAGCAGAAGTTCTAATTGGCCTTACTGGATAACTCTGATAGGGGTGGCTAAGTCGCAAATCACTTAAATAAAGGCCAAGTTGGACGATGATGAACAACAATACAAAAGCCATCGCCTTCATGGTTGTGTCCATGTTTGCCTTTGCAGCAACAGACACCTTAATTAAAGTCGTCGCGGGGGCCGTTTCACCCCCGCAAACAATGTTTTTTCTCACTTTGGGCGGGTTAATTGTTTTTGCTTCGTTAGCCAAATATCAAGGCGAAACCATTTGGGACAAAAGTGCGATCTCTAAGGTCCTTATCATACGTTATATCGCTGAAATTGTTGGACTTGTGAGCATGATCTTAGCGCTTGCTCTTATTCCGTTGTCAACAATTGGGGCAATCATTCAGTCCGTGCCGTTGCTGGTCACCTTTGGGGCAGTTTTATTACTGGGTGAAAAAGTGAGCTGGCGCCGCTGGACATCCATCATTGTTGGTTTCATCGGCGTTTTAATGATCATTCAACCGGGTGCAGACGCGTTTGAACCAGCAGTCTTATTAGCGCTTACAGCTGCTATTGCGTTGTCCGCACGAGATTTAACAACACGGGTAACGCCACCCAAAATGTCATCTGCGAGTTTAGCTAGTTTTACAATGATAGCGACAATTCCAGTGCCAATCATTTGGTTGTTAATCACAGGAGAGAGTTTTATTCCACCCAGCGAGCATTTATTTGCGCTCATCGGCATGGTTATCATGGGCGCATTTGGATATCTGCTGATCATTGCTTCCGTGCGAGCAGCAGAAGTTTCTGTCGTCTCTCCTTATCGATATTCAAGGCTCATATTTTTAATGGCGTTCGGAATTATAATATTTGACGAACAACCGGGTATTTGGGTGCTGCTCGGCGCAGCACTTATCGTTGCATCAGGGATTTACATGATGTGGCGCGAGCGGGTTGTAAAAAGTCAATAAGCCGGAGCTAGCGCTCTACATTTTAACAATCACATTGCCGCGTTTATGCCCACTTTCAACGGCTGCATGCGCGCACATGATTTCGCTAAATGGATAAACATGTTCAATCACTGGGGTGAATTGCAGATTACTCGCTAAATGTGCAAGCAATTCAATGTCATGACGTGTTGCTGTGGCAACGCCACCGATGACGCGCTTGCCTTGCTTTCTCGCGCGTTTTGACATGCGTTCAAGTCCAATAGCTTGGGCAAAAGAGCCAAGCACCAAAACCAACCGGCCACGCGGTCGCAAGATGCGTTCATATTGTTGTATATTGATCTCAGCATTGGCGTTTAAGATCACGTCGTATTGGTCATCAAGTTGGCTCACATCATGTTTGGTGTAATCAATCACATGATCTGCGCCCAATTCACGAACAATATCGAGATTGCGTGTGGAACAAACTCCAGTGACATCCGCGCCGAGATATTTGCCGATTTGAACAGCGGCTGATCCCACAGAGCCGGATGCGCCAATGATGAGCACTTTCTCACCCTGTTGCACTTTGGCTTTGTCTC
>JAHDEP010000354.1 GCA_020628775.1 Rhizobiaceae bacterium | reverse complement strand
GCAATAATCCCGCCAATTGAAAACTTGGTCGACATTGCGCTGGAACCAATGCCAAACCCGATTGCCCCAAACATAACGATCACTAAAAAACTGGCTGATAATGCAATTGCTGCAGATGCGATCAAAAAGCTTAATGCCGCTAACCCAATCATCAAAAACGGATTAGCGCCTTCATCCATCTTGGCTGCCAACATCCTATTGGTGATAATCACAACAATGGCAAAGCAACCGGTATAGACGCTGATGCTCCATGGCGCCTGCCCCAACCCCTCGATGAGATAGAAACCCATATATGAGACTGCCATCGAATTACAAATAGTGCCGATAAACAACAGAAATAGGAATGGGACATAGCCTAGTCTTATCATAGCTAACTCGTTTTAGATTTTTATGGATTGGGAATAAGTAGTCGTGAATTTAACGCAACATCATTAACTTGCACAATGAAATGATTTGAATGTATCATTTCAAATATGAATGAAGATCGATCTATGCTTGCGCAGACTAACTGGGATGATTTACGCGCATTTATGGCAGTTGCGCGTGCTGGAGGCCTGGCTGCAGCGGCAAAAGATGTTGGATCAAGCGCACCGACCTTGGGCAGAAAAATGCTAGCGCTAGAACGCGCGCTTGATCGAGAGCTATTTATTCGCCGCACCCATGGCTATGATTTAACCGACGCTGGCCACCAGTTGTTGCAAGACCTTGAAAGTGTCTCCAATGAAATTGGACGCTTAACGGCACGCACCGACCATGATCGATTGCCGCTTGTGAAAATATCAGCGGGCAGTTGGACCTCGCATGCACTCGCGCGCAATTGGAAAGAAATAGTCGGCTCACCACCTGATGTGAGGTTGCGATTTGTATCGTCCGAAACATATTTAAGTCTGTCCCGCAGGGAGATTTCAATCGCCATTCGAAATCGCCGTCCAACTGAAACTGGATTGGCTGCGCGTAAACTTGCAGGCAATGAGTTTGCTATCTACGCCCTTCAAACAGCTCCTGATGACTGGATCATTCACACAGTCGAAACGCCCTCCTCACTTTGGGCGAGAGCGCGCGCAAAATCAGGATTTTATCACGAAGTAAACAGCCCAAGACTGGCGATGGATCTCGCACTTTCTGGCGCTGGCCAATTGATCCTGCCAACCTTTATCGGCGATCATGAAAAAGATCTAATCAGACGTTCTGGACCTATTGATGAACTTGCGCATGATGCCTGGCTTGTCTTTCATGACGATGATCGAAACCTTCCGGAAATACGTCGAGTGATTGATCGAATTTATAATTTACGCAAACGCTAATGATGTGTTGAACTTGCATTTTGAGGCTTTTTTGTTTTCTATTTAAAACCAACAATCGGTCGGATGCTCGCGCATACGCAGGCTTTATGGGTGGAGGAAAATTTATGAAATTATTGCTTATCGCTACAATTATCGTTGGCAGTACCAGCGCAGTTCTGGCCGATGAATGTCATGATCGATTTTCTGAATTGCTAATCAATGGTTCTGCCCAAGAAGGTCCATTACGCCTTCATATCACCCAAGAGATTGTCGGTGGCAAGACGAGCCTCAATTATCACCATAGTGATGGCAACAATAATGGAATGACTGAAATGATCGACCCTGCGGGGGATCCTTGGTCGCTCTTTATTGGTGATAATATGTATGCATCCACTGACAAAGGGCAAAGCTGGAAGTTGATCAACACATGGGATGCAGAAAATAGCCGCAATGACATGAAAGCCGCGCTAACCAAAGATAGCGCTGATGCAAAAGACATTTCATGTAGCCAAGAAGAAATTGATGGCAAACCGCACGACGTCATTAAAGGCACCTACACTTCTTCTATGACTGGAGGTGCAACCATAACCCAGACTTATTGGGTAGATCCATCAACGGGTTGGCTCGCTAAGTCATATAGCCATTATCAGAGCGAACATTTTGAGACAAAAACCACGCAGGTGGTTCAACCGGCAACGCTGATGGAACTTCC
>JAHDEP010000353.1 GCA_020628775.1 Rhizobiaceae bacterium | reverse complement strand
TTTGCATCGGGCTTTATGATGGCGGGATTAGCCGTGTTGCACATGAAAGCTGCAGGCAAAATGTGGCGCAATGCAGCGATCTGGGGCTCTTACATCGCCATCTTACTTTTCTCATTTCCAGCGGCAATCTTTGCCATTATCGGACTTTTTGAAACTGGAAAACCAACACCTCTGCTTGTCAGTCAAATTGAGACTGATCCGGCAGACGACAAAAATTGAATAATTGAAAAAGGAACAATGACATGAAAGTTATTCTACTAGAACGCGTTGCCAAACTTGGCTTTATGGGCGAAGAAGTTAACGTTAAAGAAGGTTACGCACGTAACTTCCTATTGCCACAAGGCAAAGCATTGCGCGCCAATGCTGCAAACCGTGCACGTTTTGAAGCTGAAAAAGAAGCTCTTGAAGAGCGCAACAAAGAGCGCATGTCTTCTGCTGAAGAAATCGGCGCTGCATTGGGCGGTAAAAGCTTCATCGTTATTCGTTCTGCTGGTGAAACTGGTCAGCTTTACGGTTCAGTGGCTTCACGTGATGTTGTTTCAATCTTGGAAGAAAACGGCTTTAAAGTTTCACGTAGCCAAGTTGATCTAAACACACCAATTAAAACATTGGGCATCCACTCTGTTGCGCTTAACCTACACGCAGATGTTCAAGTTTCTGTTGAGTTCAACATTGCGCGTACGCCTGATGAAGCTGAACTACAAGCGCAAGGCGTTGACATGTCATCTGCTGATGCAATGTTTGATCTTGAAGATCAGGCTGAAGCTGATGCGGCTGCAGAAGAAGAAGCTGAAGAAGGTTCAGAAGAAGACGCAGGCGAAGCAGTTGATGCAGACGTTGCAGAAGAAGCTTCTGAAGAAGACGAAGCATAAGTCTTTTATAGAACTTATTTTTCAAGCCCCGTGTGAGTTTTCATGCGGGGCTTTTTTATGACTTCTAATTAGAAATATGAAGCTCGCTGATCATCACTCATATAACTCCAGGCGATAAAACGACTGGTTTTTTGTCCCTGCGCCATTTCGATTGTTTTAACATTTGCGACATGGGCGTTTCTTAAAATCTTATCGAGTGTTTTGAGATTATCTTTCTTCGACACCAGCGATGTAAACCACAAACATTGATCGGCAAAAATAGCGCTTTCTTTAATCATATCAGCGATAAATTTAACCTCACCCCCGGGGCACCAAAGCTCAGCATTTTGTCCACCAAAATTGAGCCTTTTGGATTGACCTTTACCAAGGTTACGCCATTTACGCTCTGTGCCTTTATTGGCCTGTTCCATCGATGTATGAAATGGCGGATTGCACATGGTGATGTGGTAAAAATCATCACGCCCAATCACACCTTTTAAGATATTTTGGGAATTGTCTTGCGGCTTAATCTTGATCTTTAGTTTGTTGAACTTGCAAATCTGTTTGGCGGATTTAATCGCAACCGGATCGATATCAACACCGGTAAACTGCCAGCCATATTCGCGCTGACCAATCAGCGGATAGACCAAACTTGCACCGGTGCCGATATCCAGCACTTTGATTTGTCTGCCATTGGGGATTTGCTGATTGTTACTTTCGGCCAATAAGTCAGCCAGGTAATGAACATAATCAGCGCGACCGGGGATCGGGGGACATAAATAATTCTCAGGTATATCCCAAAAATTGATCTGATAATGTGTCTTTAACAGCGCTCGATTGAGCATGCGCACCGCATTCACATCCTGAAAATTTATCGTCGTCTCACCACGCGGATTAAGAATTGTATATTCCTCAAGCTCAGGCAAGTCTTTAAGCAAACGCTGAAAATCATAGCCATCATTGTGTTGATTACGCGGATGTAGATTTGTTTTGCTGACCATGAGAAAACCTTTGATACAATTGGTCAAAGCTAATCGCCAAACCATTGCCCACTCATAACCGCCTATCTGTGATTAGTAAAATTTAAACTGCGCACGGGAATGTTAATAGCCAATCATCTGCCCATCTATTACATTCAAACGATG
>JAHDEP010000080.1:6539-12633 GCA_020628775.1 Rhizobiaceae bacterium | reverse complement strand
AACATGAAAACGGAAAGCGAGCGGCTTTCCGATACGATTACAAATCTTTTGAGTTATTTTGACGAAACAACAAGCACTGAAATGCAATCGCCGATGCTCGCACCCTCAAAGCTCGATCAGTTTTGGGAGATGCATGATTATCATTTGCTGGAATTGGAAAAACCTGAGCTCAATCCGAAAGCTCAGATTAAGAAAATGATGGATTCTTGGAACTTTCAGGAATCAGGTGAACAGCGTCAGGCCGAAGCATTGGTCGAGCGATATGCAAATGTTGCCGATCACTTGCCTTTGGATGAATTTATCGAAGCTGCGGTAGATTATCTTTTCAATCCAGTTTTGCTGGCGCGTAAATTCAATTGTGATTTGCATGACGTACATTTCAGATTTGCGCATCTTCCAACAGAATATGACGGACAAACATTGCCGCAATTTGGCTTGATTGAATGTGACGGATCCGGCGGGGTGCTTTTTCGTAAACCGCTTAAGACCCTTTCTTTACCGCACAAAAGTAGTGCGTGCCCGCTTTGGCCGCTTTATCGCGCAATTAGCCAACCGATGCAGCCAGTTCGTGCGATCATTGAAACGCCAACCGGCGAAAGTTTTTTAACGGTTTCACAAGCGATCTGGTCAGGTGCGAACGATTATACCGTGCCGCCAACCGTTAAAAGTTCGATGGTGTTCACATCTGACTATCAAAGGTTTTTACCAACGCATGAGCGGCGCGCTTTACCTACCATTAAAGTTGGTATGAGTTGCGAAGTTTGCCCACGAACAAATTGCTCAGCACGACGATCAGACTCTATCCTTGAAAACTAAAAACCCAGCTTGCTAAGTTATTTGCAAAGCATGCGTCAATTTTACGAGGCTTGCACGCGCGTAAAATAAAGCTAGTATGGCGTCATCGTTTCTGGGAGGGATAGATGACAAAAAAAGTTCTCTTGATTGAGGACGAGCCTCATATTGTCGAGGCTCTTTCATTCTTATTAAAACGAGAAAGCTGGCAGGTTGAAATTCATAATGATGGGATCGGCGCCGTAAATAAAGTATCTGAATTGACCCCTGACCTGGTCATTTTAGATGTCATGCTACCGAATATCGGCGGCATGGAAATTCTACATGACATAAGGCAAAATCAGCAAACTGCAAAAACTCCGGTTCTTATGCTCACAGCAAAAGGGCAACAAAAAGATAGAAAAGCGGCAGAAGATGCAGGTGCTAGTTTGTTTATGACCAAACCTTTCTCCAACCAAGAGATTGTCGCAAGTATTCGTGAATTGGTGAATTAATGTCTGAACGGGAAGATCATTCTTCTGATGTTTTACCGTCTTCCAATCAAAACGAAGACAAGCCATCACTTGCGCAAAAACGCAATGATCTGGCAGCATTGTTACCGATCTTCGGCGTGTTGTTTTTTGCCACACCTTTGATCTCAACGATTACAAATGACAATCCTTCAGGGATTGGCGGCACGGCTTTTTATATCTTCAGCATTTGGGCTTTGCTTATTCTCGCAGCCTGGTTTCTTGCGCGTTTTATGCGCGGCGATGAAACCCGCAAGGATGAGGCAGAATAATGCTGTCGTTCAATCTTCTTCTGACCGTTTGTTTGATTTACGTTGCAGGACTATTTTGCGTCGCTTTTCTGGCTGAGAAAAATGCCAAACGAAAAAAACTGGGGTTCTTCTCATCGCCTTTGACCTACACGTTGTCGATCTCGGTTTATTGTACCGCATGGACATATTATGGCGCGGTGGGTTCGGCTGCGCGAAACGGTCTTGAGTTCATTACAATCTATCTTGGACCTACTCTGGTATTTATCGGCTGGTGGTGGTTATTGCGCAAACTCGTGCGCATCGGCAATACGCAGCGCATCACATCAATTGCCGATTTGATCTCTGCGCGCTATGGCAAAAGCACAACGCTTGCGGTGATCATCACCGTGCTATCTGTGATTGGCTCAACGCCTTATATCGCACTTCAATTGCAATCTCTGACTTTGAGCTTTTCAGTGTTTTCAGATGGATTTGCAGGACAAGATCCTGCGACCACGTCATCTCTCACAGCATTATGGGCAGCGGTTGGTTTAGCAGCATTTACAATTATTTTCGGCACCCGAAATTTAGATTCCAATGAACGCCACCACGGTGTTGTGTCAGCGATTGCGGTTGAAGCGATTGTTAAAATTCTTGCACTTATTGCGGTTGGCTTGTTTGTTGTTTGGGGCGTGGCTGATGGGCCAAATGATATCATGTCACGCATCCAACCGCAGATCATGCAATCACAAGATATTTTCACCCCGCGTTGGGTGACACTTATCTTCTTATCAGCTGCGGCGGTGATTTGTTTGCCGCGCATGTTCCAAGTGATCGTGGTTGAAAATTCCGACGAAAAGCACCTCAGCATGGCTTCATGGGCGTTCCCGCTTTATCTGTTTTTGATGAGCCTTTTTGTTTTACCGATTGCGATTGCCGGACTTGATATCTTACCAGCTGGCGCCAATCCTGATCTGTTCGTGTTGACCATTCCGCTTACTCAAAACCAAGACGCTTTAGCCATGCTAGCGTTCCTTGGCGGGTTCTCATCTGCGACATCGATGGTGATCGTTGCAGCTATTGCGCTATCGACCATGGTTTCTAACCATATAGTCCTGCCACTTTGGCTATGGTTGACGCTCAGCCGCAGCCCAACGAGCGAAGATGTCAGAACCCTGCTTTTAAGAAGCAGACGAATTTCTATTGCTGTCATTTTGGGGCTTGGTTTTTTATACTACCAGTTCACCTCAGGAACCGGCGGATTAGCGTCGATTGGCCTTATCGCATTTTTAGGTGTTGCACAGGTATTGCCCGCACTGATCGGCGGCCTCTTTTGGCAAAGTTCGACACGAAAAGGCGCGATTTGGGGCATCACGGCTGGCTTTATTTTATGGGCTTACACTTCATTTTTGCCAAGCTTTGAAGGCAATTTCCTGCTTAGCCAATCAGCGATTTCAAACGGTATTTTCGGTTTTGAATTCCTCATTCCAAGCGCACTCTTTGGCGTTACCATTGATGACCCACTTGTACATGCAACCGTCTGGTCGCTTGGGATAAATACAATTACCTTTATCGTCATGTCGATGATTAGTTTGCCGCGCCCTATCGAGAAAGTGCAAGCCAGCCAGTTTATCCATATTTTTGATCAAGCTGCGACAAGCACCACTCTTTCGCGTCAAACCACATCGGAAGAATTACATATTTTATCCCAACGGATTTTGGGCCATCAAACCACCCAAAAACTCTTTAACAAAGCTGCGCGAACACAAGGGAAACTATCCGGTCAATTGCCGGATCCAACCAACGATTTTGTCCTAGATCTCGAGCGCGAATTTGCAGGCTCTGTGGGCGCGGCGACAGCGCATGCGATGATTGGACAGATCGCCAGTGGTGAAGCGATCTCGGTGGAAGATCTGATTAAAGTGGCGGATGAAACCGCGCAAATCATGGAATATTCCGCCCGTCTTGAAACCCAATCGAAAGAGATCGAACAAACAGCAGAACAATTGCGCCAAGCCAATGCTAAGCTGCGCGAACTGAGTGAGCAAAAAGATGCATTCTTAAGCCAGGTCAGTCACGAGCTACGCACGCCCATGACATCTATCCGAGCCTTTGCCGAAATTCTGCGAGATGAAGATCACATGGGTAAAGATCAGATATCGCATTTCTCTTCCATCATTCACGATGAGAGTATTCGATTGACCTATCTGCTTGATGAGATCTTGGATCTTAGCTTTCTTGAACATGGTAAGGTGCAATTAAAACTCTCTTTCACCAAATTCGACAAGATCTTAAAGCGCGCGATGAACGCGACACAAACTCTGCGAGAGCAATCCGGCGCAGAGATTGAAATCCCTTATAATTTGAAAAATCTGGTGATTGAAACAGATGCCGACAGGTTATCGCAAGTTCTGATTAATCTCATCTCAAATGCGATAAAACACAGCGATGCTGAAAAGCCGATTATCCGATTTAAGCTGGAACATTTTGAGCATACTGTGCAAATCGAAATGACTGATAATGGCAAAGGTATTTCCGCAGAAAACGCCGAAATTATTTTCCAGAAATTTGCCAAACTCTCCTCCGAACAAGGTGCAGGTAGTGCGGGGCTTGGCCTGCCGATTAGTCGCGAGATTGTGCGTAATTTGGGTGGGAAGTTGCTCTATGTGGGTAACAATCCCGGGGCTGTGTTTAACATCATACTACCGCATAGCATTTCACCACTGCTTGATCCTGCTGCAACCATAGAACCCGCTGATTAACCTAAAGCGCAATCAAATGGGGCTTTAAGGCTATACATTTGTGCAATTGCACTGTACTAGCTGGGCAAAGTTTATGAAAATCGCGCAATTCGCGATGGCCGGCTTGTTTAAGGATGTATCTTTGCAAGGGCGGTCTAATTCCAAAAAGGCATTTTATGTTGAAATTTGATGGCGCCCATCCGGCGCTCAGCCATGCATTAGAAAAACGTGGCTATGAAACACTTACTCCTGTTCAAGAAGAAGTTTTAAACACCGAACTTTTAGGTCGCGACCTTCTTGTATCAGCTCAAACTGGTTCTGGTAAAACAGTTGCTTTTGGTTTGGCTTTTGCGCCAGATCTTTTAGGTGAAGCTGAGCGATTTACAAATTCGGGCGCACCACTTGCATTAATTGTTGCGCCAACACGTGAATTAGCATTGCAGGTTCAGCGCGAATTACAGTGGCTTTATGCGCCAACAAATGCTGTGATCACATCATGCGTTGGTGGCATGGATATGCGTAAAGAACGCCGCACTTTGGCACAAGGCGCACATATCGTTGTGGGCACGCCTGGCCGTTTGCGCGATCATATCGACCGCGGCTCGCTTCAGCTTAATGATATTAAAACCGTTGTTTTGGATGAAGCTGATGAAATGCTTGATTTGGGCTTCCGCGACGATCTTGAATACATTTTGGAAACAACGCCTGAAGATCGCAGAACTTTAATGTTCTCAGCGACGGTACCGCGTTCCATTACCAATCTTGCCAAGCGTTATCAAAATGATGCCTTGCGCATCTCGACAGCTTCTGAAGAAAAACAGCATGTCGATATCGAATACCGCGCATTGATGGTCAATCACCGCGATGTAGAGAACGGCATTATCAACGTACTTCGTTATTATGATGCGAAAAACACAATCGTATTCTGCGCGACCCGCGCCGCTGTTGCGCGCATGACTTCGAGATTTTCAAATCGTGGATTTTCCGTTGTAGCGTTGTCAGGTGAATTGAGCCAAGAGCAACGCAGCCACGCTTTGCAGGCGATGCGAGACGGACGTGCAAAGATTTGTATCGCAACGGATGTTGCAGCGCGCGGGATCGATTTGCCGGAGCTTGAATTGGTTATCCATGCAGATCTTCCAACAAATAAAGAAACCCTTCTTCACCGTTCGGGTCGAACAGGTCGTGCTGGGCGCAAAGGTGTCAGTGCTTTAATGGTGCCGGCAAATCTTCGTGGCCGTGCTGAGCGTTTACTTCGTTGGGCCAATGTCGATGCGACATGGGCAAACCCTCCATCTGCCGATGATATTTTAGCGCGCGATGATGAACGTATTTTAGCTGATCCACTTCTGAGTGATCCGATTGAAGAAACAGAAACAGCCTTTATTGAGCAATTGCTTTCAACGCATTCTGCTGAGCAAATTGCAGCAGCATTTGTGCGCGGACACCGGAATGCAAAATCGGCTCCTGAAGAGTTGATGGAAATTTCTGTCAAACCTGCTCGAAACCAAAAAGGCCAGGGCCGCGGCGCTGATCGTGATTTTGATGCGCCCCCACGTGGGCCACGCCAAACGGCTGAATTTGAAAACGGTAAATGGATTTCTTTATCTATTGGTCGCAATCAAAAAGCAGAACCGCGTTGGTTGTTACCAATGCTGTGCAAATCAAGCGGTTTGACAAAACGCAATATCGGTTCGATCAAAATTCGCAATGAAGAAACTTATGTTGAAATTTCAAATGACAGTTTCGACGGATTTTTGACCGCTATTGGTCCAAATCAGACTTTGGAAAAAAGCATTCGCGTCACCCAAATTGAAGGTGT
>JAHDEP010000080.1:0-6439 GCA_020628775.1 Rhizobiaceae bacterium | reverse complement strand
GGCGAGAAAAAATGGGATAAGCCTA
This sequence comes from Rhizobiaceae bacterium, assembly GCA_020628775.1. GTDB lineage: Bacteria > Pseudomonadota > Alphaproteobacteria > Rhizobiales > Rhizobiaceae > Lentilitoribacter. Next base: position 6,414 of record JAHDEP010000080.1, on the reverse strand, counting down.
AATTTTCAAGCGAAGAGCGTCGCGAACGCCGCGAGCGTTCAGGCCAAGAAGAAGGTGGCCGTCGTCCACGCAGGGAAACCGGGCGCGATGTTCCGCCAAATCGCCGCAAGGATGAAAATCGCCGCAACCGCGATAAAGCACTAGAAGAACTTGAACGTGGCTCAGGCAAGTCAGGCAATTCAAGTGGCGAACGAGATCGCAAACCAAAACGTGATCGTGGACCTAAAGAGCAGTTTGCCAATGACAGCAACTTTACAAACGATGGTGGTGAGGCGCCTGAACAAAAACGTCCAAAGCGTCGCGATGAAGCTCCATCTGATAAGAAGCCCAAAAAGGCAAAAAAGAACCGCACGGTAAAGTTTACTGGTCTTAAAAAGAAAGAAGGCCGCGGCAAAGAAGCAAGTGGTGGATCTTCCGCTGGCATGTCAGGCCGAAAGCGTCCTCGTAGCGAATAAATAATACAAAACAAAAAGCCCGATCAAACTGACCGGGCTTTTTTTACGGCTATACTTAGATACTTAGCGTCTATTCAGCGTTGACGTCGACAACAACGCGGCCTTTAACTTGGCCTTTTAGGATGTCTTTTCCGAGCTTTGGAAGATCGCTTAATTTTGCTGGAACAATCATGTCCTCAAGCTTATCAAGCGGCAGATCCGTTGCGACCCGCTTCCATGCTTCAACGCGGTTTTCATAAGGCTGCATCACACTATCAATGCCCAGGATATTAACACCACGGAGCAAGAACGGGATCACAGTAGCAGGCAAAGCAGCGCCACCGGCAAGCCCAACAGCTGCAACCGATGCTCCATATTGCATCTGGCCCAATACGCGCGCCATCATCTCTCCACCCACGGCATCAATACAGCCTGCCCAGGTTTCTTTTTCCAACGGGCGTTTTGTTGTCTCGTTGATCTCTTCACGCGCTACAATTTGCGTAGCGCCTAAAGACTTAAGATAGTCCGATGTTTCTGGACGTCCAGTAACACCAGCAACTTCATAACCAAGATGAGATAAAATTGCCGTTGCAACAGAACCAACGCCGCCGGCTGCACCTGTTACGAGCACAGGACCTGCGCCCTTTTTCATACCTTGATTTTCAAGTGCCATAACCGCCAACATCGCAGTGAACCCTGCTGTTCCTACAGCCATTGCTTGGCGCGTTGTTAATCCATCAGGAAGCGGTACGAGCCAATCTGCATTCACACGCGCTTTCTGCGAATATCCACCCCAATAGGCTTCACCGACGCGCCAGCCTGTTAGTACGACTTTATCGCCGGGTTTATAGCGCTCATCATCAGATGCTTCCACAGTTCCCGCAAAATCGATGCCGGGTACGTGTGGGTAGTTTCGAACCAGACCACCACCGGGACCAATACACAAACCATCTTTGTAATTGACCGTTGAGTATTCAACGGCAATCGTCACATTGCCCTCCGGCAAATCACTGTCATTGATCGATTTTACAGACGCCGATGTTTTTCCTTCATCGTCTTTCTCAACGATGACCGCGTTAAAGCTCATGTCTCACTCCCATATATTTTCTTGCACTGCACTATGTCACTGAATGCGCAAATTGCAATCAAGAATTTTCCGGCAAGAAATTCATCCCTTGTGAAAAACGAAACATAGATCTTTTATGCAGTGAATTCTGAGCGTTTTGATTTGAAATACGGTATGAGGATGTCTTTAAAGGCGCGGACTTTTGGCGCATCTTTCATATCGACGTGGCTCAAACTCCAAATATCGACATAGGGCTGCGGCTCAATAAGTTTAACCTGTCGCAGTCCTTGGGTATGCCGCCCCAAAAACAAAGGCAAGCGAACAACACCAAGTCCCGCCTGTGCAGCACCAATAACAGCTGACATATCATCGAAGATGAATTTCGGATTGGGGACGGACCGAGATTGTAATGCTTTTTCTGGCACATTGTCCCAATGCTCAAACCATATCCAGTTGAGCGGCACATCTGGATCATTTTCTATTTCGGACGCCATTTTCTCTGTTGCAAAAATAGACGTGCGTTGTTCGGTTAGCTTTTGGCCAACCAAGTTCTCATCTGGCTCATTGGTTATCCGAATGGCAAGATCAGCATCTCGCCTATTTAAATTAAGCAGCTCATTGGTGGCCTTTATTTTGATCTCAACATTTGGATGTTTCTGACTAAAGGTTTTTAACACCGGGCTTATATAATATGCGACCAACAATTGAGGTGAGGTTATGGTGATTGATCCAGATATATCTCCCTCCAATGATGCGGCATAACGGAGAAAATTGTTGGAAGCATCCTCCATCTTTTCCGCTTGCTCGGCAACTTTATAAGCCAGCTCAGTTGCTTGATACCCGCCAGGAAGTTTTTCAAATAGTTCCTGATTTAAAGCATTTTCCGCGCGCGCAATCCGCCTAGCAATCGTTGTGTAATTACAGCCTAATCGTTCGGCAGCTGCCCCCAGTGATTTCTCTCTCACGAGATGAAGAACAGCGCGATAATCTTCCCAGTTTAAATCCATGACATGCATTATTGCATATTTGATCAGCAATATCACGTGTTTTTGCATATACTGATCAATGGTATCCATAGACCAAATTCAAATGGAGACGAAATATGATTTATGCCTATGTTCACCTTAAAATCGATAAGCCAGAAAGTTTAGCAAAATATCGCGAAGTCGCAGCCGATGCATTAGCAAAGCACGGCGGATCAGTGGTATCGGCAAGCAAAGATGTTGCTTTGCTAGAGGGCGACATTGAAACGCCACACATGGCAGCGCTTTTGAGCTTTCCTGATCAGGAAAAAGCCCATGCCTGGATCAATGATGAAGAGCTACAAGATGTTCATGCGCTTCGCCGCAATTCAGGGCAAAGCACAATTCATTTAATGGCGTAAGCGCAAAGAGCGTTAAGTAGATTAACTGCCTTCACGCGCGATCAAACATGAAACGGCTGATTTCCAGCTGCTATATTTTTGCTCGCGCACATCACCTGCCATCTTGGTTTCAAAGCGCTGTTGCAACTTCCATGAATTGGCAAATTCATCCATATCCGGCCATGTGCCGCTGCGCATGCCAGCAAGCCAGGCAGCACCCAATGCTGTGGTTTCTAGAACCGTTGGGCGATCAATCGGCGCGTTCAAAATGTCGGATAGGAACTGCATTGTCCAATCACTCGCAACCATGCCACCGTCAACGCGCAAGGTTACATCATCAAGCGCTTTGCCCCAATCATCCTGCATGGCTTCGATAAGATCGCGGGTTTGATAACACGCAGCTTCTAACGCAGCTTTTGCAATCTCATTTGGACCTGTGTTGCGCGTTAATCCAAACATGGCACCACGAACATCTGCCTGCCAATATGGCGCGCCAAGCCCAGCAAATGCCGGAACCAAAATCACGTCTTGGCCTTCATCAGCTTGTGCTGCAAATGCACCTGTTTGCGCCGCATTGTCGATGATTTTAATCCCATCGCGCAACCACTGAACTGCAGCACCCGCGATAAAGATTGATCCTTCAAGCGCATAAGTCGTTTTGCCATTCAACTGATAGGCAACCGTAGTCAGCATGCGATTTTTCGATGGTACAGCAACCTCACCGGTGTTGAGCATCATGAAACAACCCGTTCCATAAGTTGATTTAACCATGCCTGGCTTAAAACATGCTTGACCAAGTGTGGCCGCATGCTGATCACCTGCAATACCGAGCACAGGAATACTTGCGCCCAACAGCGATGGATCCGTGACACCAAAGTCAGCGGCTGTGTCTTCAACCTCAGGCAACATGGCTTTCGGCACGCCGAAAATCTTAAGTAGCTCGTCATCCCATGCACCGTCGTGAATGTTATAGAGCAAAGTCCGGCAAGCATTTGTCGCATCGGTTTTATGCGATGCGCCACCTGTAAGATGCCAAAGCAAATATGTATCAACGGTTCCGAAAATTAATTCGCCTTTTTCAGCACGCGCACGCGCACCTTCAACATTATCCAAAATCCAGCGGATTTTACTGCCGGAAAAATAAGGGTCGAGCAGCAAGCCAGTTTTTGCAGTGACCGTTGCTTCCAGACCGTCAGCTTTAAGATTTGCACAAAATTCCGAAGTACGGCGATCCTGCCATACAATGGCTTTATGAACAGGTTTACCGGTCGATTTATCCCAGATAACAACGGTCTCGCGCTGATTGGTAATCCCAATACCGGCAATTGAACCAGCGTCGATCCCAGCTTTAGCAATCGCATTTTTTGATGTGGTCAGAACAGTTTGCCAGATCTCTTCCGGCTCGTGTTCAACCAATCCAGATGACGGAAAATGTTGAGTAAACTCCATTTGATCTGATGAAACTACATTGTAATTTTCATCGAAAACTAATGACCTTGTGGATGTTGTTCCCTGGTCAATGGATAGAATAAAACTCGACATGTCCGCTCCCTAAGATAATTTTGACAATGAATTATCACTACTAATTCTTTAGAACAAGAACCCTAGCTGAATATTTTGGCGAATAATACCGTTCTAAACTTCCATTTCAAAAGTTATATCAGGGCGTGTTGAATTGGCTCGGATATATTCACCATTTGGAAGATCTACTTCCTCTAGCTTTCGTTTAATCCCCGCTTCATCCAAGCCGTGATCAATCCACCGCTGGCGTAGTCTTTGCTCCAATATAGGGACCGGAACGCTTACAAAAACGGATAAATCAAAATATGGTTTTAACTCGGACCAAGGCGTTTGTTCGACGAGCACATAATTGCCCTCAACTATGATATATTCAACATCTTTGGAAATCGGATTTGCACCGGCGCGTGCAATTTCAATGGAGCGATCAAAAACGGGGGTCACCACTTCATCCTCGTCTCTTGCGACAAGGCGTTTAAGCATATGCGCAAAACCCAATACATCAAATGTATGTGGCGCTCCTTTTAAGCTATGAATTCCTCTGGCTTTGAGCAAAGTATCATCATAGTGGAAACCATCCATTGGCAATATGTTTGCACAATCGGGTTTAATATCATTCATCTTATCGCGGATTGCCTCTGCGATGGTGGATTTTCCAGATGCAGGTGCACCTGCAACTGCAATGATCTTTCGTTGCGAAGCGGGTAGTTCTTTTATCACCTTGATAAGTTCATCAAGTTCAGACATCGTTTTGTGCAAATTCGTCTCTTTCAAATAGTCAGTTTAGACAACCTAATTCGAAAGGACATTAGCAGCTTTTTCAAAAAAGTCAGGTGCACCAAAATTTCCTGATTTTAATGCCAGAACCAAATCCTGACCTGAAACTTTAATCGCTGGCACACCCGGATCAATCATCGGGCCAATTTCAAGCGCATCAGCGCTGAGTGCTTCAACAACCGCTCCTGATGTTTCACCACCTGCGGATATGATTGCACCAAAACCAAACTGCGATGCTTTGCTAGCGATCTCACTAAACAAACCCTCAAATGCAGATGCAGCTTTTTCCAAACCGTATTTATTCTGCACAGCTTTAACCTGTTCAGGATCATCTGAGGAATAAACGAGCGGCAATGATGTTTGTTCTTTCGCCCAGTTGAGAGCTTTTTCAGCATCCATATTTCCCGCGATCACTTCATCAGCATCGAGCTTTAAAAGCGCACCACCTTTGTCGCCATGGGCTTTTATTTGCCCACGGGTTGCGATCGAGCAAGACCCAGACAGACATAAAACCCTAGCTGAGCTTTTTACCCAATCGGCTTTATTGGCGGAAGTTTTGGCAAAATTTGCAGGAATACCAAGCGCGATACCAGACCCACCTGTGATCAATGGGAAGTCGGATGCAGCTTTGGCAATATTATAAAGATTATCTTCGCTTACAGCATCGCAAACCACAAGCTGTCGACCTTCATTGGCTTCCTGCATGAGGCGTGATTTTGCCTGACCGTCAAGAATATCAGCAAGCGGTAAATGGCCAACTTTGCGTGTTGTTTGAGGCGCAAGCACCCGGCGGATATCTGGGTCCGTCATTGGTGTGAGCGGATGATTTTGCATTCCTGATTCCGAAAGCAAAGTATCATTTACGAATAGATGTCCTTGATAAATCGAACGACCCGCACCTGGGAATACAGGACACACGACAACCGGTTTATCAGTGCCAATCTCATCAACCAGCGCATCAATCACTTGCCCGATATTACCCTCAGCCGTGCTGTCAAAGGTTGAGCAATATTTGAACATAAACTGTTGGCAACCCTGCGCTTTTAACCAGTGATAAGCCTCAAGCGATTTTTCGATCGCCTCTTTAACCGGAACTGATCGCGTTTTTAGCGCAACAATGCCAGCATCAACATCTTTGTCAGCTGGGACATTTGGAGTACCAACATATTGCACCGTGCGCATGCCGCCATCAGCCAACATCAAACCAAGATCGGAAGAACCGGTAAAATCATCTCCAATTGCGCCAAACAGCATAT
>JAHDEP010000079.1:2209-12663 GCA_020628775.1 Rhizobiaceae bacterium | reverse complement strand
GCTCGGTTTCAGAACGCATTTTCTTGTTGTCCAAAAGCGTGATTCCGAAAACTTTTTTGGTTAATTCGCTGCCAAGAAACATGTTGGCAGCAGGATCTAAATGATCGGCCAAAGCCAATGTTTGGTATACAGCATCAATGCCCACATCAATCGCGTCAGCATGTGAGCTCATTTCAAGCGGTTTATCATCCAAAGTGATCGCACCTTCAGTGGGCTGATATACCCCGGTGAGAACTTTGATGAGAGTGGATTTACCGGCACCATTATCACCAACGATAGCTAAAACTTCGCCAGCATATGCGTCCATATCGACATCGTTGAGTGCAACAACGCCACCAAATCTTTTGACGATGCCACGCATCGAGATTATGGGTTTTTTATCAGTCATTATTCCTCCAAAAGGCAACAAAATACCGTTCCCTGAAAATCGCCATCGCGACCAGGGTCAATAAATTTGATCCGCCTAATATTTCCTCCAGATGATCATCATTTAAAACGATCGATCATTGGTTACATAATCACGTTATCGGTAACATGTGTCAAGTGTTATCGTTAACATTTTTGTCATGTTGTACGCACGGAAGCGAAATTTCAAAAAAATTTACATCAAAGCAAAACACGTTCATCGCTTGATTTTGTTACATTTTTGCAGTGCAACGAAGGATGAAAGTAATCACCCCATTTTTTCTATTTTGGCGTAAATAATTTTACGAAAGGGCACAAATTCAAGGGTATTAGAAAGCATATTGCCTTAGCGATCACTGAGAAATAACATTATCCAACCACACGTTTTTGCAGCGGATCAGTGTAAATAAAATCAATAGGTTGTATGAAATCTTCTCTCTCATGCGAAACAATCATCGAGAATAACGTTGACCATAAGCCATCACCCTCAATATAAACATTCGGGGGAATTGGGAGAGAAGTTGCAAGTGCTAGAGATGTCGCATAACCATTTGTTGATCTCGGCATCATTGATTGTTGCAATGATGGCGGGCTTCACTGGACTTAGTGTTATGCAAGGTGCATCGAGCCTCAATCTTGTTGAACGCAAGCGTGCGGTGATCATGGCAGCGATCACCATGGGCACCGGAATTTGGTCAATGCATTTCGTTGCGATGCTCGGGATGAAATTACCCGTTCCATTTTTTTATGATGCGCTGATCACGCTCGCATCAGCTCTGGTGGCTATATTAGTTGTTGGCATTGCATTGTTGATCATGCACTTCATGCCGCGAACAACGCAGTCCAAAACCATTGCAGGTATTATCGTGGGTTCGGGAATTCTCGCCATGCACTATTTGGGCATGTACGGAATTCAGCTCGTTTCTCCAATTTATTCAGGACTTGGAATTGTCATTGCTATCGCCACGTCGATTGTCTTGAGCACAACCATGATTTTTATCGCCTATAAAGAACGCGAGAACAGAAACATTATCGGCGGTACTATCCTATTCGGAATTGCGGTTTTCATGGTGCATTTTGTAGCAATGGCAGGAACGGATTTTAAAGAGATCAGCAATGCGCCTATTCCTGATCTACGTCTGAGTAATGAAGTTTTAGCGCTCGGCGTTGCTGTTGCAAGCTTTGTCATCAGCGGGGCGTTTTTGCTCATGAGTGTTAGCCTGCTGCCATCAGATATGAAAGTTGATCTAGGCGAAGAAAACGTAACTGAAAATACAGAACCTGATCAAAGCGTTCAAATAACAGAGCCAACCCCGACCACACAAGTTGAGAAAAACTGGGTTCAAATTCCTTATGAGAAAAACAATCAGACCCATTTCATAAAAGTCGATCAGATCGCAGCAATTCGTGCTGAGGGTCATTATACTGTATTATATTCTGCGGATGAAAAGCATTTTTGCCCGTGGAATATCTCGGAAATGAAAAAGAGATTATCGGGTGAAGGGTTCTTACAAACCCATCGAAGTTACCTCGTTAACCCACGTCATATCAGCAGCTTTGAGCGTACAAAAGACAATGGTTATTTGCTTTTTTCGCAATTTAGCTCTTTTGAAAAAGTTCCGGTAAGCCGCTCAAAACTCAACGAAGTTCGCAAAGAATTGGACCTCGGCTAACACGCCAATATCGCATTTCGTGAAGAATCTTCGCATTTCGTGCGGCAACAGCGCCGTTGGAAAATCAGCGGATGCAATCTTATAAAGCCTCTTATTAGTTAGAGCCATCACTTAGATGGAGGAACTAATGATACCCGCAGCATTTGAATATCATCGCCCCGACACGATCGATGGCGCGATAAAAATAATTTCAGAGCATGGCGATGAAGCGCGCGTGATCGCAGGCGGTCACAGCTTGATCCCAATGATGAAGTTGCGCATGGCAGATCTGTCTCACCTCGTTGATTTGCAAGAAATTAGCGAACTGAAAGGCATCATCTTGGAATGCCAATCAGTAACAATTGGCGCAATGACCACGCAGCATGAATTAATCACCCATGAAGAACTTGCAAAGGTCGCACCAATTATAAACGAAGCAGCGCTTCAGATCGCCGATCCGCAAGTCAGATATATGGGCACCATTGGCGGCAATGTTGCAAATGGTGATCCGGGAAATGATATGCCTGGATTAATGCAGTGTCTGGACGCAGATTATATATTGGTCGGTCCAAACGGCACACGCACAGTTAAAGCGCGCGACTTTTATGAAGCCGCATACTTCACCGCACGTGAAGAAGAAGAGATCCTAACGTCAATTACGTTTAACTCTCCTGTTGGTGGATATGCCTATGAGAAACAAAAGCGCAAAATCGGTGATTATGCGACAGCCGCTGCTGGCGTTCTTATCACCAAAGAAGGCGGCAAATGCACCCACGCATCTATTGCGCTTACCAACTTAGCCGACACCCCGATTTATTGTGAGGAAGCGGTTGCGATCCTAACTGGTTCAGACCTGAGCGCAGATGTTGTTGAAGCAGCAACTGTCGCGGCGGTGAATGCCAGCGATCCCGGTGAAGATAATCGCGGACCAATCGAATTTAAGAAACATGCAGCGAAAATCGTCATTCGTCGTGCCATCGAGCGCGCGATTGAACGCGCTTAGTAAGCTGCGGGAGGAAATATTATTATGTCGAAAATGCATATTAAAATGAAGGTAAACGGCGAAGAAGTGGAAACACTTGCTGAACCTCGTGAACTGCTTATCCACGTTCTTCGTGAGCGTCTGGATATCACAGGTCCACATATTGGTTGCGAAACATCTCACTGCGGTGCTTGCACAATTGATATGGATGGAAAATCAGTGAAATCTTGTACCGTGTTTGCAGCGCAAGCCAATGGTAAAGATATCACAACCATCGAAGGTCTTGGAGACCCAGACAACCTGCATATCTTACAAGAAATGTTCAAAGAACATCACGGTCTTCAGTGTGGTTTCTGCACACCAGGTATGATCACACGTGCACATCGTTTATTGCAAGAAAACCCAAATCCGACAGAAGATGAAGTTAGATTTGGCATGGCAGGCAATATCTGTCGCTGCACTGGTTACCAGAATATCGTGAAGTCAATTTTGGCGGCAGCGAATGAAATGAACGCAGCGAAGGAGGCAGCACAATGAATGAGATGACACCTCCAAAAGAAGAGCGTTCAGAAGCTCTTAAAGGCTTAGGCTGTTCTCGTAAACGCGTGGAAGATGCACGTTTTACACAAGGCAAAGGCAACTATGTTGATGACATTAAACTGCCAGGTATGTTGTTCGGCGATTTCGTGCGCTCACCATATCCACACGCCTATGTAAAAGGCATTAACACCGATGCTGCGATGGCAGTTCCTGGCGTTGTTGCAGTTTTAACCGCAGCAGATCTTGAACCTTTAAACCTTCACTGGATGCCAACACTTGCTGGCGATAAGCAGATGGTGCTAGCCGATGGGAAAGTTCTTTTCCAAGGTCAAGAAGTGGCTTTTGTCGTTGCAAATGATCGTTATGCAGCAGCGGATGCGGTTGAGCTGGTCGAAGTTGAATATGAAGAGCTTCCACCGCTTGTTGATCCATATAAAGCAGAAATTGAGGGTGCACCGATCCTGCGTGAAGATATCGCAGATCAAAAAGAAGGTGCTCATGGTCCACGTCGTCACCCAAACCACATTTTCACTTGGGAAGCTGGCGATAAAGAAACAACAAGCAAAGTCATTGATGACGCTGAAGTTGTTGCAGAAGAAACGATGTATTACCACAGAACGCATCCATGTCCGCTTGAGACATGCGGCTGTGTTGCAAGCATGGATAAGGTCAACGGTAAGCTAACCGTGCACGGAACATTCCAAGCACCGCACGTTGTGCGAACTGTTGCTTCACTTCTTTCTGGTATTTCAGAAAGCAATATCCGCGTGATCTCTCCTGATATCGGCGGTGGTTTTGGCAACAAAGTGGGCGTGTATCCAGGCTATGTTTGTTCAATCGTTGCTTCAATTGTGACTGGCAAGCCAGTTAAATGGATTGAGGATCGTATTGAAAACCTGACCTCAACAGCCTTTGCCCGTGATTACTGGATGCGTGGTAAAATCAGTGCCACAAAGGAAGGTAAGATCACGGGACTTGATGTACATGTGCTTGCTGACCATGGCGCATTTGATGCCTGTGCGGACCCAACAAAATTCCCAGCAGGGTTTATGAATATCTGTACAGGTTCTTATGATATCCCAACAGCTTATTTGGCCGTTGATGGTATCTACACAAACAAAGCGCCGGGCGGGGTTTCATATCGTTGTTCATTCCGCGTAACAGAAGCCGTTTATCTCATCGAACGCATGATCGAAGTTCTCGCGATTGAGCTTGATATGGATGCAGCGGATCTAAGACGCATGAACTTCATCAAGAAAGAACAATTCCCGTATCAAGCAGCGCTCGGTTGGGAATATGATTCAGGTGACTATCACACTGCGTGGGATAAAGCGTTGGAGGCCGTTGATTACAAGGCTCTTCGCGCTGAACAAGCTGAACGCGTAGAAGCATTTAAACGCGGTGAAACCCGTAAGCTTATGGGTGTTGGTCTATCCTTCTTCACAGAAATCGTCGGTGCTGGTCCGGTTAAAAACTGTGATATTCTGGGCATGGGTATGTTTGATTCATGTGAGATCAGAATTCACCCAACAGGTTCTGCAATTGCAAGACTTGGCACCATTTCACAAGGTCAAGGTCACGCAACAACCTTTGCGCAAATTCTAGCGAGTGAAATTGGCATCTCAGCTGATGACATCACATTAGAAGAAGGTGACACCGATACTGCCCCTTACGGTTTGGGCACCTATGGTTCACGTTCAACTCCTGTTGCTGGTGCAGCAACGGCAATGGCAGGTCGTAAAATCCGGGCGAAAGCTCAGATGATCGCAGCTTACTTGCTCGAAGTGCATGATGGTGATTTAGAATGGGATGTTGACCGCTTTGTTGTTAAAGGCGCACCTGAGCGCTTTAAAACAATGAAAGAGGTAGCCTATGCAGCTTATAACCAAGCGATCCCGGGCATTGAACCTGGGCTTGAAGCTGTAAGCTATTATGATCCACCAAATATGACATATCCATTTGGCGCATATGTGTGCGTTATGGATATCGATGTGGACACAGGTGTGACCGATATTCGCCGTTTCTATGCATTGGATGATTGTGGCACACGCATTAATCCAATGATCATTGAAGGTCAGGTTCATGGCGGACTAACAGAAGCACTTGCCGTCGCGCTCGGTCAGGAAATTGCCTATGACGAAATGGGTAATGTGAAAACGGGTTCTTTGATGGACTTCTTCCTGCCAACAGCTTGGGAAACACCAAACTACGAGACGGACTATACCGTAACGCCAAGCCCGCATCATCCGATTGGTGCTAAAGGCGTGGGTGAAAGCCCGCATGTTGGTGGCGTGCCATGTTTCTCAAATGCGGTGCAAGATGCATTCCGCGCATTTGGTTTGAAGCACACAAATATGCCGCATGATCACTGGCGTATTTGGCAGACCGCAAACAAGCTTGGTCTACACGACTAGAGCAAACTGATTGGGGCAATTGGTCAGTTACGAGCTGATTGCCCCAATTAAAAATGCACACCAATGAAGACGAGACGGACATGAGTTGGACAGATTTAAAATCAGATCTGAGCAATAGCGGCTATGTGGCAACAGACCAGTTGTCGATGGCGCTGCATATCTCATTATCGCTTGGGCGCCCATTATTGCTTGAAGGCCCAGCCGGGGTTGGCAAAACCCAAGTTGCGAAAACACTCTCTGAAATCAAAAATACCAAGCTAATCCGCTTACAATGCTATGAAGGTCTAGATGCGTCCTCAGCAATCTATGAGTGGAACTATCAAAGACAGCTTTTGGCCATCAGCGCATCCAAAGAAAATTCAGAACCAAATGAAGAGGAGATTTTTTCAGATAAATATCTCCTACGCCGACCGCTGCTAGATGCAATTTCGCAAGAGCAATCGCCGGTTCTGCTCATTGATGAGGTTGATCGCGCGGACGAAGAATTTGAAGCTTACCTGTTAGAGATCCTATCTGATTTCCAGGTTTCAATTCCAGAACTAGGAACCATTAATGCGATCTCAAAACCACATGTGATCCTCACGGCAAATGGTGCACGCGATTTATCTGATGCGTTACGCCGACGCTGCATTTATTCATTTGTTGAATATCCCGATAAAGCTGCAGAGCTTGCAATTTTAAGCAAACATCATCCGCACTTAAATGCGCATCTTGCTGCTCAAATCGTTGGATTTGTGCAAGCCCTTCGTGAAGAAGAACTTGAAAAAGTTCCTGGCGTTGCGGAGATGTTGGATTGGGCTGCAACCATTTCAGGACTTGGGATCAATGATCTGTCCGATGATCCTGTATCATTGCATGCAACGCTTGTGTGCCTTTTAAAAACGCAGGCTGATCAAGCATCAATTCCAACCGAGATCGCGCAAAAACTTGTTGGAAAGGCCGCTTAAATGCCTTTGCCAACAAAATTTCCAACGCGCTCGGAAACCGTATCTGAACGGATTGTGGATTTCATGGAGCATCTTAGAAGCCAAGGCTTACGGCTTGGGGTTGCGGAGACTCATCTGGCGCTTGAAACCCTATCTGAGATTAACATGACCAATCCCGATGAAGTTAAGCTTGCGCTAAAATCAGTTTGCGCAAGTGACGCTGATCAATATGCAAAATTTGATGATTTATTCAAAGCATTCTGGTTCAACCATACGAGAAAAATCGAGCGTCATGACCCAGCGGATAAGCCGGCAAATAAAAGCCATTGGTCCAATCTAAGTCAGAACGATGACGGGATGATCTCCTCCGGTGTGGGCAAACAAGACCTGCCCGATGATGAGAGCAACGAGGGTGAAGAAGCCTCACAATCGGGTGAAGGTAGGCTTGTTGCATCTGAGATCTACAACATAAACAAAGCCGACTTGCGCGAATTTATGAAACCTGAAGATCAGGAAAAAGCAAAACTAGTTGCTGAGAAACTTGCCCGTGCAATTAGAGATCGACGTTCTAGGCGCAGACGCTCAGCACTTAAAGGTGCAGCGCTCGACTTACGCAAAATTGCCCGCAAAAGCATCTCAACGGGTGGCGTTCCGTTTAAGCTAGCCAAAAGATATAAACCCGACCGTCCGGTTCACCTTGTGGCTATCCTTGATGTGTCCGGATCCATGACGGTCTATTCACGAATATTCCTCTCCTTCTTAAAAGGATTGGTGAGCGCTGATCAACGCACGGATGCGTATTTATTTCACACCCAGCTGGTGAAAATTTCCGATGCATTACGCGATCCAGATTCGTTTCGGTCCATCAATCAGCTATCGATGATGGCGCAAGGTTTTGGCGGCGGCACCAAGATCGGCAAGAACATTGAAATGTTCAACAAACAATATGCAGCACATTCTGTGTCCAGCCGGTCCGTTGTCATCATATTATCTGATGGTTACGACACCGATCCACCTGAAGTTATTTCCAATGCGCTTGCCCGATTAAAGAAAAAAGGTTGCAAGCTCATATGGCTCAATCCGCTTAAAGGCTGGAAAGACTATCAACCTGTCGCAAGCGGCATGGCAGCGGCATTACCGCATCTAGATTTATTTGCGCCCGCGACAACGCTCAATGATCTTTCAGCGCTCGAACCACATTTAGGTAGACTATAATGATCGATGTAGTTGACATTCATGACACAGTTTCAAAACTAAAATCTTCTGGTGAAGCTTTTGCTTTAGCAACGGTTGTCAGAACCATCTCAGTAACCTCAGCAAAAACCGGTGCGAAAGCCGTTATCATGGCAGACGGTTCAATATCTGAAGGTTGGATAGGTGGCGGATGCGCCCGCGCTGCCGTTTTAAAAGCAGCAAAAGAAGTCATCGCAGATGGAACAACCCGATTAGTATCTATTCAACCAGAAGAACTGTTACGCGAGCAAGAATTAGAATCCGGCGTGACCAAAAATGGTGTAAAATTTGCCACCAATATGTGCCCCAGCCAGGGCACTATGGATATCTTTGTTGAAGCGATATTACCCCGCCCCGAGCTTGTTATTTTTGGTGCAAGCCCGGTGGCTATTGCCCTTGCAGCACTTGCCAAACCCATGGGTTTTACAACGACCATTTGCGCAGACGCTCCGGAGCACGACAAGTTTCATTACGGCGATAAATTCGTTGACGGCCTGAGCTATGACACCAATACCAATAACAAACGCTATGTCATCATCTCAACACAAGGGCGTGGCGATCAAGCATCGCTGGAAAGCGCACTGTCATTAAATGCGGAATTTGTCGCCTTTGTAGGAAGCCGTAAGAAGGCTGAAAAGCTGAAAGGTAATCTGGCGGCTAATGGCATCTCGCAGGAAAATCTCGACACGATCAAAGCACCTGCGGGGCTGGATATAAATGCAATCACGCCAGAAGAAATTGCGCTCTCAATTTTAGCTGAGCTCACACAATTTAGGAGGGCTGATCAATATCAGTCCTTCCGATCAGACAATAGCTGATCACCAATTAATCCATATAATTTAAAGTAGGACAAAAAATGGAAATAGAAGACGAAATCTTTATCAATGCACCTCGCGATGTTGTGTTTAAATCGCTTAATGATCCGGATATTTTAAAACAATGTATCCCGGGCTGCGAAGAACTCACCAAAATCAGTGATACAGAGCTTACGGCCAAAGTTGTTCTAAAAATTGGCCCTGTAAAAGCAAAATTCTCTGGTGATGTGGAACTCAACAATGACGGCGCACCTGAAACGTTTTCTCTCACAGGAAGCGGCAATGGTGGCGTGGCAGGTTTTGCCAAAGGTGGCGCTGACGTTCAACTTATCGAACAAGATGGCGGCACGCTTTTAAAATATGTCGCAAAAGCAGATATTGGCGGCAAGCTCGCACAGCTTGGTAGCCGCCTTGTTGTCAGCACATCTAAAAAGCTATCTAAAAATTTCTTCGAAGAGTTTGATAAAGCCGTAACAGGTGGTGATTCAACACCCGATGACGCGGAAGAAAAATCCGGCTTTTGGAACAAGATCGTCGGAGACTAATAAAGTTCCAAGATATGCCCAGATTAATCGATAACCCAAAAGCTATAAGCTATCCGCAAGTCACAAAAACGACGCCCTTTAAGGGGTCGGATACGCTCGTGATTCCTAGCAGTGATATCATAATCGGCGTCTCGCTTTTAGCTTGGGTATATCTCATCATCCAATCTTTTCAGTTTGCTGTTGAGGGATCAGCAGCAGACTTTGGACCCGGGATGATGGTTTTCGATTGGCTTTATCAAAAATCGAAATTGCTTGGAGAATATGGCTATTCGGTTTGGTCAATTTGCGTCACCAAAATCGACGCTTGGGGATTGGCTGAATTCTCGCGCGCATTTCTAATGTGGCAAATTATGATTGCCGCAATGATGTTCCCAACATTATTGTTACGCATTCAAAACAACCTGAAGATTGTTTGTAATTATAGCTTACTGCTACAATATTTAGCTGGCTATATACTCATCTGGATGTTGTTTTCAATTCCGATGGTCATTGTGCAATGGGGTCTGCAAGTCAACGCACTGCTTAACAATGGTATGAGCATAAACCAGCCATTATTCAGCGCAATGTTATTGATCTTTTTGGGCATTACACAACTTCGTATTCTCAAGAAACGCACAACAAATAAACCACGCATTACTCAAAAGAACTCGACATTCGTTTCTGGGTTTTATAGCGGATTAGATTGTATAAAATTCAGCTGGCCATTGATGATAAGCATGTTTGTATTTGGTTTGATGAATATCATTTATATGGCCGCACTGACTATTTTAATGATGGCATTATTTAAAAAAGAAACGAAACAAGCCACCAACAGATAAACGGTTTAAATCGCACCTTATCCTATAGCGGCCATACCAAGAGGATCATCGGAAATGCGACCGCAATTACTAATATTTCTAAGAGCAAACCCATCTTCCAATAATCACCGAAATGATACCCACC
>JAHDEP010000079.1:0-2109 GCA_020628775.1 Rhizobiaceae bacterium | reverse complement strand
GGTTGCCGTTGCCATGCCGATACCAATTGGCGCTGCGATCAAAGTTGTAGCAACATTGTTTAGAAAATCAGACATAGTCATGGTCACAACCATCAAGACAAGAAGCGATACCCATGCTGGAAATCCATCCGTGACCGATAAGATTTGCGAAGCGATCAGCTCAGCGCCTCCTGAATTTTCAAACGCTTCTGCCAGTGGAATGAGGCTCGCTAATAACACGATCACCTTCCATTCAATGGAATCATAAACCTCACTTCCGGACACAAGGCCAATGGCGATGAGCGCGATCACCGCGACACAAAGGGCAACGGGCAATGACACCAAACCCAAAACGGCAGCTGCGATTGCCCCTAAAAATATAGCAATCGAAATGCCCGCTTTTTCGCGTTGCACCAGTTGAGTTTCGCGGCCTTGTAGAGGCAAAACACCCATCTGCGAAATAGCGGCAGACATCCGTTCTGGCGTTCCAAGCAACAGCAAAACATCACCCGGTTTAATCGTTAATAGGCGCACGCGATCTGTAAATTTTCGGCCGTTACGAGAAACACCCAGCAAAGTGACAGAATGCGAGTATAACAACTTCATGCTACGTGCGGTCCGCCCAGTAATTCTGGCATCTTCAGGCACGATCACTTCACTCAGGGTTAAACCACCCGATGTCACGCTACCGGGATGTTTTTCTGATCCGGAAAATTCAAGCTCACCTTGCCCCATAAATGCTTCAATGGATTTGGGTTCACCCTCCACAACAATGAAGTCACCAGCGCGAATTTCCTCTCGAGCAGCATGACCGGGCAAACGTTTACCCCGGCGCACCAATCCCAAAATATGTAGATCATGCTTATCTGCCAGCGGATAAAGATCTGAAACTTTTTTGCCTTCTTCAACCGTTTTGTCACCGACACGTAGTTCTGCAATATAACGACCTTTTGCAAAATCAATTTCCTGATCGAGCGCACCCTCGCGCTTTGGAAGAAACCGCCATCCAATAAGTGAAACAAATGCAATGCCCATGATCGCAACGGTTAAACCCACCGGCGCAAAATCAAACATGCCAAAAGGGGTTCCAATCACATCTTCTCGATAGGCCGCAATGACGATATTTGGCGGCGTTCCAATAAGTGTAATCATACCGCCAAGAATTGTTGCAAATGATAGCGGCATGAGCGTTAAACTAACCGCACGTTTTGCTTTTGCAGCGGTATCAATATCAAGCGGCATAAGAAGCGCAAGCGCTGCAACATTATTAATAACGGCTGAAAGACCCGCACCGACAATGGCCATAATGGCGATATGTAACGGCAATGGTCGATCTGAATTGAGCAATCTTTGGGCTAGTTTTTCAATCGCACCTGATCCAACCAGACCCCGCGAGACAATTAATACGAGCGCAATAATCGCAACAGCTGAGTGACCAAAGCCTGAGAAAACTTTCTCGGTGGGAACCAATCCCAGAACTGTCGCTAAAACCAGCGCGCCAAACGCGACAAGGTCATATCGTATTCGCCCCCACACAAGTAATACGAATAATATCGCAAAAATCGAAATAATCATCGCCTGGTCAGAGAGCATTGTAATCCATTAATCCCGTTTCACCCGTTGCATACTTATATCACTTGAAAGCCAAGGGTATATCTAAAATTGCATGATTATACCCCAAGTTTTGCGCAAGATCCTAAGGTCTGTAAACCACGCTAAAGATTGACGATTGAACCAAAGCATGGGTAATATTTAAAGGACGGGATATTTAATGGGGTGCGACATGAAATTCAAAGGCTTCATATTAACGATCGGGTTTTTAACAGCAACCGGATTACAAACGCACCTAAGCGCTGCGCAATCAGTCATTACACTGGATGATTTTGACCTTGAAGTTGAAACAGTAACACCTCAACCTGCACCAAAGTCTCAATTGGAAAGCTGCCTATTGGGATCTGCCGATTGTAAAAGTGACGAGCTGAAATCTGGCGCATCCTTTAGTTTGGATGATGTGTTGAACCTTGGGGTGATTGACAGAAGCCAGGTCAAAGCGGAACCAGCGAGCACCGCAACAAATGCTGATAAAGACACAGCCTCAATCGCTGCATCTGCGGACCCATTGCCATCGGT
>JAHDEP010000078.1 GCA_020628775.1 Rhizobiaceae bacterium | reverse complement strand
AAATTGGAATATTGATTGAATCTGCGTTGGAAGAACGTAAAACGGCATTGGGGATTTCGTAGTTCATCGATATTGTTTAAACGTATAATTATTTAAACGTTTCAGGATTTAGAGTTGATATGACTAATATCAATATTTCGAGCTCAAACATTTCACTGTTCTTAGCAAGTTTGATTGCGGTTTTTGTCTTGTCTAATCCAGCTTTTGCGCAAGAAGATCAATGTCCTGAATATGCGGTTTATCATACCACTACACCTCAAAGACCGGCGACGAGCGATAAGTATCTATTCTCTGAAGAACTTAAAGCGTTGGAACCAAAGGACGCTGATGTGATCTTATTGGGAGATTCTCTCACACAATCTTGGAAAACAAAGGATCTTCTAAAAAAGTTGCCCGGATTGAAGGTTTTAAACCTTGGAGTAGGGGCTGATCGCACCCAACAAGTTATTTGGCGCCTTAATCAAATGAATTTGAAAGACTATGATCCAAAATTTGTCGTTCTATGGATTGGCACCAACAATCTAAGGACTGATCCTGGCTGCGCGATCTCTGAAGGTATCATCAAAATTTTGAGCATTTTGCGCGATAATTGGCAAGACAGCAAAGTCATCGTGATTGAAACACCGCCGCGAGGCATGGATTTTTCAGCATATATGCCCCAGCGACTTGAAATGTATGATGCCGCGAAGGAAAAATACGCCGATCAAGATGTCGTTTTCATCAATGTCGATGATGTGCTGACTTGCGGTGGCATGCGAGTATTTTCTGATGAATATCGGGAACAACGCAAAGTCTATCGTAAAGTAGCCAGTCCTTGCCCAACATATAAAAATGATCTCTTACATTTAACCAAAGATGCCTATGTGATCATCAGTGATATTTTGGCAGATATTGTTTTGGACAAATAAACTTACATCTCCTCCAAATCCAATAGGCGCACAAAGTTGTATTTTTGTGCGCTGCACACTCTTTATGCAAAGATACAATAATTAATCGACTACTGATGAATTGGCATTAGATGTATTCGGTTAAGTTACTGTTTGTAATGAATTATTCTTTTTGGCACGCGACTTGCATAGGTTTCTCTGTCCAATGATGGGCACTAAGGCAATGGCGCCATATACGCAAATGTAATCATGTTTGCGCATATGGCGTTTTGTTTTTTTGGGCGCCATATCCTGCGAGTTGATACATGAATGTCACCACGAATATAGGTTTTGATAATAAGACCTCTTCGGCATCGCCAAAGATGGAAAAAATTGTGATAGTTGGAGGTGGCCCGATTGGTACCCGTGCTGCGCAAGAACTTTCTAAACGCGGTTATCATGTCACCTTGTTAAATGCGGAACGTTGGCGACCGTATAATAGAGTGAAATTAACACCGCTTTTGGCCGGTGAAGCGCAACTTGGTCAAATATATTCCAGCGAATACGCGCCACGTCCGGGCAGAATAGATCGATTTGATGGTGTATCAGCAATCGATGTTGATCGAGACGGCAAACAGGTTCTTGGTTCAAACGATCGCACTTATTCTTATTCAAAACTCATCTTAGCGCTGGGATCACGCGCGTTTGTGCCAAATATCGAAGGGTCCAAGTTATCAGGCGTGTTTTCGTTCCGAAATTTCAACGATGTGGAGCTTCTTATTGCGCGCTCAATGTCAGCGCGTAACGTTGTGGTAATTGGTGGCGGTTTGCTTGGTTTAGAAGCTGCACGTGGAATGGCAAAACGCGGCGCCAAAGTCACAGTTATCGAACATGAAAACCGATTGATGCCTCGACAGCTCGATATGGCGGCAGGCGATACATTAAAAGAGCGCATTGAGGCAATCGGGATTGATGTCGTTGTTAATCAGCGGGTTCAATCAATTAATGGGAATTCTCGCGCTGAATACATAACGCTTGGAAATGGCGAAGAGATCCTTGCAGATACCGTGATTGTTTGCACCGGAGTTCGTGCCAATACTCAGCTGCCAGCAGCAATCGGGCTTTCACATAATCGTGGGGTGATTGTTGACGATCAAATGCGCACGTCTGACCCCGATATTTATGCAATTGGAGAATGCGCCGAACATAATAAACATGTTTATGGTCTGGTTGGCCCCGGTTATGAGCAAACGAGCATTGCCGTTGGAGATATAAGCGGTGAGATGGGTAATATGTATTTGGGCTCAACTCCAACTACAAAGCTCAAAGTCGTTGGTGCGGATGTCTTTTCGATTGGTGATTTTGAATCCATTGAGCAGCAACCAGGCATTAAAAGCTACATCTTTAAAGACGCAGAACATGATGTTTATCGCAGATTATTAATATCGCGCGGTAAACTCGTTGCAGCTTTGGGTGTGGGCGATTGGCCGGAAGCCACAAAACTGCAGCAGGCTGTTGCTGATGGTAAATCCGTATGGCCATGGCAGCTTTGGTCTTTCGCCCGCAAAGGTCAATTGTGGAGCGATGCAGACGATAGTGTGGCCAGCTGGCCAAAGGAAACCATCATTTGTAATTGTACTGGCGTAACCAAAGGTGCAATTTCAGATTCTATTACATTAGGTGCGTCAACTCTCGATGAAGTGCGGACCGCAACCAGTGCCAACAGCGTTTGTGGTTCATGCAAACCGTTGATCCATGAGCTTTTGGGGCAGGGAGAGGTAAAACCAGAACCAGTTAAATGGTGGAAAGCTCTGCTTGCGATATCTGCGTTGGGCGCTTTAATAGCGCTGTCGACTTTGCTGCTTCCACGCATCTCACTAAACGATACATATATCGTTGACGATTTTTGGTTTGATCTATGGTTTGACACAATCTGGAAACAGTATTCTGGCTACACATTGCTTGGTTTATCGGTTGCCGCGGCCATCATCGGTTTGCGTAAACGCATTAGCTTTCTTTCAAAACTTGGTGGTTATCAGGCTTGGCGGCTTGTTCACCTCATCATCGGGTTTACCGCTGCATTAGTTCTTGTTTGGCACACAGGATTTAGACTGGGCAATAATCTGAATTTCTTTTTAATGGCAAGTTTTCTCATCACGCTGATTTTTGGCGCAGTTGCAGGTCTCATCACTGGTGGCGAACATGAATTAAAAGATCGAGGTTTTAGCGCAAATAACGCCAAGCCACGTACACTTCCTATGTGGGTTCACATCATTGCAGTTTGGCCATTGCCGGTGTTGATCGCAATCCATGTCCTCGTTGTTTACATGTATTAGGGGGCGGAATTGATCAAACGAAATCACCTACTTTGGTTTTTATGGACGCTGCTTTCTGTTGTCGGAATTACCGTGATTATGGGATTTGTATTTTTTGGAGGTCCCCGGCACTTATTATTGATTGGTAAGACGACTGCAGCACATGGGCAGATCGAATTGGCCTGCGAGAGCTGTCACACAACGGGTCTGGTTGATAATTTGACCAAAAGCCCCAAGAAATTGGCTGCCGCAATGACCAAAGCTTGCGGGACTTGTCATTTAGAAGAGTTAAGTGCCGCAAATGATTCACATCCAACTAAGAAGTTTCGCGGTGCCAAAAAGGCAAAAACACGCGCGCAGTTAAACGCATTTTATTGCCAAACTTGCCACGCTGAGCATGTGCCAGAAATCACTCGTCCAATGGCTGTCTCTTTACCGCAAGATCTTTGCGTAGCTTGTCATTCTAAAATTGGTGAAGAACGGGAAAGCCATGTTGGATTGGAGTTTACAACTTGCGCATCTGCTGGTTGTCACAACTATCATGATAATTCAGCGCTTTACGAAGCGTTTTTGGTAAAGCATGGTCATGGTGAAGACTTTCTCCCGCATGCCATTCAAGAGTTTGCAGCTGAGAGCCGTTCGCCTTCGATTATTCGAACAGCGCTCGCAAAAGAAGATCCCGTGTTTGCGCTTAAAACTTACCTAAATGAAAAGCAGATCAAGACAGATGATGAAAGCAATGAGCCGTTAAATGCTGAAACCAAAGCAAAACTTTCAAGCCAAGCGCAGGAAATGCTTGACCTTGTTCTATACGCAAAAGACGTAATTGCGCCTGCGAAATATTTGGATGAAGACGCGGTACATGCGTGGGAGACATCTGCGCATGCAGCATCTGGGCTAAATTGCGCGAGCTGTCATGCGCCTGAGCTTAAAGACAGCATGGATCTTGTTGCTTTGGAAGAAAACTGGACTGAAAAACCGAGCCTTCAGGTTTGTTCAGATTGCCATCAAGATCAAGCAACAACATTTACTCAAGGTAAGCATGGTATGCGGTTCCATCCGGAATTAGCCGCGCCTCGCGTTGTTGAGGCTGATGGTCCAATGTCCGTTGCTGCAACTTTCTTCAAAGATGCACCGTTAGGGCCGATCACGGTTGGCGAAAGTGCACGTAAAGATCTTATGAAGCCGGACGCGCATGATATGCAAATTGGTAGTTGTAACACATGCCACAAACCACATGAGGTCAATCTTGAGGTGGCTTCCGTTGAAGCATGTACGACATGTCACAATGATGACCACACGCAAAACTATTTCAATTCCACCCATTTTGAGCTTTGGCAATTAGAACTCGCAGGCGAGGGAGCGCCAGGTTCTGGTGTGACTTGTGCTGATTGCCACATGCCAAAAGTCGAAGCCAAAGAAGGGTTCTTCACTTCACATAATCAGAATGATTTTTTACGGCCGAACGAAAAAATGATCCGGCCGGTTTGTATGTCATGCCATGGATTAGGATTTTCCATTGATGCCCTGGCAGACCCGAAACTCGTTGAAAGTAATTTTAACGGGCGTCCATCGAAGCACATTGAGAGCATCGATTGGGCATTGAAACGCGAGGAATAGGACGTGATTAGGCCCACAAATTCCTATCCCTCGCTTTATTGCACGTTTAAGCAACACAAAGGAGATAATACTCATGTCGAAAATAATCAATATGCTGGTTGGAGGTGCATTGCTTGCCGCCATACCAGTTTCGACAACAAATGCCGATGGGATTGATCCCGGAGATGTCACAGATATGCTCCATGCGGTGATGGATTCTGACCGCACAATCTACACAAAAATGATCGTGGGGCGCCTGGTCGCTGAGCATAAGTTGATCACGGCAACAGAGAATTTTGAAGACGATATTTCTGCACCACTGCCTGCGCAAATGTTCCGCATGGGTGCTGAAGCTGTGGCGGACCGGACGGATCTTTTCGAATATTCGTTGCAGTCTTTATGGCCGATCAACAAACCAAATGCGGAAAATCAGACTGAGCTTGAAAAAGAAGGTCTGGCGTTCGTTGCTGATAATATCGGTGAGAACTTTTACGGCGAAGAAGTCATCGATGATCTGAAATATTTCACCGCTGTTTATGCTGACGTGGCGGTCGCTGAAGTTTGTGCGACATGTCATAACGAGCATAAGGATAGCCCGCGCACCGACTTTAAAGTGGGTGATGTGATGGGCGGTGTTGTGATCCGCATTCCGTTAGACGGTTAATCCCATGAAACAGCTGACACAATTTCAAAAAATTGTCGGCGGAGTTTTGATCATGGGTGGGCTTTTGCTCACCCATGGCACCGTCGCTAATGAGATCAAGGTCGAGCATCCACCTTATCCAGAGCGAGGTTTAAAACGCCTTGTGAAAGTTGAACGTCTGCCGAAAACGGAATTTGCAGTGATTGAACAGGGCGGACAAATTTGGGATCAAAATTGCAAAATTTGCCATGGGACAGGCAATTTCGGCGCTCCCAAAATCACCGGATCAAAGTTTTGGGGCCCTCGTATCGAACAAGGCTTAACGGTTTTGGTCGAGCACGCACAAAATGGTTTTCTAAGTCCATCGGGCGGCAATATGCCAGCGCGCGGTGGCAATGATGAACTTACAGATCAAGAAGTCGAAGCTGCAGTTCGCTTCATGGTTTACCACAGTGGCGGTCAAGATATCGCCATCCAAGATTTAAAATAACCTCAATTGAAAGGAAAAAAAATGACACCCGAACAAATCAAACTCGTACAGGATAGCTTTGGCAAAGTTGCGCCTATTGCAGAAACTGCTGCTGATATTTTCTATGATCGGCTTTTTGAAATTGCACCTGCTGTGCGTCCTATGTTTCCAGCTGAAATGACAGATCAGAAAACAAAGCTAATGCAAACATTGGGCGTTGCAGTGAATAACCTGCATCAGGTTGAAACAATTCTGCCAACTATTGAAGACCTTGCGAAGAAACATGTGGGTTACGGTGTGAAAGACGAGCATTACGATACAGTTGGAGAAGCGCTAATTTTTACACTGGATAAAGGCTTGGGAGATGAATTTACCCCGGATGTAAAAGATGCATGGGTTGAAACCTACACCCTTGTTGCAGGTGCCATGAAAAGCGCTGCAGCGACTGTAGAGCCTCCTAAAAAGGGTTTCTTTTCGAAGATATTCGGATGAGCTGATTAATCCAGCTTTTACTCAGATAAGCACTTTGGAAACGTGATTTCCAGTTTCAAATGTTAGGAATAAACGAGATGAAACATCAGCATTATTTTGACAATGCAATTGATCAACTGCAATGCGAAAACCGATATAGGGTCTTTGCAGATTTAGAGCGGATTGTCGGTTCGTTTCCAAGTGCTATCTACCGAACATCAGATGCAAGTAAACCAGTCACCATTTGGTGTTCAAATGATTATCTAGGCATGGGGCAGCACCAACGTGTGATTGATGCCATGTTAAATTCAGCAGCTGGTATTGGCACAGGTGCGGGCGGTACGCGAAATATTTCCGGCACGTCGCACCCTATTGTTGCGCTAGAAGAAGAACTTGCAGATCTTCATAATAAGGAAGCTGCTTTGGTCTTCACGTCAGGATTTGTATCCAATCAAGCAACGCTTTCCACTTTGCCAAAACTTCTCCCAGATTGCTTGATAATATCTGATGAACTTAATCATGCCTCAATGATTGAGGGGATACGCCAATCAGGCTGTGCAAAGAAGATTTTTAGGCATAATGACCTTGAACATCTTGAAAAAATACTCGCGGCAGAAGATCCAGATCGTGCGAAAATCATCGCGTTTGAATCTGTCTATTCAATGGATGGTGATGTTGCGCCAATTAAAGGAATTGTTGACCTAGCGGAAAAGTATAATGCGATCACTTATATCGATGAAGTTCATGCAGTTGGCATGTATGGAGATAGCGGTGCAGGAATTACTGAACGTGAAGGTCTTGCACATCGTATTGATATCATCGAAGGGACATTGGCAAAAGCGTTTGGTGTATTAGGTGGCTATATCGCAAGCTCTAGAAAGGTCGTAGATTGTGTGCGTTCTTATGCGCCTGGATTTATTTTTACAACGGCATTACCGCCTGCAATTGCTAGCGCGGCTATTGCATCCGTCCAGCATCTAAAATCATCAAATTTAGAACGTGAGCAACACCAGTTGCGCGTTTCGCAGACAAAAGCTGCATTGGTTGAGGCTAAATTGCCCGTCATGCCTTCAGATACGCATATTATTCCATTGTGGGTTGGGGATGCTGATCTTTGTAAGAAGGCTTCTGATAGGTTGATGGATGTACATGATATTTATATTCAACCGATCAATTACCCAACTGTTCCGCGCGGAATGGAGCGATTGCGAATAACGCCTTCGCCCATGCATTCGCACGTTCATATTTTAGCGCTTATATCGGCCTTGGAAGAGACTTGGACGTATCTTGGACTACCGTTTGAGACGTATGAACAACTATCGAGACAATCAGTTGCAAGAGGCTTAGAACTTGCTGTTTATAAGTCTGGTGGTTAGGCGTATTGACTTAATCACGCCAACAAATTGATTAAAATACAAAGCGACTATCGATTTGAATATTTTTATTTTTTAACATATGTGTGGATGCAAACTTAGATTTTTGACTATAAGGCTAAGATGCGTATCCGGATCAAAGAAATACTAAAACATCAGCGATTTTTGGTCGTTACGATGTTTTTTCTTGTTCTAATTGTCTTAGTTGCGATTGCTTCTAATCCCTTTGTTAAACGTTATTTTCTCCTTCAGACAGCCCAAGGACAGTCAGGAACTCTTGAACTAGCGACAGAAGGTTTGCGGCTTACTCTCGATCGATATGCACGCATTCCTGCACTCATTGCGGCGCGCCCTGAAATCTCATCATTTCTTAGCAACACCACATCAGAGACCTTAAAAGAACAGGCAGAAAGTCTCTTGTCTGAAACTGCAAATGCATTGGGTGCAGACGGCGTTTATCTTGAAGATGCAACCGGCAAACTATTGGCCAAATCAAACCTCAGTGGTGTGCGTTCTGAGGTCGAAAATGAGGGATATTACCGTCCATATTTCGACAGAGTTATCGCAGGTGGTATTGGGCAATATTTCGCTATGAGTACACAAAATGGTCAACGCGGCTATTTCTATGCAGCTCCTGTACGCTCTGCCGGGCGCATTAAAGGCGTCGTTGCTGTTAGATTTATCGTCAACCAATTTGAAGCGAGTTTGCGCGAGGGTAATTCAGAAGTCATTGTTAGAGATTCAAATGATATTGTGTTCATCTCCAGCCGTAATGAGTGGAACCTGAAATCTCTCACCAGGCTATCGCAGCAAAAGCGCGATATTATTGCGTCGGCGGCGCAATATCCGCTCAATTTGCTTGAATATCTGCCTAATGAGCAGAGCGAGTTTCAATCAAACATTTCACTGATAAAGATCGAAACCAGCGATGGTCCTTTGCAGTATATCGCTACGACTATGCTGATTGCGCGTGCGGGTTGGCGTGTAACAATTTTAACGCCTACACGTCCGGCAACGGTGCTGGCGGTGTTAACCGCAGGTAGTATCATTATCTCAGCGCTTCTTGTTGCTGCGATTGCGCTTTTGATCCGCCAAAGACAAGTCAGGTTGTCCGAAAAGCTCGCTGCAGAGAACCGAGCAAAAATCCAACTTGAGCAAAAAGTAACTGAACGTACGAGTGAGTTAAATCACTCAAACACGTTGCTGATTGCTGAGGTTGAAGAGCGAAAGAACGCTGAATTGCGCCTTCGCAAAACTCAGACAGAGCTTATCCAAGCTGGAAAGCTTGCTGCGTTAGGACAAATGTCTGCGGCGATTTCGCATGAGTTTAATCAACCGTTAGCGGCAACAAAAGCCTATGCCGAAAATGCCGGTTTATATCTTGAGCGTGATCGAAAAGACAAAGCGACAGAAAACATTACCCATATTGTTTCGATGGTTGATCGCATGTCATCGATTGCTAAATATTTGCGAAATTTTGCACGTATGCCGCAAGATCGTACAAAGCCGATATTGCTATCTCAGGTTCTCAACAGTGTGTGCGAATTGATGCGTCCGCAAATCACAGCAGCCGGGATTAATTTTAAATTTGAAAGACCAGATGATGCGCTATTTGTTACGGGTGGTGATGTTCGTTTGCAGCAGGTCATCGTAAATCTTTTGCGGAACTCTTTAGATGCGGTTGAAAATGTTGATCAACCGGCCATTACTTTGCGCACGCAAATTCAAGATGAAAAAGTCGATATCCTAGTGCAAGATAATGGCTCTGGTATTCCTGATGAAACTCTAAATCAGATATTCGATCCATTTTTTAGTACCAAACAGGCAGGACAAGGAATGGGCTTAGGACTTTCGATTTCCTACAATATCATCAAAGATTTTGGTGGCGAAATAAGTGCGACGAACTCTTCAGATGGTGGTGCGGTGTTTAAAGTTACGCTCATGATAGCAAAACAAGAAGATGTAAACGAGGCGGCTCAATGAGTGTTGTCCTATTCGTCGATGATGAAGAACATATCAGACTAGCAGCCGCACAGGCCTTTGAACTGAATGATTTGGAAGCTGAGCTGTTTGAAAATGGATTAGATGCGCTCGCAAGGATCGATGAACAGCTAGATGCTGTGGTCGTAACCGATGTTAAAATGCCAAGCATTGGTGGTCTGGAACTGCTTAAGTCAATTCGTGAACTTGATCCTGATTTCCCGGTCATATTGGTGTCAGGGCATGGCGACATCCCTATGGCCGTTGATAGCATGCGGATCGGCGCATATGACTTTATTGAAAAACCATTTTCGCAAAAACACCTCATAGATACGGTAAAACGTGCACAGGACAAACGCCGACTAACGTTGGAAGTTAGATCGCTAAAAGCTTCTTTGACGGGTAAAAGTACGCTTACAGGTTCGCTACCGGGAAAATCGCCAGCGATCGAGAAGCTAAAATCCAAAGTTCAAATGCTTGCCGAGCTTGAGGCAGATATTTTAATCACCGGGGATACCGGAACCGGTAAAGATACCGTTGCTAAATTGCTGCATGATCTAAGCCCTCGAAAAAACGCTGAATTTGTTTCAATAAACTGCGCTGCTATTCCCAAAGATCTGCTCGAGCTAGAACTTTTTGGCCATGAAGCTGGCGCATTTCCATCTGCAACAACCAGCCGATACGGAAAGTTTGAATATGCGCGGGGAGGGACAGTCTTTTTAGATGCTGTCGATATGCTGCCGATAGAAACGCAAGCAAAACTTCTTCATGCAATTGATAAGCGCACCATCACGCGGCTGGGGTCAAACCAACCGGTTGAACTCGATGTTAAGTTCATAACCGCATCACATCTTGATCTAAAAGAATTGATCAGGCAGGACAAATTTCGCAGCGATCTTTATTACAGATTGGCTAAAGCAGAGATCCTTTTACCTGATCTTGATGACAGGCGCGAAGATATACCGGCATTATTTCAGAAATTTGTAGTTGAGGCAGCATTGCGACACAACAAAGATGCCCCTGAGATCGAACCACAGCTACTTACGCAGATCGCTACAGCGCATTGGCCGGGAAACTTAAGAGAACTCAACATTGCAGCAGAGCGATTTGTTTTGGGTATTGATTTGGAGTTGGGCCATGAGCTTCCTGTCATACAAACTGGCAAACCTTTATCTGAAATAATGGCTGAACAAGAGCGTGCGATTATTGCATCCGTACTTGCTGCGCATAATGGTAGCTTGCGAGAAACATATGAGACTTTGCAGATATCTCGCAAAGCACTTTATGAGAAAATGCAGAAACTCGATTTAAAACGCGAAGATTTTGTCAAAGTCGGGTGAAAATTGACGATGTAACGAGATAGGTACACGTTTTTTGCTTGGATGTTACCTTTTGTGCTCAACATGTCATTTGCATCTCAAAAAAATGATAATAACACAAAAATGGTGTTTGATTTCTTCAACTGAATGCTTTTTGCGTGGTGTCGAGGACGCTTACTTAAGTGAAGACTTACGTCGCTCAAATATTAATTTGACCTCATCTATGGGGGTCTAGGGAGGAAATATGAAACTTCGAACTCTATTATCAGCAACAGTTGCACTCGGTTTAGCAACAAGCGCAGCTATGGCAATGGACAAAACTGGTTGGCCTGAGAGCTTTACAGTTGGAACTGCATCACAAGGCGGAACATATTTCGTATATGGTTCAGGCTTTGCTGGCATTATTGCTGAAGATCTTGGCATTTCTGGCGGTGGTGAAATCACTGGTGGCCCAATGCAGAACATGGCACTTGTACACACTGGTGAAGCAGCCTTTGGTATGACAACTATGGGTCCTGCAAATGAATCACTAAACGGTACAAACCCAATTGCTCCTGGTCTTAAAATGGACAAAGCATGTGCAATGTTCCCGATGTATCAGACACCATTTAACGTGACTGCACTTACATCATCTGGCATTAAGTCTATCTCTGATATTCCTGCTGGTTCAAAAATTGGCTTCGGTCCTGCCGGTTCAACATCAGACACTTATTTCCCTTCAATGTTGGAAAGCCTAGGTGTTGATTTTGAACGTCGTAACGGTTCATGGAATGACCTTGGTTCACAATTGCAGGATGGTTTGCTTGATGCAATCGCATTTGCTGCTGGTGTTCCAACAGCTGCTGTATCTCAGCTAGAAGCACAAACAGAAGTAAACTTCGTTGAGTTTACGGAAGAAGAGCAGGGCAAAATCCAGGAAGGCTTCCCGGTTGCAAACTTTGTTGTGCCAAACGGAACTTATGCTTCACAGCCTGGCGATCTTCGCTCAGTTTCAATGTGGAACTTTGCGATTGCAAACTGTGATCTTCCAGACAGCTTCGTTTATGAAGCAACAAAAGCTATCATGGGCGACCATGACCGCATGCTTAAAGTACACAAAGCTGCTAAGACAACAGTTCCAGAAAACTGGGACAAAAACACAGTACTTAGCTGGCACCCAGGTGCTGCAAAGTGGTTTAACGAAAATGGTGCAAGCATCGACGCTGCAAACATTTACGGTAACTAATCACACCTAAATTGTTCCCCAAGGCCAATCATCTATGGTCTTGGGGTCTACTCAAAATAATCAAAAACGAATTTATGACTTACTGTTTCAATCGGCTGATGTGCCATTGAACGCGTGAAGGCAATGTGCAAACATGTCTGGGGGAAAACCAATGAGCGAAGCAACTCAAGATCAGGACATCGTCGAACCTATCAAAGCTGAAGGCATCGATGACGAGCCAGTTGAAAGTAATCGTCGCCTATATACTGGGCGCTTTGGGTTGTTTGTTGCAAGCTATGCCGCAATCTATGTGATGTTTCATATCATCGCGTTAAATGGCGTCTCCATTTCAGCAATGACAGGTATCACCATTCCATTTTTGCCGAACCTGCCGCTAGAAACATGGAATTTCCGTATCATCCATATTGCCGGAGCATTGGGACTTGGGTTTCTGCTGTTTTCAGCAACGCAATTTAGCGAAGATGGCAAGTCCTCACGTCTATTTAACTTACTATCAATTCCGCTCAGTGCTGCTGCGCTCTTAA
>JAHDEP010000077.1 GCA_020628775.1 Rhizobiaceae bacterium | reverse complement strand
GAAGTTCTTTATGATGATAATGGCGCCGTTATTGGTGTTGCGACAGGCGATATGGGCATTGGTAAAGATGGCCAGCCTGGTCCAAACCATGAGCCGGGTATGGAGCTTTTAGGCAAATATGTTCTTATCGGTGAAGGCGTTCGCGGCTCATTGGCTAAGCAGATCATCAATAAGTTTGACCTAAGCGCAGATCGTGAGCCACAAAAGTTTGGTATCGGGATCAAAGAGCTTTGGGAAGTTAAACCTGAAAATCACAAACAAGGTTTGGTTCAGCACTCATTTGGCTGGCCGCTTGATATGAAAACAGGTGGCGGCACATTCTTGTATCACCTTGAAGATAACATGGTTGCGGTTGGATTTGTTATTCACCTGAACTACAAAAACCCATACTTGTCGCCATTTGAAGAGTTCCAAAGATTTAAAACGCATCCGACTATCAAACCTACATTTGAGGGTGGTAAGCGTTTGTCTTATGGCGCACGAGCAATCACCGAGGGTGGTTTCCAATCCGTGCCGAAGCTTACCTTCCCAGGTGGTGCACTCATTGGCTGTTCAGCAGGATTTGTGAACGTGCCGCGTATTAAAGGCTCTCACAACGCAATGCTATCTGGCATGTTGGCGGCTGAAAAAGTAGCTAGCGCACTCTCAGCAGGTCGTGCCCAAGATGAAATCATCGAATATGAAAATGAATGGCGTTCTACTCAGATCGGTGATGATCTGAAAAAAGTGCGCAATGTGAAGCCCCTGTGGTCTAAGTTTGGTACAATCATTGGTGTAGGACTTGGTGGTCTTGATATGTGGCTTAACACGCTTATCAAATGGTCACCTTTTGGTACGATGAAGCATGGTAAACCTGATTACGCCTGTTTGGAGCCAGCAAGTAAGCATAAGCCGATTGAATATCCAAAGCCTGATGGCGAGGTGAGTTTTGATCGTTTGTCGTCTGTGTTCTTATCCAGCACAAACCACGACGAAGATCAGCCAGTTCATCTTAAACTTGCTGATGCTGATTTGCAGAAATCTTCGGAATTGGACGTATTTGCCGGTCCATCCAACAGATATTGTCCTGCAGGTGTTTATGAATGGGTTGAAGATGAAGGTCAGCAGAACTTCGTGATTAACTCGCAAAACTGCGTGCACTGTAAGACGTGTGATATTAAGGACCCTAATCAGAACATTAACTGGACTGTGCCGCAGGGCGGCGAAGGGCCTATGTATCCAAATATGTAATCAAACCCAAATATTTTGGATGAAAAAAAACGGCTGTAGGAAAATCTGCAGCCGTTTTTTATTGTTTGAGATATTCTGAATTAAGCAGCTTTTGATTTCGTTTCTGCTTTTGCCTCAATCGTTTTGTCAAAGGAACGCTTCTTTTTTGCAGGCATTCCAGCGTAAATCCCGCTTTCGTAATTGCCTTCTTTGACAACAGCATTGGCCGCCACGACTGTCTTTGGTGCCAGATTTGCACCGGCTAGGATCCGAACGCCTGAGAAGATGAGTGCATCTTCGCCAATAACGATCTGCTTTTTGCGAATTGGTGCATATTTTAAAGGACCATCAGCGTTATCAATATCAAAATCAAAGCTAATGAGGGATGTTTGGTGCGCGATAGAAACATTATCACCAATTTTGATGCCACCTTTACCGTCCAGATAGCATGTCTCGAAGATGGCGACATTGTCACCAAATTCGATCTCTTCCCAATATGTGATGCGCACGCCTGTTTCGAATAGAACGTTCTCACCGCATGATTTTGCAAGGCGCTTTGCCCAAAGATAGCGCATGAAGATACCCAATTTCCAAGGCATGAGTTCCAAAATGGGCCATGTCATCTTGAATAAAAACCTTGGTAAAACAGAAAAAATTGCGTTCAATACCGTAATAAGCGGTTTGAGAATTTGAAATAGTTTACGACCAGTCATATCGCTGCCTCCTAATGATGCCCAGCATTTATATGTTGAGCACCATTAAACACGACACGTCTTAATTGTTTTCATACTTTCGATACTGGATTCAATTATGATTAAAGAACTCTAAAATCGTCGGAATGCATTGATCCGGCGCTTCTTCAGCAACAAAATGTCCGCATGACAGCTGTAAGTCTTGAAGGTTATCAGCCCATGGTTCCCATTCCTTGCGCGGAGCATCTGCCATGTTCTTTAAAAATCCACTGCCGTAAACCGCTAAAACAGGACACTGGATTTTGGTGCCATTTTGTTGATCTTGGCGATCATGCTCGACATCTGTTGTGGCGCCCGCGCGATAATCAGCGCAGGATGCAGCGATAACACTATTTGATCTAAACTGTTGTTTATATTTCGCAATTGCATCCGATGAGAGTTGAGAATTATCATCTGCCCATCTTGCAAAGATATGATCCATATAGTGATCTGGTTCCGCACCAATTAATGTTTCCGGCATCGGGGCAGGTTGCGCTAAGAAGGGCCAGTGATACGTACCCATTGCGTTCTTCCAGTCCATATTATCCCACACAGACAAGGTCGGTACGATATCAAGCGCGCAATATGCCGTTACTTTATCGGGGTAATCCAAGCACATGCGAAAACCAACGCGCGCGCCACGGTCATGCCCCAAAACTTGGAATTTTTCATGTCCAAGCTTGGTCATTAATTCCACAAGGATCTTAGCGAGATTGCGCTTGCTGTAAGCGTAATTTGCTTCATCTGGCTCTGGGCCTTCACTTTCGCCATAACCGGGCAAATCTACGAGAATAACGCGGTGTGTTTTGGCAAGTTCGGGCGCTATATACCGCCACATATAGGAGGATTGCGGGTAGCCATGCAGCAAAAGTATCGGCGTGCCTTCGCCCTTCGACCAAGTTGCCAGATTAAGATCGGAAACTCTGATAGCTTCACTTTTAAACCCAGAAATCATATCGCAAAGCTCCTAGTTAGAATATGAGATCGCATATTAGCAGCCATAACCCAGTTGTTAATAATGCGGTCGCGGTACCAATTGTAATCGATGTTGCAGCTAACCTTTGTCCGGTGCCAAATTGCTGTGCGACGACCCAAGAATTAATCCCCACTGGTAGTGCTGCAATCGAGACAAGTACGCGTGTCGTAAATTCTGGAACACCAAAGATCAGTGATAGCCCCAACACAATTGCTGGCATGAGCATGAGTTTAAATGTGACCAGCACCAAAGCCGGCGGAATTTGACCAGAAATCCCGTAACGACGCGTCGCCATACCCACCGCAAATAGCGCAAGTGGGCCCACCGTCGCACTAATGTTTTCGATCAATCGATCAGCCAAAGGTGGTGGGCTAACGGCTAGCATTTTGACGATAAATCCAGCGAGAATGCCCAATACCAATGGGTTAGAAAGCAGTTGTTTTAAGAACTTTTTCAAAACACCAGTGAAGTTGATTTCCGTTTCAACAGCGCCATCTTTTCGGCTGGCCCATTCAAATTGAATGATTGTAGCAGCAAGCATGACAGGTAAGTGAATGGTGAGGATTTTTGATAGGATCGCTACGCCTTCTTCACCATAAACCCCTGTAATAAAAGGAATTCCCACAAGAACACAGTTTGAAAATGCACCGGTTACACCTGCAACAACACCCGCACGCGTATCTCTGCCAAAGACAAATTGCACCACTAAATGTGATGATGTCCAAACGATCAATCCTGCGCTGAAATAAACCGCCCAGATAACCAAAACTTCGCCGCTGCCAAAGTCAGCCATTAAAATGTTTTTAAACAGCAGGAGTGGCACGCCAACGTTATAGATAAAGCTTGTTAATCCATCGCCAATTTCTGGTTTTAGATACTTCGTCGCAACGGCGAGGTAGCCCAAACCAATAAGGGAAAAGATGTATAGAATGGTTTCAATATATGGAGGCATTTTGTGGACTTTGTCATTTGTGGATGGACCACAAAGGTAAATCCTTGCCAATGAAAGCGCAAATGGATAATTCTGACAAAACACAGAAAGGCGATCATTATGACTGGATTTAAAAGATTTACACCATTGGTTCAGTCCTTGCCCGCAAGTGTACCTTTTGTCGGTCCTGAAACCTCAGAACGCGCAAGCGGGACGTTGTTTAAAGCCCGAATTGGCGCCAATGAGAACGGGTTTGGGTTTTCGCCTCTCGTTCAAAAAACGATTGAGGATGAAGCACATTTATCCTGGCGTTATGGCGATCCGGAGAGCTTTGATCTTAAAAACGCGATTTGCGATAAATTAGCTGTTGATTTCAACAATATTGTCATCGGTGAAGGGATTGATGGTCTCTTGGGCCTGGCTGCCCGAATGATTGTTGAAACGAATACACCCGTTGTTACTTCTATAGGCGCATATCCAACCTTTAATTTCCATGTCGCGGGCTTTGGCGGCAAGCTGCATGCTGTGCCTTATAAGCAAGACAAAGAAGATCTGGATGCTTTGCTTGATAAGGTGCAAGAGACTAATGCTGCGCTAGTTTATTTTGCCAATCCAGACAATCCTATGGGTACATATTGGTCGCGCGAAAAGGTCGTCGATTTTGCCAAGAATCTGCCCGCAACCACCATGCTGATTTTGGATGAAGCTTATGTAGAAATGGCGCCTGATGCTGCTGTACCTGCGATAGATGCGTTTTTGGAAATGCCCAATGTCTTGCGAATGCGCACCTTTTCAAAGGCATATGGGTTGGCGGGGCTTCGCGTTGGCTATGCGATTGGCCATCCTGACACGATTTTAATGTTTGATCGTGTACGCAATCATTTTGGCATGTCGCGTTTATCGCAAAAAGCTGCGGTTGCGGCAATTTCCGATGATAATTGGCTAGAAAAAGTCCTCAATCTCATTTCGTCATCAAGGCAAAAGATTACTAAAATCGTTGCGACGCATGGGTTTACGAGCATTCCATCAGCAACTAATTTTGTCACAATTGATTGCGGTCGTGATGGTGATTACGCGCGCGAGATTCTCAAAGAATTGATGGAGCGCGGGATATTTGTACGTATGCCCGGTGTTGCGCCACTTGATCGATGCATTCGGGTGAGTGTTGGGCCGGATGAGGAAATAGACCGTTTTGCAGCGGCCTTAAATGATATTATGTCAAAACAAAAATAACCCTTGCGTTCATCTGGGAGGAAGAGATGTCGGCAAGGGTATTTTTAATGTATTTCAAATGCTTAGTGCATTGTCATCCATTCGCGAGCTTCGCGAAGTGCTTTCGCGATTTCAGATTTTGACATTGTGCTTGTCAATTCTGCGCGAAGAGCAGCTGCGCGCTCTGATCCTTTGATCGCTGCAATGTTCAGCCATTTGTGAGCTGCAATCATATCGACAGCGCATTCTCTGCCTGTTGCATACATAAGGCCCATGTCGCACAAAATGTCTGCGCGAACTTCGCCTGCGATCATTGGGTTGTTCATATCTGTAATTTCAAAACGTGCCATTTTAATAATCCCTGTCATGTTGACCATTTTGGTCTTTGTTTGCTTGTTCCCCGAAAAGGGTAAGTGCCGATTTTCGGCTTATTATTAATCTGCCCTTTTGGGCTTATTTATTCCCACTTCTACGAGCGGGTTATTCCCTGTTAGCTCTTGAGGAGCTTTTCGCCTGTTGTTCGAACTTTTCGTTCTTTGTCGCACTGTTTTTCAGCGCTTGTTTGATGGTTGTTAGAATGCCGCAATGTTTTGAAAATGCTGTTAAATTCCATGATTAATATGAAATAAACAAAACAAAAACGAATCGTAAATTTGAGATTTTGTTAAACATCAGCAAGCCTGATTCTATGGCGATTCGGGCCGATTTTAACGCTTGATTCAGATTTGAATTTCAACCTTTGAGTAACCAAGTTGCACGAAGACAAATTCGAGTTTTATTAAAATTGGTTGTAAAATGAGCGCTCGTTGAACCTATGAAAGCCCGCTAAAACAGGTTTCTTCCGGCTTTTGTTTACATATTTGAACCGAATATGAACAAGGGTCTCAGAATAGGTTCAGTTCCAATATGGCAAATTCCTACTCATACAGTTCAAGAGAGTTTTCCTCTCTTATTGAGTAAGGATAATAATATGACCATATTGGCCCGTCGATTTTCGATCATAAGCTTAGTGTTGATGATCTTTGCATTTCTGCTTGCAGGTGCAGTTCACAAAAACCAAGCAGCCAATAATCCATATCTAACCGGTGACCTTTTCATTTGCACAACAGGCAATGAAACGATTTGCGGTGTTCAAAATTCATCTATCCAAGAGTAAAGCGTAGTTAGGTTTATAAAAATGATTTCCGCAATTTTAAGAGCGTCTATTTTCGTTTGTGTGCTTGCTGGTCCACTTTGTGCCATGAAGTTTAGTCAACAGAATACATTTGGTGACGAAGCCAATGCTGTTGGTTTGGTCTTATTAAACAGCCTCCAGCGTGGCTAAAACTCCACACTTCGTGCGGAAAATTATCGAAGAGGTATAAAACAGTTATTCCACTGTCAAAAAACTTTGGTTATAACGTCTCATGGATAATCATATTAAAACAAATAACTTCACATCTCCCGAGCCAATAGAAGCTTGTGAGTATAAAAGCGTGACCGAGGCGGTCGACGCACTGACTAAAATATACGAACGGAATGTTGAATTTTTACGACAATCCTTCGAAGCTTTCGATCCCAAGGTTAAGCAGTTTTACAGGTCTTATTACCCTGAAATCTGCATTTCATGCCATTCGTTTGAGCATGTTGATTCCAGATTGTCTTTCGGACATTTCTCATCTCCTGGGGTGTATAGCGCGACAATTACCAATCCGAAGCTTTTCAGATCATATCTCATTGAGCAATTAAGCTTTATCGCAGAGAATCACGATGCGGTGTTTGTCATCGGCGAATCAGACACACCAATTCCGCTTCATTTTGCTATTACAAGCGAAACAAGCGTGAATGCTAATCTTGGCCCTGACTTTAAATTATCATTGCGCGATTATTTCGATACGCCGGATTTATCGATCACAGATGATTCAATCGTCAATGGTACGCTTGAAATTGCGCCGGGGGAAACACGTCCACTGGCACCATTTACAGCGCAGCGCGTTGATTATTCTCTGGCGCGTCTGTCGCATTACACAGCAACAGACCCCGATCACTATCAAAACTTTGTGCTCTTTACGAACTATCAGTTTTATATCGATGAGTTTTGTGAATATGCGAGGAAGCTGATGGCTGAAGGCGGCGGCGGATATGAAAGCTTCGTAGAGCCGGGTAATTTCATCACCAAAGCAGGTGAAGTTGCCGGCGAGAATGTATTGACTAAAACACCGCAAATGCCAGCTTATCACCTTAAAAAGCCGGGGCATGCTGGTATTACGATGGTCAATATTGGTGTTGGACCTTCGAATGCTAAGACAATCACCGATCATATTGCTGTTCTGAGGCCACATGTTTGGCTGATGCTTGGTCACTGCGCTGGATTGCGCAATAGCCAAAGCCTTGGTGATTATGTGTTGGCTCATGCTTATGTGCGTGAAGACCATGTGCTTGATGCGGATTTACCTGTTTGGGTGCCGATCCCAGCGCTCGCTGAAGTGCAGGTGGCGCTTCAGGACGCGGTTGCTGAGGTCACAGGTTACGATGGTTATGACTTAAAACGTATTATGCGTACTGGTACTGTTGCGACCATTGATAATCGAAACTGGGAATTGCGTGATCAACGTGGCCCGGTTCAACGATTATCGCAGTCTCGTGCCGTTGCGCTTGATATGGAATCAGCGACCATTGCGGCCAATGGTTTCCGATTTAGGGTTCCTTACGGCACATTATTGTGTGTTTCTGATAAACCACTTCACGGTGAGCTTAAACTTCCCGGAATGGCATCTGATTTTTATCGCACACAGGTTGATCAGCATTTACGCATTGGTATTCGGACCATGGAATTGTTGTCCGCAATGCCGCCAGCGCGTCTCCATTCTCGTAAACTTCGCAGTTTCACTGAAACGGCTTTCC
Source organism: Rhizobiaceae bacterium (assembly GCA_020628775.1). GTDB lineage: Bacteria > Pseudomonadota > Alphaproteobacteria > Rhizobiales > Rhizobiaceae > Lentilitoribacter. The sequence goes on along the minus strand of JAHDEP010000077.1, from coordinate 4,886 downwards.
AGTAGGGTTTATAGATGGCAACGAAAATTGGTATTTTGCAATGTGGTGATCACCCTGATGAGGTTGCAAAAAAACACCACTCGCATAGTGCTCTGTTTGAAAAGATGTTTGATGGACATCACTTGTTGTTTGAAACTTTTCGCGTCAATTACAACGAGTTTCCTGCAAAGATAGAAGATTGTGATGGCTATATTGTAACCGGTTCTCGCCATGGGGTTTATGAAGACCATGATTGGATTGCGCCGTTAGAGCAATTGGTTCGAGATTGTTTTGCTGCTTCTATCCCAGTTATCGGGATCTGCTTTGGCCATCAATTAATGGCGCAAGCCTTGGGTGGAAAAGTGGTTAAATTTTCTGAAGGTTGGAGCGTCGGTCAGGTGGATTATAAATCCAATGACGGGAAAACTGTCAGCTTAAATGCATTTCATCAGGATCAGGTAATAAAAGCGCCTGAAAATAGTGAAGCGTTTTTAAGTTCAGACTTTTGCAAATATGCCGGGCTTTCCTATGGGAAAAATGGCATGTCGATGCAGCCACACCCAGAAATGGATGCGGAATTCATCAAGGATTTATTGGATGCCAAAGGCCAAAATCTGTTTTCCGAGCCGCAATTGTCGCAAGCATATAGCAGTCTGACAGATGATATTGATGTTGATGTTGCAACTAAGATGCTGTTATCGGTTTTATCACCAGAACTTAAATTGGCGTAGCAAATGACATTTTCATTAAAGCAGGTTGGCGATAAAAAACTCCTTTACGTGATGGCAGCGCAGCCAGAATACGGAGTGGCGCTTCAATCTCGGATTAAACCGTTGATGTGTGGGGTAGGGCCTGTCGAGGCTGGGGTTGTTGTGACGGGTACACTCACCGAGCTGAAATTATCGGGTGAGATGCCCGATATTGTGGTCTCGTTAGGGTCTGCGGGATCGCGTGACTTACAGCAAACCGGGATTTATCAGGCAAAAAGCGTTTCATACCGCGATATGGATGCAAGTGCGCTCGGTTTTGAAAAAGGCACGACACCATTACTGGATTTACCAAAAGAATTGACAATGCCTTTGCTCATGCAGGGTGTTGAGGCGGTTAGACTATCCACCGGGGCAAATGTTGTATCAGGTTCGGCATATGATGAAATTGATGCTGATATGGTTGATATGGAAACATTTGCGATATTGCGCTCATGCCACCGCTTTGATCTGCCATTGATTGCGTTACGCGGTATTTCAGATGGAAAAGATGAGTTGGATAAACTTGAAGATTGGACAGAATATCTGCACATAATTGATGTAAAATTAGCGGAAGTTATTGATACATTAGAAGAAAATGTCGTTTCCGGTAAGTTGATTTCCCAAAAGTAATACGGTGTTTTTACCGGCACTACCTGTTGCCGATGAGCAACGGGCTTTGAGCAAGTTTTGTTGATAACTCATTAACTATTGTATCTTGCTCCCATTATGTCCATTTGTGTGTTTCTCTAACCACGCGGATGAAATCCGCTTCCTGAGTAAGTGTTGAAATTGAGTTTTGCTGTGAATTACAGACTATTCTTCATTTCGGTTTTTTGTTGTTTTGCGGTGTTCTCGTCGAGCGCTTCAGCAGAAACCCTTTATGGTGCCATGTCCAAGGCCTATAAGGATAATCCCGATCTATTGGCAGCGCGCGCCGAATTGCGTGCAACAGATGAAAATGTTGCTATTGCCAGAGCTGGCCAACGCCCAACGATTGCTGGTGAAGCATCAGTTACCGCTAAAGATACAAATGGGGTGGATACAAGTTCCGCTGAAATCGGATTGAGCATCACGCAATCAATTTTCGATGGTTTCCGCACCAAAAACAGCATTTTGGCTGCTCAATCGAGGGTATTATCCGGACGTCAGGTCTTGTTATCGAACGAGATGGATATCTTGATCTCTGCAGTGCAGGCTTATTTGGATGTTCTGCTTAATCAACAAATCACCAGCATTCGCAGCCAAAATCTTGATTTCCTTCGTGAGCAATTAAAAGCCGCGCAAATCCGCCTTCGCGTCGGTGAGGGCACACGCACTGATGTTGCACAAGCGGAAGCAAGTCTTGCAGCTGCAAAAGCACAGCTATTTGCAGCTGAAGCTGCTTTAAAAGCAAGTTCTGCGATTTATAAGCAGGTTGTTGGTGTGAAACCGCGTGGTTTGCGGGTGCCACAGATCCCTAAAAAGGTTTTACCAAATTCATTAAACAGAGCATTGGGCATTGGTTTGCAGAAGCATCCTGTGCTTTTAAGAGCCAATCTTGTAATCGATGCTGCTGAATATGATGTGAAAGTTCAGGAAAGTTCGGTTCTACCTGGTGTTCGGATCACAGGTTCTCTTTCCCAAAATGATAGCGATGTCACGACTGCGCGTATCGGTGCAACATTAAGCATTCCGATCTTTACAGGCGGTGCAAATGCTGCGCGCATCAGACAATCTAAAGAAACACTTGGTGAGCAGCGTATACGACTTGATTCGGCGCGCAGACAGATAGAGCAAATCATCATCGATGCGTGGGTGAACTTTCAATCTTCGAAAGCATCAATCACAGCTAATGATGCACAAGTGAAAGCTGCAAGATTAGCGCTTTCTGGTGTTCTGGAAGAACGCAAAGTTGGCCAACGCACAACACTTGATGTGTTGAATGCTCAGGCTGGTGTTCTTAATGCACGGGAATCACTTTCAAGAGCACGCGCCAATTATGTCGTTGCTGCATATAATGTTTTGTATTCAACCGGGCTTTTAACCGCAGGTGACTTAGGGCTTAAAGTTAAGCTCTATGCACCGGAAGTGCATTACGAAGCTGTTGAAGACAAGTGGTTTGGCCTTCGAACCGTCACAGAATAGCCAAATCCATTGTTTTGAACGCTTTTTCCACAAAGAATCTGTTGGAAAACACCTCATTTAAGACAATTACCTTTGAATCATAAGTGAGTGAGCTAAAGTCCTGCAAAATTCAGGGGGAAGCAGTTTCATGGCTGATCAAAAGAAAAATCCGGATCATCGTTATGTTAATGATCTGCGGAGAATAGATTATGCTCAGTCTGTTTCTCAAAGACTTCGCAATCAAATTGTACCAATCGGACTTTCCGTTGTTTTTCTTTCAATTATTGCGCTTTTTGCCGGAACTCAGCTCACAGGTATTTCTGAAGAACCATTATTGATCGCAGTCGCTGCGGTTATCGGTGGTTACATGGCGCTGAATATTGGTGCCAACGATGTTGCTAATAATATGGGGCCAGCTGTTGGCGGCAAGGTCTTAACCGTCTTCTGGGCAATTGTTATTGCTGCGGTTTGCGAAAGTGCGGGCGCGCTGCTTGCGGGTGGCGATGTTGTTAAAACAGTTTCCAAAGGCATTATCTCCCCAGGCGATGATATTAGTGTCGTTGATTTCCGCTTCTTAATGTTGAGCGCGCTTTTATCGGCTGCGATCTGGATTAACCTTGCGACATTTTTAGGTGCACCCGTTTCAACAACTCACTCGATTGTGGGTGGTGTATTGGGTGCAGGTATTGCGGCTGCCGGGGTTGGGCTCGTGAATTGGTCAACCATGTCAGCCATTGCGGCTAGCTGGGTCATTTCACCGGTGTTTGGTGCTTTGGTTGCTGCTGCATTGCTTTTTGTTATCAAAGCCAAAGTTCTAAATGTTGATGATAGGATACCTGCTGCAAAGCGTTGGGTTCCGGTTCTTATTGGGCTTATGGCGTCTGCATTTGTTGCCTATATGGCAATGAAAGGGCTTAAGAAAATTTGGAAACCATCGCTGGTGGAGATCATTATTTACGCATGTCTTGGTTTTGCAGCAGCATTTCTTGCTGCACGTCCATATATTGCAAAGCGAATTGTCGGTCTTAAAAATACCAAGAAAGATATGAATCAACTCTTTAATGTACCGCTCATTATTGGTGTTGCGTTCTTATCCTTTGCGCATGGTGCAAACGATGTTGCCAATGCTGTTGGTCCGCTCGCTGCAATTGTGTCTACGGTGGGTGAGGGCGCTGAATTTTCAAGTCAGGTCTCTATTCCGTTATGGGTTATGGTTGTTGGTGCTTTTGGTATCGCGCTTGGTTTGGGTCTGTTTGGACCAAAACTCATTTCAATTGTTGGCGAGAAAATCACTCGACTAAATGCCCCGCGTGCTTATTGCGTTGCATTATCATCAGCCGTCACCGTTTTAATCGCCTCAGCGCTAGGGCTGCCTGTGAGTTCAACACATATTGCGGTCGGTGCTGTTTTTGGGGTTGGTTTCTTGCGTGAATATGTTGAGAACCCAAATCGCCGTCGACTTAGACAAGGGTCTAAATTGAACACAACAGCTGATGAGGCTTTTGCAAGTTCGAAAGCTGAGCGTAAGCGCTTCTTGGTAAGACGTCGTTTTGTTATATCAATTGCAGCAGCTTGGGTAGTTACTGTGCCTGCTTCAGCTCTTCTTGCAGCATTGATTTATGCTCTAACGCGGCTGTTTTAATCCAAGGCGTTAGCGCTTCAAACTGCTTGATAAGATCCAGGAAGTCATTGCGATCAACAATTTTAGCGGCTTGTTCGATGAGCACCCAATGACGTTCGCGTTCGGTTTTCTCCGGCCATGCATCAACCTGAGATAAAACCAAAAACGGATAATATGTCACCGGAATGTCTTCTGTGCCATCTTCTGTGGAACGGCTAATGACAACTGTAATAGGGAAATCGTTTAAAACGATCCCATGAATGCCCGCCTCTTCAAATGCTTCGCGATGGCAAACATCTTCATGGCTCTCATTCTTCTTGGCTCTACCTTTTGGCGGTATCCATCGACCTCTAGTTTTTGAGGTAATAAAAAGCATAGCAATATCTTGCTCTGTTGCATCAAATGGTAATACGCCAACACGGTGCATGATAGTT